>JAFGOG010000293.1 GCA_016926595.1 Anaerolineae bacterium
CCATCGGGTTGGCCGTGCCCCAGCCGTTGAAATCGCCCCGGGCGTACCAGGGCGACGGAGCCAGGGCAGCCTGTGGGACAACTCGAGATGCGGCAGCCGGCATGGGGGGAAGGCTGCCCAGGAGTCCCAGCAGGATGGCCAGGACACAGATCATGCGGGTGGGTTTGAGTTTCATGGGATTTCCTCCTTAAAAAATCATGTAACCACAAAGGACACAAAGGCAACGAAGGTGATGGATGCTTTGCTGAGAATAGCTGCCTGGATCAAGTATGACACGGATTGCCACGGATTACACGGATGGTGTGGTGGGTGGCGGCGGCGGCCTGATTTCATTTGTCGTGGCGCCCGAAAGGGCATGGCAACTCCTTTGTTGAGTCAAGTAGATTATACGCTTGACGCTGGCTGTTGTCAAAAGCTGGTTTCTGAGTATACTTACCTCATGAGTCCCAACCTGGTGATCGTCGAGTCGCCGGCGAAGGCGAAAACGTTGTCGGGCATCCTGGGGCCGGGCTACCGGGTAGTGGCCTCGCTGGGCCACGTGCGCGACCTGCCAGCAAAGGAGCTTGGCGTCGACCTGGAGGCGGGTTTTTCACCCCGCTACGTGACCGCCCCCGGCAAGCTCAAGACGATCCAGCGCCTGCGCCAGGCGGCGCAGGGGGCGGCCAGCATCTATCTGGCCACCGACCCCGACCGCGAAGGGGAAGCGATCGCCTGGCACGTCCTCCAGGTGCTCAAGCTGCCCAAAGGCGTCCCAGTCCACCGGGTCGCTTTTCACGCCATCACCCCGGCGGCGGTCCAGGCTGCCATGGACCAGCCCGGCCCGCTCGACGAGCACCTGGTGGAGGCGCAGCAGGCGCGGCGCATCCTCGATCGGCTGGTCGGGTACCAGGTCAGCCCCCTGCTGTGGCAGCGGGTCAGGGGCGGGCGGGCCGGCCCGCGCAAGAAAGGCGGCGGCCTGTCGGCGGGACGGGTGCAGACGGTCGCCCTGCGGCTGGTGGTGGACCGCGAGCGCGAGATCGAGGCCTTTGTCCCCGAGGAGTACTGGACGCTGGAGGCGCGGCTGGCGCAGCAGGCCGAGGAAGGCCAGCCCGCACCGGCGCCCTTCCTGGCCCAACTGTGGCGGATCGGCAAGCAGAAGCCGGAGCTAAAGACGCAGTCGGACGCGCAGCGGATCATAGACGACCTAGCGCCCGGCGGCGACCTGAAGGCGGCGCTGTGGTGGGTGGAGAGCAGCGAGACGCTGTGCAAGAACCGCCGGCCCGACCCACCTTTTACCACCAGCACCATGCAGCAGGCGGCGGCGCGCTCGCTGCGCTTTCCCCCCGGCCTGACGATGAAGCTGGCTCAGCAGTTGTACGAGGGGGTGGCGCTGGGCGAGGCGGGGACGGTGGGGCTGATCACGTACATGCGCACCGACTCGACGGCGGTCGCCCCCGAAGCGCAGGCCGCGGCGCGGGAGGTGATCGAGCGCTTCTGGGGGGCCAACTACCTGCCGGCCAGGCCGCCGGTGTACCGCACCAAGGTCAAGTCGGCGCAGGAGGCCCACGAGGCGATCCGGCCCACCGATCCGCAGCGCACGCCCAAGGCGGTGCGGCCCTTTGTGGACGACAGGCAGGCGGCGCTGTACGAGCTGATCTGGCGGCGGTTCATCGCCAGCCAGATGGCCGACGCCCTGTACGACGTGACCACCGCGCTGATCCCGACGGCCCGGGGCGAGCGGGCCAACCGGCTGCCCTACCTGTTTCGCGCCGTCGGCCGGATCCTGGTCTTTGACGGCTTTCTCAAGGTGTACGAGGAGGGGCGCGACCCCGGCGAGGAGGAGGCTGAAGGCGGCGGGTCACTGCCGCCGCTGCACCCCGGCGAGCCGCTCGACCTGCTGGAGCTGATCCCCAAGCAGCATTGGACCCAGCCGCCGCCGCGCTACACCGAGGCGTCGCTGATCAAAGAGCTGGAGAAGCGGGGCATCGGCCGGCCGTCGACCTTTGCCAGCATGGTCGACCTGATCCAGGACCGGGGGTACGTGGCCAAGGAGCAGCGCTTTCTAAAGCCGACGCCGCTGGGGTTTGCCGTGTGCGACCTGTTGGTCGGCTTTTTCCCCGACCTGTTCGATTATGGCTTTACCTCCCAGATGGAGGACACACTCGACGAGATTGCCAGCGGCCGCGCCGAGCGGCTGGCGACGCTGGAAGCGTTCTGGGCCGGGCTGGAGCCGGCTTTGCAGAAGGTAGGGGCAGAGATGCCGCAGGTACGGGTCGAAACGCCGCCAGCGCCGGCCAGGCGGGCAGGCAAACCATCCAAGGCGGCCACGCCCACAGGCAAGACCTGCCCACGGTGCGGCGGTGCGCTGTTCCAGCGCAGGGGCAAATACGGGCCTTTCGTCGGCTGCTCCAATTATCCCAAGTGCCGGTACGTGGAAAAGGCAACCGATTGACCCTTCTTTTCTGGGCGATCTCGCTCTGGCAGGCGTTCATACTGCCAGCTAAGCATCGCCTGCGGCGAGTGGTTGCCCAAAGTAAGCCGATACAACCTGGAGCTTACCTTCTCGCCCCGGGCCGGATAAAGGGCGCCTCGACGTTGGGCGACACCAGGAGGCCATAGCAGCGCGGCTTGCGGAAGGCGTTGCCCCACACCTCCTTTTCCCGCCAGGCCCGGATCTCGTCCAGGTCAAAGGCGGCCAGGTGCACTCCCTCGCTTTCCCCGGCCTCGACGATCAGCGTGTCACGGGAACGGCCGTTGGCGTCAAAGGCGACCGGGCTGTGGGCGACAGAATGGCCGTTCTCCTGGGGGGCGGCATAGTTGGCCATGGCCACACCCACCATATTCTCGTCGGCCCGAGCCTGGAACTGGCCGAGGCGGTGGGTCTCCAGCTCGCAGGCATTAGGCGTCAGGATCAGCTCCGCTCCCTTGAGCATCAGGATCCGGGCGCTCTCGGGAAACTCGCGGTCGAAGCAAATCATGACCCCGACCTTGGCCGGTCCTGCCGCTGTGTCCAGCGTGCAGACGTAGAAATCGTCGCCGGGGGTCAGCATCCTCTCTTCATCGAAATCGCAGGTGTGGACTTTGGCGTAGGTCAGCGCCGGCTCGCCGGACCGGTCGATCAGCGATACCGCGTTGCGGGGGGCACCATCCCACTTTTCCAGGTAGGTGATGGCAATCGCCATCTCTAACTCTCGGGCCAGCGCCTGGAAATGCCGGACAAACGGACCATCCCGGCTGACGGCTTGTTCTTGCCAGGCGCGACGCTCATCTGACCTGGCCAGATCGGGCCACTTGTAGCCCACATTCCACATCTCGGGGAACAGGGCAATGTCTGCGCCCATCGTCTTGGCCTGGCGACAAAAGGCCTCCCCTTTCGATAGGTTCGCTGCCTGGTCG
>JAFGOG010000294.1 GCA_016926595.1 Anaerolineae bacterium
GACCTTGCGAATCGTGTTTGACCAATTCTTGCCTCAATGGAATTACATGGCTGTGCCAAATGGGCAAGTTATTTAATTCTCGATCCTTAACAAGCAGATAGAGAATGCTCTGGACCTGGCAGGTTTTGAGAACCGGCCAGATCGGCAACCACCCGCAGCAGCTCTTTCTGTGCATGGCGCCAACTGAAGTGGTCGCTGGCACGCTGCGCCGCCGAATCGGCCAGGCGTTGGGCCAGGGCCGGGTCCGCCAGCAGGGTAGAGACGCAGCGCGCCAGGTCAGCCGGGTCGTCAGGGGTGAAGAGGAGCGCGTCCACATCCTCGCGGGCCAGCTCGCGGACCACCGGCAGGTTGGCGGCGACGAGCGGCCGGCCGCAGGCCATGTACTCCAGGACCTTGAGCGGGCAGCAGCCCTGGGTCACGTTGCGGTCGTTGTAGGCCAGCGGCGCCAGGCAGACGGTGGCTTGCGCGATGAGCGCCGGCACCTCGTGGTGGGGCACGGCTGGCTCGACCGACACCGCCTCGGCCAGGCCCAGCTTGCGGACCCGCTTGAGCAGGTCCTTGCGCTGGCGCCCCCGCCCACGGCCGACGATGCGCAGCCGGGCGGGCTGGTTGGCCACGATGGCCGGCATGGCCTCCAGCAGCAGGTCGAGGCCCTGCCAATCGGCCAGCGTGCCGATGTACAACAAGGTGGGACCGTCCGCCGCCGGTGGCAGGGGTTGAGGGCGGAACCGCTCCGTGTCCACGCCGTTGGGAATTACCGTGATTCTCTGGCGGGGGATGCCGAGGCTGGCGAGGTAGGCGCGGGTCACCGCCGAGGGACAGATGACCGCATCGGCCAAGAGGAGCGTGACGATTTCTTGCTCCTTGATCTTGGCCAGCAACGGGTTGCCCTTCAGGGCCGGGTAGTGGTACTTGATCTCGATGCTGGGCAGGCCATTGACCTCGAACAGGGTCCGGTAGGCAAAGCGGGGCCGGGCCTGGACCAGGCCCAGTCCGCTCCAGATGGAGCGAAAGTGGACGAGGTGGTAGGGGGGCGACGATTCGACGTGGCGCATCACCGCCTGGCCGAACTCGACGGCGCGCTGGAGAAAGTTGGGGTCGTCGCCGCAGGGCACGCGCCAGATCTGCGCGCCCCAATACTCATCCTGTTCGGGCAGCGAGGGGGCGCCGGCGGTGATGAGCTGCACCCGGTAGCCGGCGTCTACCAGGCCGCGCACAAAGTAGGTGATGTGGGTACTGGCCCCCTTGGGACTGGGCACCACGTCAAAGGCGGTGTAGAGCACAGAAGGCTGGGCATCCATGCGGGTTATTATAGCCGGAAAGTTGCCTGCAGCCAAGCGAGGCGTGGCGCGTGATGCGCCTGGCCTCTTGCATCCTGGTCCGGAGGTGAACGATGATCTGTCCCTCTTGTCAAGCAGAGGTAAGGGACACCAGCTCCTTTTGCACCCAATGTGGGGCTGCGCTGCCGAGGCAGGCGGCACCGGTGGCGCCCATTCCAACAGAGACCGTCTCCGCGCCGCTGCCCAGGGCCGAGCCCGCCCCGCCCTCGCCGAGCGCCGCCGGGCGGGCCTTGTTCCTCAACTTTAACGAAAAGCCGGCCAACATCGTCCAGGTGATGGACCGGGCCAGGCAGCAGCAGGGCGAGTTCGTCACCTCCTTCCGGCAGCGGCTCCGCGTCCTGCTGTGGCTCCTGCCCGCCGGACTGCCGTTTGTCCTCCTGGACTGGCTGCTGGGCAACAACCTGGTCACTTTTAGCCTGGTGGCCTACGTCCTGTGGGGGGCGGCGCTGCTGGGCTGGATCGTGCTGCGGCGCGAGAGCCCGAGCCGCAGCCAGGCCAAGCCCCGGGCGCCAATCGGTGTCCTCTTGGGCCGCGTCTTTGGGGTGATCTGGGCCCTGTTTTTCGCGGGCATCCTTCTGAGTGCCACCGGCCTCTTTTCCTTCCTGGCCGGGAACCTGCTGCTCCTGGTGGGCCTGGTGGTGGCTGCTGTGGCCCTGGCCGGCCTGATCACGCTGTGGCGCCACCAGCCGAGCGGCGAGGCATTCGGCGCCCGGTTCGACGCGGCGCGTACCCTCTTTGAGACGCTCAAGGATGACCTGGCGCCCAAGCGCACCCTGCTCGGCTGGCTGGACCTGAGTGGCGCGCAGCAGCCAGGCAAGGTGGTCCGCGAGGCGACTAGTGGCTCCGGGATGCCGATCAAATACTACCGCGACGAGTGGTTGCGCATCAAGATGCCGCTGTACGACGGCAACCTGCTGCGCGTATCGGCCGTCGAGCGGGTCAAGGCCCGGCTGGGCCGCTGGAAACGAAGCATGAGCGGCAAGTCCAAGTGGAAGCCGGGCGGACCACCGCAGGCCAGGAATGAGCTGCGGGTCGCCGTGGCACTGAACGCCGAGGCCTACCAGATCGCGCCCATCCAGAGCGGCCGGGTGGGCAAGTTCCTGGTCGAGGTCCCGCAGAGCGACGACGGACGTTTGGAGCTGCGGGCCAGCACCGACGCGGCCATCGACGGCTGGGACATCCTGCGCCTGCTGCGTTTTGCCTACGATCACATCCAGCCGCGTGGTATTCCGGCGGTGGCAGAGGGACAATAGGAGGAGGCAGCCATGAGCTCTCGAGTCAAGAGTACGATCATTCTGGCCGTGGTGTTGATGGTCCTGGTGATAGGCGCCGCCGCCCTGCTCACCGTCAGCGGGGCCGGGGCCAAGGCGCGCTGGGTGCTGGACGAGACGTGGGTGCAACCGGCGCCGAGCGTCGCCAGCATGAAGGTCACCAACCTGAGTGGCACGGGCAAGACCGACCTGTTCGTCCAGGCCGAGAACAGCGTCCTGGTCTTTGACGCCGCCGGGCAGGCGGTCTATGACCAGGCTTTCCCGGGGACACTGGCCGCCTCGATGGGGGACGTGGACGGCGACGGGGTCCAGGAGATCCTGGCCTACTACAAGCCTGAAAGCAAATCGGTGGCCGCGGCCTTCCAGGCCACAGGGGGCGGGCAACGTCTATGGCAGACCGAGATCGCCGGCCTGGGCGACGTAGGCCGTGCGGCCGTGGTGGATTTCGACGGCGAGGGCCGGATGGGGCTGGTCATCGGCGACCTGCGGGGCAAGCTGGTGGCGCTGTCGGACCAGGGCGAGGAGCAGTGGCGCTACGACCTGCACTCCAGCTCGGACCTGCGCGGGCTGGACAGCGTCCTGACCGGGAGAACGCAGCTCGTGGCCGCAGCCGACCTGGATGGCCGGGTGGCCGTTCTCGACGGCCAGGGCCAGGCGGTGTGGACATTCAACGTGCCCGGCGGGCTGCGCCGCCTGCGCACCGAGGAGCTGGGCGCGCCGGGGCAGAGTGCCGTGCTGCTCGGTGGCGAAGATGGCACGCTCTACGTGTTGGACGGGAGCACTGGCCGCGAATTGTGGCGGGCCAGCCTGGGGCAGGCCATCACCGAGATCCGCCTGGCCGAGCTGGATGGCGACCCCGGCACCCGCGAGCTGGTGGCTGGCGGCAAGCGCAATGGCGTGTGGGGCTACACCCAGGACGGGGAGCGGCTGTTCGCCGCCAGCATCGCCGGGGACAAGGCCAAAGTGACCGAGATCGCCTCCCTGGATGTGGCGGGGACGGGCAAAAACGTCGTCGCCATCGGCGATGACAGCGGCGCCGTCACCTTTTTTGACGCCGAGGGCCACAAGCTGCTGACGCGCTCGTACAGCGCGCCGATCAACCGCATGGCTACCGGCAAGGTCGGCGGCGAGCGCCAATTCCTGGTGGCCGACGCTTCTCAGGTGCATGCCCTGACGATGATCGAAAAGAGCCCGGCCCTCTGGTCATCACCGCTGCTGGGCGGCTTGCTGGCCTGCCTGGTCATCGCCGGCGTGGCCTATGCCATCGCCTCGATGAAACCCGCGCCGACGCTGCATCTCAGCGCCGAAGAGATGAGCGTGGAGGCGCAGAAGGCACGGCGCATCATGCTGCACGAATCGATCAACGAGCTGAGGCGCATGAAGGAATCCGGCGAGGTACCGGCCGACGCCTACCTGGCTCGCCTGAAGGATCTGCGCAGCCAGTTGGCCGACGCCGAAGCGAATCTGATCAGGCTCGGCGTGCGGCTGACGGCCGAGACGATCAAGTGCCCCAACTGCGGCGGCACCCTCGAGCTGGGCACTGACCGCTGCGACTATTGCGGGCAGACGGTCTTGATTTAGGAGGAGGTCGAAATGGCTCAATGTGCGATGATCGTCGGCTACCTGGTGCCGCACCGCTGCCCGAACAAGGCGTTGGCGACGTGCATCAAGTGTGGCCGCCAGTTCTGCGACGAACACGTCTCCATCATCCAGGATGGGTTGCTCTGCCTGGCTTGCCAACAGGGCGTCGAGCAGCCGGTGCTGGTGGCCCAGGTGGCCCAGGACTATACCGCCGAGGAGATGGCCATGTTCTCCAGGGCCAGCGATTGGGATTCCGGCGAAGATAGCTTCGCCGATCTGAGCTGACTTGGCAGGGCGGATCGCCAATCCGCCCCAAGCCTTCCCAATGCCATGTACCAGGTAGCGCGACTGGCGGCGGAAGCGGCGGCCTTTCGCCAGGCGGTGCAGGATGCCGCCCCCTTCCGCCCGCTGATGGTCAAGATCAAGCTGCTGTGGGCCTGCAACCTGGCCTGCGTGATGTGTGACTTTTCGCGGCAGGGTGCCCCCACGCCTTTGACCTTTGAGCTGTTGGCCCGCACGCTGGACGACCTGGCAGCGCTGGGCTGCCGCAAGGTGCATTTTTCCGGCGGCGAGCCAACCCTGCGCGCCGACCTGCCGGAGTTGATCGCCCACACCCGCCGGCTCAAGATGCGGGCCACACTGACCACCAACGGCACGCTGCTCAGCAAAGAAGTGGCCAAGGAGCTGGTGAAAGCGAGGCTCAACAGCGTCTGCGTGTCGATCGACTCACCGTGCCGCTCTGTGCACGACCGGCTGCGAGGCGTCCCCGGCGCCTTCAAGCAGACGCTGGCCGGCGTGCGGGCGCTGCGGGCCGCTGCCGAGCGGTACGGAGCATCGCTCCCGATCCAGATCAACACTGTCGTCAGCCGCGAGAACTATGCCACCCTGCACCGGTTGCCGGACCTGGCTCACGAGCTCGGCGCGGCACACCTGCTGCTCCTCCCGGTGGACGATCCGAGTGGGAAGCTGCTGCTCAACAAGCGCCGCCTGCTGGACTATAACCAGCGCATCGCTCCAGCCCTGGCCGACCGGGCACTGACCCTGGGCCTGATGCGGGACGCGCACGAGGCGTTCCCCTTTGGCCGGACGGCTGAGGAGCTGGGCGCCAGCCGCGATGGGCGGTACGCCCAGGATCTGTACGAGCATCAGCCCTGCTACGCCCCCTGGACCCACGCCCTGATCGCCGCCGATGGCCGCGTCGCGCCCTGCTGCTCCGCACCGCGCCTCACGATGGGCAACTTGCAGGAGCAGAGCTTTTCCGACATCTGGCAGGGCGCAGTCTACGGCAAGCTCCGGCGAGAGATGCGGGACGGCATCCCGCTGCCGCACTGCGCCGGCTGCGACGTGTTCCTGGCTGAAAACCGGGTACTGCACCGGATCTATCACGATGAAACCGATCTGGAAGGCACGCGATAAACGGCGCTGGCTGAAACGGGCGCTGAACCGGGCCCGGCTGCAGCTCTCGTACCAGTTGGGCTGGCAGCGTGTGCCCGGCCTGCCGCACATCCTGATGATCGAGCCGACCAACGAGTGCAACCTGCATTGCCCGCTGTGTCCCACCGGCGCCGGCACCCTGCGGCGGCCCAAGGGGACCATGACGTTCGAGTTGTACGAGCGCATCCTGGCCGAGCTCGATGGGACGTTGGAGCGCCTGATGCTCTACAACTACGGCGAGCCCTTCCTCCACCCCCGCATCTTTGACATGATCGCCCTGGCCCGGCGGGCCGAGGTCCATACCCGCATCAGCACCAACGGCCTGGTCTTTCTGCGCGCTGGCCACGCCGACGATCTGATTGCCAGTGGCCTGAACCACCTGCGGGTGAGCCTCGACGGCGCGACCCAGGAGACGTACACCAAGTATCGCGTCGGCGGGCAACTGGCCCCCATCCTGGAGGGTGTGCGCCTGCTCCAACAGCGCAAACGGGAGTTAGGGCGGGCCCGGCCGCCCGTCGAGCTGCAATTCATCGCCATGGGCCACAACGAGCACGAGCTGCCGGCGGTGCGCCAGCTCGCTCAGGAGATGGGGACGCCACTGCGGGTCAAGACCGTCGGCCTGGGGGACATCAGCCAGGGGTCGGGGCGGCAGGAGTGGCTGCCCCGCGATGCCTCCCTGCGCCGCTATCGAGAAAACGAGGGCAGGCTGGAATTGGCCGACGATGGCCGGGTCCGTTTCGTGTGCGACCAGCCCTGGAACCGGCTGGTGGTGAACTGGGATGGGCAGGTGGCGCCCTGCTGTTACGACCGCCACGGGGACTATGGCTTTGGCAACGCCAACGACGGCCTGGCTACGGTATGGAACGGCGAGCGCTTGCGAGCCTTCCGCCGGGCGGTACGGTCGCCGTCGCCACCGGCCATCTGCCAGCGCTGTGCCGCCCGCTTGTGGAATTCGCCCAAGATGGGTTGGGTCGAGAGACTTCCAGGCTCTGTGCAGCGCTGATCTGTAATGCCTTCATACCTCCACGTGGCTCAACGAGCCGGCCGGCACCAAGACGGCGTCCGGCAGCTCGTCTTCGACGTTGCGGATGCGAGGGCTCGAGCGGCCGATGAGCGTGACGGCGACCTTGACCACACCCATGAGCAGGAAGATCAGGCCGATGCCGCGCCCCGGTCCGGTGCCGAGAATCTGGCCGATCCCGCCTGCCAGTGGGCCATCGACGATGAGCAGGGGGTTGAAAACCGTATCGGCCAGGGGGCCGGCCAACAGGTAGGCCAGAGGGGAAGCCGCGCGGGCGACCATCTGTTGGGTGGCGAAAACCCGCCCCTGGACCCCGGGCGCGACCTTGCTCTGCCAGATCGCCTGGTTGGAGCCGAAAACGACGGCGATGGTCACGTGTGCGCCAAACGCACCGGCCGCGACCAGACCAAGCGATGGCCGCAGCCCCATCAGCACGAAGCAGAGGCCGCTCAACAGCTCAAAGCTGAGGACGCCGTTTATGCGGCGCTGGGGGCCGCCCCAGGCGCTCATGAGCAAGCTGCCCGCAAACATCCCCGCACCGGCGACGGCAATGATCAGCCCCAGCTCGTCGCTCGACGTCCAACCCAGGATCATGGGCGTGATGAGCGCGCCCACCATACCCCACAAAAAGTTGACCACGGCGAAAAAGAGCAACAGCCCCTTCAAGCCAGGCCGGGCAGAGATGTAGCGCCAACCAAAGGTGAGGTCGTTCCACAGGGTTGTTTTTTCAGGCTCCCTTTCCGCAGAGGCTTCAGGCTTGGGGAATCGGACCAGTAGCAGGGTGATGACCGCAAAGACAAAGGTCGCCACGTCGATCAGGATCACACCCTC
>JAFGOG010000295.1 GCA_016926595.1 Anaerolineae bacterium
GGCGTGCCGTCGGGCAGCAGCCACTTGCCGTCGGCGTTCTTGCTAAAGCCATTCTTCACCAGCAGCTTCTCGGCCGCCTCGGGCGAGTACTTGTACCAGCCGAGCCCGAAGGTCTGCGCCACAGCGGCGGCATCCTCCGACACCACATACCCCCGGCTCTTCACATACTCCACCAGCCGCTTCGGAGCCTCTGTGTCGTACGGCTTGAAGGTCTCGCCGTTGCCCAGGTCCAGCGTAAACTCGGACAGCCACCCCTGCATCGGCTCGATATAGTCCTTGGGGTAAGAGCCCAGCGACGGGATGTGAACCGGGCTCAGCGTGCCGGTGCCGTCCACCGCCTGGCCCTCATACTCGACGATGTCGATCGCCAGCAGCAGCGCCCAGCGGACGTCCGGGTTGTCGTACGGCGCCTTGGCCGTGTTAAAGGTCAGCCCGGTCAGGGCCGGGTCGTTGTTCACCACCCAGGGGAAGGTCGGCTGGTAGGCGCGGTTCGTCTCGCCCTGGGCCAGCGCCGCCTTCAGCCCCTCCGCCGACAGATCCACCGCGTCGAGCTGGTGCGTCAACTGGGCCAGGATCTTGGCCCCCTCGTTGGCGAACGCCTGAAAGACGATATACTTCGGCTTGGGCTCGCCGTACAAGATGCCCGTCGGGCTCTTGTCCCAGTCGGCCCGCTTCTCCCAGATCGTCCAGTAGCCGTTCGGATCAAAGCTGTGCAGCTTGTACGGGCCCGTGCCCACGAACGGGTTGAACTCAAAAGTCACCGGATCGTCGACCTGCTCAAACACGTGCTTGGGCATGATCCAGGTGCAGCCCCACCGGTCGAGGAAGGTCGTGTGGAACCGCGAGTTCGCCTGCTTGAGCTCGAACACCACCGTATGGTCGTCGGGCGCGGTCACCGACTCGACATTGTCGTTGAAAAAGTTGTGACCGTTAAACTCCGGGTGCTCCATCAGCGTCTCGATGGTAAAGACCACGTCGGCCGACGAGAACGGCGCCCCATCGTCCCAGGCCACCCCCTGGCGCAGCGGGATCGTCACCTGGGTAAAGTCGGCGTTGTACTGCGGATCGCCGGCCGCCAGCCCGTTGACGATCTCGCCGGTGGCAAAGTCAACCGACCACAGCGGCTCGTTGGCCAGGTTCTGCATGCCGCGGTCTCGCGACTTCCAGCCCACCCACTCGTTAAAGTTGCTCGGCGTCCCCAGGTGCCCGGTCAGGATGCCGGCGATAAACATCTCGTTCCTGGGCAGGCCAAACACATCCGGCGCCTTTTCCTTCGGTTCGGGCGTGGCCGTCACCACCACCTCCTTGACCACCTCCTTCGTCACCTCTTCCTTGACGATCTTGGTGACCTCCACCGGCGCCCCTTCGACGATCTGCGTCTCCACCACAACCCTGGTCACCTCCACCCGCTCTGTCACCACCTCGGGGGTGCCGCAGGCGGCCAGGATCAGGCTCGCCACCACCAACAGGACCCACACGTTCAAAACCGATTTGCGCATCTTGCTTTTCCTCCTTGACTTGATGCAGATAATCTGATAAACTACGCCCCGCGTGGAGCCTGGCTCCACGCCAACCCGGGTGCGGGCCTTCTTTGTCGGGCAAAGGCAGGGAAGGCCTGTACCCCTCTTTCACCTCCTGTCGGCTTGCTCATCACCCCCCTTCCGCCTCCGGCCTCCTCTCCGGTAACGATACCGGACGTGATAAAAAAAGGCTATCCCTTGCCCCCCACGGCCCGGCAGGAATCCCTGACCACGAGCTGGGTGGGCATCTTGTACAGACCACTCTCCGGCCGCTGCCCCTCGATCAGGCCGATCAAAATCTCGGTCGCCACCTGCCCCATCTTGTCGATGAACTGATCCACCGTGGTCAGCGCCGGATTGTAATAAGCCGCCTCGGGGATATTGTCAAACCCAATCACCGACAGGTCGTCGGGAACATTCAGGCCCGCCTCGCGCGCCGCCTCGATCGCCCCGATGGCCGACTGGTCGTTGGCGGCAAAGATCGCCGTCGGCGGTTGGGGCAGCGACAGCAGGCGCTGGGCGCAGTGGCGGGCCGTCTCGGCCGTAAAATCGCCGGCCACAATCAGGTCGGGATCGACGGTGATATACGCCTGGCGCAGCGCGTCCTTGTAGCCCAACAACCGCTGCTCGGCGCTCTGCAGATCCGGCCGGCCGCCGATAAAGCCGATCCGCCGGTGGCCCAGGTCGATCAGATACTCCATCGCCGCCAGCGCCCCGGCGTGATTCGTGGCGATCACCGACAGGCAGCCGGGCGATTCCTTGTTGGGGTCAACCGCCACCACCGGCGCGGCCGTGGAAAAACAGGTGGCCGCCGGGGTGACAATCACCACCCCGTCGGCCACACTACCGTTCAGCAGCGACACGTAATACTGCTCCCGCTCCGCCGAAGAAGGCCTCCTGCTGCTCCCGCCCGTGTAGGCGATCAGATCATAGTCGAGGTTGGCGATCGCCCGGTGCACGCCCTTCATCACCTGGATCGAAAAGGAATCGCCAATGTCGGGCACGATCAGGCCGATGACGTTCGTCCGGTGGCTGCGCATGCTCCGCGCCGCCAGGCTGGAGGTATAGCTCAACTGCTGGATGACGGCCTGCACCCGTTCGTACGTATCGGCCGCGACGTCGTCCTTGTCGTTCAGTACCCGCGACACCGTCGAGACCGACACCCCGGCCTCTCGGGCCACATCCCGGATCGTCGTCGCCCCCCTGCCGCGCTTCATCGCTCCCCCTCGTCGCAAGCCCCTCTCCCAGGTCGCCTGGAACGCCGATATCGTTGCCGATATCGTTCCCGGTATCCTTTCCGATTATAGCACGGATCCGAGGCTTTGTCAAGGGGTAAAAGCTTAAATTTTCAATTTTCTTGACTCTCGGCCGGAACCATGGTACAATACGCCCAGCCTTTTCCCTGCCACGAGCCGGGCGAGCTTGGCCATCGTGCAGGGACCGGTGTGGACCATCTGGGCGATGCGCGGGCCTGCCGGCTCTCACCGCCGCGAGCGGCGGCCGCTCGTCGCCGCCTGGTTCGCCTGCCGCCAAAGCTTCCGGCCGGCGCAGTGTCGTCGAATTGATCCCATAAAAAACCTAAGGAGCGCGAAATGAAGCACAAACAGATTGCAAGCCTCTTCTCCCTCACCCTGATCCTGGCCATAAGCCTGGTCGTTATCCCCGCAGGGGCGCGCGCCGTCCCTTCTGCGCCCGTGACCAACATCACGGTCAACAACAACGGCGACCTGCCCGACGCCACCGGCGGCTCTGGCGTGTGCGAGACCGTCCCGGGAAACGGGCAATGCACCCTGCGGGCCGCCATCCAGACGGCCGAGTATGCGGCTGGCGCCGACGTGATCACCGTCCAGGACTCGATTGTCGTCATCGCCCCCAACACCGATCTGCCCTGGCTGGCCTTGGGCAACGTGACCATCGTCGGCAACGGCGTCTACCTCTCCGGAGTGTACGTCGGCTCAGGCGTCTCTGGCTTTGAGATCAGCTCCAACAACAACAAGATCCAGGGGTTCAACATCTTTGGCTTTCCGCTGCACGGCGTCTACATCTACGGAGGGGACAACAACGTCGTCGGCGTCGACGGAGACGGAACCGGCGACGCCACAGAGGGGAACGTGATCTTTTCCAACACGGCGGCTGGCGTAAAGGTCTATGGCAGCAACAACCGCATCTCTGGCAACTATATCGGCACAAGCGACGGCAGCAGCACTGCCCCCAACCGCTGGGGGGTCTACATTGACACAGGCACAGGCAACCTGGTCGGCACGGATGGCGACGGCGTCTCCGACACACTGGAGCGGAACGTCATCTCGGGCAACGGCGACTATGGAATCGAGATCCATACCGACAGCAACACGGTCGCCGGCAATTACATCGGCGTCAACGCCGCCGGCAGCGCGGCCATGGGGAATGATTACGGTGTGTGGATCGTCGCCGGCGCTTCTTATAACCTGATCGGCACCGACGGCGACGGGAGCGGCGACGCCGGCGAAAGGAACGTCATCTCGGGCAACGTTCACGGCGGCGTCCAGATCACCGGCGCCGGCGCGGACTATAACCGGGTGGCGGGCAACTACATCGGCGTCGACCAGGGCGGCAGCGCGGCCATCGGCAACAGCACCGGGGTCGGCGTCTCCGGAGGCGCGAAGCACAACATCGTCGGCGCCAACCTCGATGGGCAAGGGGATACCGCCGAAAGGAACGTCATCTCCGGGGCAAGCTGGGTTGGCGTGTCCCTGTCGGGAGAGGGCACGCAGTACAACAAAGTGGCCGGCAACTACATCGGCGTCGCCGCCACGGGATCGTCAGCCCTGGCCAACCGCTTCGGCGCGCGCATATCCGCTGGGGCGTCGGGCAACACCGTCGGCGGCGTGACCGCCGCCGCCCGCAACGTGATCGCCGGCAATGAGCAGAGCGGCATCTGGCTCGAGGACAGCGGCATAGACAACCTGATCGCCGGCAACCTCATCGGCACAGACAAGACCGGGCTGGTGGCCATCCCCAACGGCGAGCGGGGCATCTTCATCGACAACTCTGCCGGCGCTATCGTCGGCGGGACAGCGGCGGGGGCCCGCAACGTCATCTCCGGAAACAGCGGGAGCGGCGTCGGCATCACCGGCAGCGGCTCTTCCCAAAACACCGTACAGGCAAACTATATCGGCGTCGGGTTGGACGGAACCACGCCCCTGGCGAACGGCGCAAACGGCGTATATGTATACACCGGCGCGCACCACAACACCATCGGCGGCGTGGCCAAGCGGTTCACGGGCGGCCCCGCCGGCCCGGCGCCGGAGGGCGGCAACGTTATCGCCAACAACGGTCTGTATGGCGTGTGGGTGGAGGGCTCCGTCGGCAACGCCATCCGCGGCAACGCCGTCTACGACAACGCCGACCTGGGCATCTATTCCGATGCCGACGTAGGCGTACCGGTTCTGACCAGGGCCGTGGCCCTGGACGATCCCCAGATACTGTCCGTCAGCGGCGTGCTGACCAGCACCCCCAACGTCGATCACGAGCTGGACTTTTTCGTCAGCGAGCAGTGCGACCCAAGCGGCGAAGGCGAGGGACAGAACTATGTCGGCAGCGCGCTCCTGTTCGGCACCCCGACCGGGCGCATGCCCTTCCTCAGCATGAACTTCCCGGGCAGCTACACCCCCGGCCACTTTGTCACCGCCACCGCCACCGACCAGGACGGGACCAGCTCGCAATTCTCCTGGTGCATCGCCATCGTCCCGAAAAAATACCGCGTCTACCTGCCCCTGGCCGGCAAAGGGCTGGTTCCCTAGCCGCATCGCACCGCGCACCGCAACCCCGAAGGGGCGGCCCCCCGTGGCCGCCCCTCCTGCCCCCCCCCTGCCCCTGCCCGCCCTACCCAAGGCTTGTCACCCCGGGCGATCTATGCTATAATGTATAGGCCAAACAAACAAACCACAAAGGAGATCTGAGAATATGGATATACTGACCAAACAAGACCTGCAGGAGCTGATTGAAAAGCGCGATGGCTGGCGCGTCTCCATCTTTGTGCCCACCCACCGCACAGGGCGAGAGACCCGCCAGGCCCGGATCCGGCTGAAAAACCTGCTCGCCCAGGCCGAAGAACGCCTCGCCGCCGCCGGCCTCCGCGCCCCCGAGATCAAAGCCCAGCTCGAGCCGGCGTCCAGGCTCGTTCAGGATAGCCTCTTCTGGCAGCGCCAGAGCGACGGCCTGGCCATCTTTCTCGCCGCCGAGACCGCCCGCCACTACCGCCTCCCCCTCGACTTTGAAGAGCTCGTCGTCGTCGCCGACCGCTTCTACGTCAAACCGCTGCTGCCCCTCCTCAGCGGCGATGGGCGTTTCTACGTCCTGGCCCTCAGCCA
>JAFGOG010000296.1 GCA_016926595.1 Anaerolineae bacterium
GCCACGGAGGGCGGCCACGGAGGGCGGCCACGGAGGGCGGCCACGGAGGGCGGCCACGGAGGGCGGCCACATAGGGCCGCCCCTACAGGAGGGTGGGAGAGATGTGATCGACCTGCACGTCCATTCGACCTGCTCGGCTGACGGGGGGTCGAGCATCGGCGAATATGCCCGGCGGGCGCAGGAGCTGGGCCTGGTCGAGGTCGGCTTGAGCGAGCACGCCGATTTCGACCCGCGCGACCGGAGCTATCGCACGCTGGACCTGGCCCGCTACGACCAGGAGATGGCGGCGGCGCGGGCCATGGCGCCGGAGGTCCGGCTGCGGCAGGGGGTGGAGATCACTTACCAGGCCAACCTGGAGGCCGAGATCCGGACCTGGCTGACCAGGAAGGGTTGGGATTACGTCATCGCCTCGGTCCACCTGGTCGATTACGCCGACGGCTGGGCGATGGTTTCCGAGCCATCGGCGGTGGAGGCCTATTTCGAAAAGCACAATCAGCGCCAGGCCTACCTGCCCTACTTTGAAGAGCTGCTGCGGGCGGCGCGCAGCGGGCTGGGCGACATACTGGGGCATTTCGACCTGGTCAAGCGCTACGGGGCGGCGCACTATGGCCGCTTTGAGCCGGCGAGCATGGCCGAGGAGATCCGCGCCGTGCTGCGAGCCGCGGTCGAAGCGGGGGTGGGGCTGGAGATCAATACATCGGGGCTGCGCCAAGCGCCAGGCGAGGCCTATCCGGGGCTGACGGTGCTGCGCTGGTACCGCGAGCTGGGCGGCGAGATCTTGACGGTCGGTTCGGATGCGCACCGGGTGGAGTACCTGGCTGCGGGCGCGGACCAGGCGCTGGCGCTGGCGCGGGCGGCGGGGTTTACGGCCATCACCACTTTTGAGGCACGGGCGCCGCGCTGGATCCCGATCGAGGACTTTGCAACCTGGCGGGGGTTGATGCGTAAAGAGGGGTGATTGCCAGAAAAGGGAACTGCTGGTATAATCCGACAATGTACAGGAGGTAAAAATGGACATTGGCAAATCGTTTGGTTTCGTGTTCGAGGACGATCGCTGGATCACCAAGATCTTGATCGGCGCCGCCGTCCTGGCGGTAGGGTTTGTGTTCGTTTGGCTGGCGGGCATCCCGCTGCTGCTGGCGTTTCTGCTGCTGGCCGGTTACCAGGTCGAGGTCATCCGGCGGGTGATCCACCGGGTGACGCCGGTGCTGCCCGAGTGGGACGACTGGGGCAGGCTGCTGGTCGAGGGGATCAAGTTCACGGTCATTGGCCTGGTGTATGCTCTGCCGGCGATCGCGGTGGGGATTTGCCTGGGCGTGCCGATGAGCTTGCTGGGCGAGAACGGGAGCGGCGATCCCAACTGGGCCAGTGTGGTGTTTGGCGGCCCGCTGGCCTGCCTGAACATCCTGTGGGCCATCTTTGTGGCCCTGGTGCTGCCCGCGGCCGTCGCCTTTTACGTGGTCAACGACGATCTGGCCGCCGCCTTTCGCTTTGGCGAAATAGTCCGCTTTGTCCGCAAGAACCTGATGACCTACATCCTAACCGCGGTCATGAGCTGGGTAGCGGGCTTGATCGGCGGCCTGGGCATCTGGCTGTGCCTGATCGGCATGCTGGCGACCTATCCGTACTCGATTATGGTCAGCGGTCACCTGTATGGCCAGGCTTACCTGGAAGCGAGCGGCCAGGCGGCCGCAGCGCCGATCACAGACCTGGACGACGTCGCGATCAGCTAGGCTACGCTGCGCCGTGCATCACCCTGGGCGGAGCGAGATCGCTCGCTCCGCCCAGGCGACAAGAACGGTAGGGTAGCTCAAGGTCCCAGCACAACGATGCCGGGAGGGGAGGTAGTGCAATGTTTTGTCCAAGCTGTGGCGCACCAAATGAAGAAGGTACTGCGTTTTGCGGCAACTGCGGCGCGGCGCTGACCGCCGACGCCGCTCCGGCCAGCGACGAGGCGCTGCTGGCCGGCGAGACGACGCCGCGAAGCGACGCGCCAGAGGAGGCAGCGCTGGCGGCGCCGCCCCCGCCTCCGCCACCGGAGCCGCCGGGGCCGTCCTACAGGACGGTGGGAACTGCTGCGCCGACCAGCGGCATGGCCGTCGCCTCGCTGATCCTGGGCATCGCCGGGCTGACGGTGGTGCCGACGATCGGCAGCGTGCTGGCTTTGATCCTGGGCTATATGGCCCGGCGCGACATTCGCCAACGCCCAACCGAGACGACAGGCGAAGGGATGGCTACGGCCGGCATTGTGATGGGCTGGATCGGCGTGGTGCTGACGGTGTTGGCCGTGTGCGGCATCATCGCACTGGCCACCCTTTGCGCTATCGCGTCCAGCGGCTCGTCCTACTCTTACCTGCTGACGCCATAGGAGCCGGGCCGTGAGCGGCGTGCTGGGCGTTTTCACCGCCTTTGGGCTGTCGTCGGCAGCGGGCCTCAACGCCTACGTACCCCTGTTGGTGGTGGCGCTGCTGGCCCGCTTTACCGATCTGATCGAGCTCAATGCGCCGTGGGACGCGCTCGAATCGCCGTGGACGATCGGCGTGCTGGCGGTGCTGCTGGTGATAGAGGTGGTGGCCGACAAGGTGCCGGCGGTGGACACGGCCAACGACGTGATCCAGACCTTTATCCGGCCAACCGCCGGCGCGATCCTGTTCGCGGCCAGCGTGGGAACCGCCGGCAAGGTGGACTCGGTGCTGGCCATGATCTGCGGGCTGCTGCTGGCGGGCGGGGTGCACGCCACCAAGGCGACCGCCCGGCCGGTCATCACCGCGGCGACCGCCGGGACGATGAACCCGGTGGTCAGCGCAGCCGAGGACGTCGTATCGCTGATCGTGTCGATCGTGGCGATCGTCGTGCCGATCGTCGGCGTGGTATTGGTGGTGTTGATCGCCATCTGGTTCATCCGCTTGTGGCGGCGGCGAAGGCGCCCTGCCGGGGCCGGTCAATGGGAGTGATTCGATGACGGACAAGCAGAGGTTGGCGGCCCGGCAGGGCCTTTATTTCGAAGAGTTCGAGGCGGGCCAGTCGATCACCAGCGCCGGGCGGACGGTGACCGAGGCGGACGTGGTGGCCTTTGCCGGCCTGAGCGGCGACTGGACGACGATCCACACCGACGCCGAGTACGCGCGCCAGACGCCATTCGGCCAGCGGGTGGCCCACGGGCTGCTGGGGCTGTCGATCGCCAGCGGGCTGGCGGCGCAGTTGGGGTTTATGGAAGGGACGGTGCTGGCCTTTCGCGAGCTGGGCGAGTGGAAATTCAGCCTGCCGATCTACCTGGGCGACACGGTCAGGCTGCGGGCCACGGTGGCCGAGCTAAAGGCGATGGGCCGGCTGGGCGGCGGGCTGGTGACGTTCAAGGTGGAGCTGCTGAACCAGAAGGACGAAGTGGCGCAGCGCGGGACGTGGAGTGTGCTGGTAAAAAGCCGGATGGCGTAAGAGCGCGGCGGATGCGGGCTGTATGGCCGCCGCGAATTCCGGACTTCCGATGTCTGCCCAAGGCCGCGGGAAAAGCGAATACCCGCCTGAGATCAGATCGGCCGCGGCGCAGCAAACATCGGAAGTCCTTTTGTTACATGCCCAAGTAGGCCTGGCGAACCTGGTCCATCTTGCGGACGGCGGCGGCCTGGCCCTGGATGCCGATGCGCCCCTCGCTGAGGACGTAGGCATAGTCGCTGACGGCCAGGGCCAGTTGGACGTTTTGCTCGACCAGGAGCATGGTCAGGCCCTCGGCTTTCAGGCGCCGGAGCACCTGGAACAGACTCATGACCAGGACGGGCGCCAGTCCCAGGGAAAGCTCGTCGAACATCAGGATTCGGGGCTCGGCCATCAGACCCCGGGCCACGGCGAGCATCTGCTGCTCACCTCCTGACAGGGTGCCGGCCTTTTGGCTGCTCCGTTCTTTCAAGCGCGGAAAGAGGTCGTACACCCGCTCCAGATTCCTCTTCAAGCTGTTCACCGCACGGCGGGTAAAAGCGCCCATTTCCAGGTTTTCGTAGACGCTCATGGCGGTGAAGAGCTGGCGGCCTTCGGGCACCAGGATCAGGCCCTGATCGGCCTTGGCGTGGGCGGCCAGCCGGGTCACGTCGCGGCCGTCGAAGGTGATTTTGCCGTGCCAGGGTCTGCTCAAGCCCATGATGGTGCGCAGCAGGGTGGTTTTGCCGGCGCCGTTGGAGCCGACGAGGGCGGTGAGCTGGCCGCGCTCGAGGGCCAGCGACGCGCCCCACAGGATTTGGAGCTCGCCATAGCCGGAAGACAGGTCGGTTATTTCTAAGTAGGCCATTGCTTGTGTCTCCTCAGTCGCTTTCCATCATCCGCTCGGCCAGCGCGGGATCGCCCAAGTAGGCCTCGATCACACGGGGGTTGTTGGCCACTTCAGCGGGCGTTCCTTCGGCTATCTGCTCGCCATAGTCCAGCACGATGACACGGTCGGAGACGGTCATGAGGGCGTGCATGACGTGCTCGATGATCAGGATGGTGACGCCCTGCTCGCGGATCTGGCGCACCACCTGGATCATGTCGTCGATCTCTTTGGGGTTCAGGCCGGCCAGCACTTCGTCGAGCAGGATGAGGTAGGGGCGGGCGGCCAGCGCCCGGGCCAATTCCAGGCGCTTTTTCTGGGCGACGTTGAGGCTGCTGGCCAGCGCGTCGCGCCGGGGGGCGAGTCCGACGAAGGCCAGCATCTCGCCGGCTATGTCGCGGGCCTGGCCGAGCGAACGGTGCTCGTGGCCGAAGCAGGCGCCGGCCATCACGTTTTCGAGCACGGTCAGCTCGTTGAGAGGACGCACAACCTGGTGGGTGCGGGCCAGGCCCAGGCGGGCCACGTCGTAGGGCTGCCAACCGGTGATGTCGACGCCGCGAAAGATGACCCGCCCCTCTTCGGGGGGATAGACACCGTTGACGGCGTTGAACAGGGTCGTTTTGCCGGCGCCGTTGGGTCCGATCAGGCCCAGGATCTGCCCTTTGGGCAGGTCAAAGGTGACGCAGCACAGAGCCTGGAGGCCGCCAAAGCGCTTGCTGACCTTCTGGACACTCAGGATGGGTTCGTCTTGAGCCGTTTGCGCCGTCATTGCAGCCACCTCCGCACCTTGGGAAAGCGCCCGCGCAGCCAGCCGACCAGGCCAGCCGGGACGAAGAGGATGATGATCAACAGCAGGAATCCGGCCACGGCCAGATGGAGGTTTTTGAACAGATCGCTGGTCAGCAGATAGCCGCGCAGCCGCTCATAAGCAGCCGACCCGACCACGGGCCCCAGGACGGTACCCTGGCCGCCGAGCATGACCATGACGATCGTCTCGATCGACATGTGGATACGGAAGGCGTCGCCGGGCTCGACGTTGCCGTTCTTGAAAAAGAATAGGACGCCGACCATGCCGGGGAAGATGGCCGACAGGACAAAGGCCTGAGTCTTGGCCCACGGGGTGCGCACGCCCATGACTTTGGCCGCGTCCTCGTCCTCGCGGATGGCCATCAGCCCCAGGCCAAAGCGGGAGAATTTGACCAGGTAGCTGACGATCAGCGACAGCAAGGCCAGCCCGAACATGACGGCGAAGGTGATCCACAGGGCGTTGGCCGGACCGCCATAGTCCTGGTAGACGGCGAAATTGAGCGACATGCCGGTGGGGCCGCCGAACGGCTTGAAGTTGTTGATAAAGGCGCGCACCGCTTCGTTGACGCCGAGGGTGGCCAGGGCAAAGTAGGCGCCGCGCAAGCGAAAGACGGCCATTCCCAGCAGCAAGGCGAGCAAGCCTGAAGCCGCCCCGCCGGCCAGCGCCGCCCACCACAGCGGCCAGCCATGCCTGCTCATGAAGTAAAAGCCGACGTAGCCGCCCAGGCCCCAGAAGACGATGTGGCCAAAGTTGACATAGCCGGTATAACCCAGCAGGATGTTCAGGCTGGTGGCCAGGACAACGTACATCAACAGCAAGAACATGTCTTCGCGCAGGGTAGGCGAGCGGGTGATAAAGGCCGCCGCCCCGGTGGCCACGACCAGGCCGGTGGTCAACCAGAAGGCAGGGTATCTCCAGATGTTCATCTAACGCGCTCCCAGAAGGCCGCTGGGGCGAACCAGCAGGATCAGGACGAACAGGATGAACTCGATGACCGGCACCCAGTTGACCGGCATAAAGACGGGAATGATGCCCTCCATCGCTCCCAGGACCAGGCCGCCGACCAGGGCGCCGGTGGGGTTGCCCAGGCCGCCCAAGACGCAGATGACGAACGCTTTCATCTCATAGCCGGCACCCGACAGGATGGTAAAGGGAAAGAAAGTGGCGATCAGGGCGCCGGCCAAGGCCGCCAGCATGGTACCGATGCCAAAGGCGAGGGCCAGCGTCCTGGCGGTGGGCACGCCCATCAGGCTGGCCGCAGCGCGGTTGTTGGCCACGGCCCGGATCGCCTTGCCCGGCCTGGTGCGGTACAGGAACAGGTAGAGGCCGGCAGTGACCAGGATGGTAACCAGCGCGGCCACCAGCCGGGTGCCGAGCAGCGTCACCGTCCCAAACTGGAGCCGGCCCGCGCTAAAGTCGACGGTGCGCGGGGTGGTGGTGAACAGGGTCGTGCCGACGCCGATGATGATCATGTTGACGGCGAAGGTGGCCAGCAGGGTCGATAGATGGGGGGCGTTGATCACCCGGTGAACGGCGACAAAGTAGGTGACCAGGCCGAACAGCAGGCCCAAGAGCGCGACGAGGGGCAGGGCAAGGTAGGGGTGGAGATGGAGTTGGCTAAAGATGAGAAAGACGGCGAACATGCCAAGGGCCATAACCGGGCCATGGGTCAGGTTGATCACGTTCATCACGCCCCAGATCAACGACAGGCCCATCGCCGCCAGACCATAGACAAAGCCGATCAACAACCCGTCGGCCAGAGAGGCAATGAGTTGTTCCGCCATGTAGCTCCTCCTGTCTCTTCGAGGGAAGGTCGAACGGATGGAAGGCTAGCGGCAGTCTTCCATCCGTTCAGCGGTCCGTTACCTAACGGGACAGCGGGTAGATGGCGTCAGCCGACTTGCCTTCGGCCGGCCAGACTACCTGCTTGACCAGCGCACCGGCGGCGTCCTTCTGCCACTGGATGTAGACCATCTCGTGGGCAGTCTGAAGGCCGTGGGCCTCGGCCGTGGTGTTGAATTTGACGTGCCCGTAGAAGGTCAAAAGGTCCATGGCGTCGAGGGCAGCCCTGATTTTGTCGGGCTCGACTGAGCCGGCCGTCTCGATCGCTTTTTGCAGGATCAGGCCGGCGGCATAGCCGCCCGCGGCGTGGTAAGCCGGGTTCTCGCCATACTTGGCGTTGTAGGCCGAGACGAAATCGGCGACACTCGGCCCGTACCAGGCGATGCCTGCGGATTGGGCCGAGGCTTGAGTATAGTTGGCCTGGGGCTCCCACTGGCTGGGGCCGATTACCCCCAAGGCAGCGTCGCCGATGTCGGCGAACTTGAGCTCCGGCGGCGCGACCAGCAGGGCGATGAATTTGGCCAAGACCTGCTTTTCATGCAACTGCTTGGCAAAGGTGCTGCCGTCGGCAAAGTGGCCGCCGCCCATGATGGCGTCGGGGTTGGCGCCGGTGATCTTGTTAATGAAGGGGGCAAAGTCGGCCGTGCCGCTGTCATAGCCCTCGAACAGGACCACCTCGTAGCCTTGGCCTTCGGCGTAGGTCTTGGCGGCATTGACGACGTCGGTCGAGAATTTGTCGTTTTCGTAGACAAAGGCGATTTTCTTGACGGCAGGGTCCAGGTTAGCGAGCAGGTCGACCGCGCCGGTCAGGTAGCGGCTGGCGGGGGTGTACAATTGGTAGACCGACTTGTAGCCTTTTTGGTAGGTGGCATCTGAGGCGGCGCCGGTGGTAACCATGACCTGGCTGTACTGCTCGGCGATGACGGCGGCCGCGTCGGTGAGGCCGCTGCTGTAGGGGCTGATCAGAAAGTTGGTCTTGTCGTCGTTGATCAGCTTGGTGTAGAGCTGCTGCACGCGCTCTTTGTTGCTCTCGTCGTCGTAGGTCTTGACTTCAAATTTGACGACTGTGCCATCGGGCAGGGTGATGCCCTGAGCGTTTACCTGTTCGAGCCACAGCTCCAGGCCACGGGTCTGGCCGGTGGATGGGACCTCTTGAGAGCCGGTCTTGGAGGAAGTAAAACCCAAAATGACGGTTTTGGTCTGAGCAGCCACAGGCGCCTGGGTGGCCTCTTCGCCGCCGCACGCGGCCAAGGTGGCGCTCAGCAGAGCCACAATCAATAGGAAATAGCCTAGATTTTTCACCTTTTTTCCTCCATTTTCAGTGCGATAGTAAGCCATGCCCAAAATCGGCAGGGGCTCTGGTTATCACCTCCTTTCAGCGCCGAAACCCGCTTCGCCCCGAGAAACGGGTTTCCCTAATCCCCACTCGAAAAATGGACCATCTCGACGCGGGCCTGTTCCAGGAAGGAACGGGCGATCTCGTCGGGATAGTCGCCGGCATAGACGACGCGCTCAATGCCGGCGTTAATGATCATCTTGGCGCAGCTCAAGCAGGGCTGATGGGTGACGTACAGGGTGCTGCGGGACACGTCCACGCCGTGGAGGGCGCCCTGGATGATGGCGTTCTGCTCGGCGTGAAGCGTCCGGACGCAGTGGCCGTTGACCATCAGGCAGCCAACCTGGGTGCAATGGGGCAGGCCGCGCGGCGAGCCGTTGTAGCCGGTGGTCAGGATCCGCTTGTCGCGGACGATGACGGCGCCTACGGCCGCCCGGGGGCAGGTGCTGCGCCGGGCAACCTGGAAGGCGATGTCCATGAAGTAGCTATCCCACGACGGGCGGCCGGGCTCTGGTTCCATTTCTTAACCGTGCCGCCGAGCAAAGCGGGCCATCCGCTCCAGCGCCTGCTCGATCTTTTCGTAGGCGGTGGCATAGGAGCAGCGCACAAACCCGGCGCCGCCCGAGCCAAAGGCGTTGCCCGGGATGCAGGCCACTTTTTCCTCAGCCAGTAACTGCTCTGAGAACTGTTCGTCGGTCAGGCCGGTGGCGGCGATCGACGGAAAGGCGTAAAAGGCGCCGCGCGGCTCGAAGCAGGCCAGGCCGATGCTATTCAAGCCATCGACAATGAGCCGACGGCGGCGGTCGTACTCGGCGCGCATGTCCTGGACCGATTCCTCGCCGGTTTTGAGGGCTTCCAAAGCCGCAAGCTGGGCCGTGGTCGGGGCGGACATGATGGTGTACTGGTGCACTTTGCGCATGGCGCCCAGGACGGCAGCCGGAGCGGCGGCGTAGCCGATGCGCCAGCCGGTCATGGCGTACGATTTGCTGAATCCACCCAGGAGGATGGTCCGGTCGCGCATGCCAGGCAGGGCCGGGAAGCAGGTATGCTCGACGCCGTATACCAGCCGGTCATAGATCTCGTCGGAGATGACCAGGAGGTCGTGCTCGTCGGCCAGGCGGGCGATGGCCAACAACCGGTCGCGGCTCATGACCGCGCCGGTGGGGTTGTTGGGGTAGCCGAGCAGGATGGCCTTGGTCCGAGGGGTGATGGCCGCTTCGACCTCCTCGGCCAGGAGCTGAAAGCCGTTTTCGACGGTGGTGCAGACGTTGACCGGGACGCCGCCGACAAAGATGACTTCGGGGTTGTAGGACACAAAGCAGGGCTGGGGCACGATCACCTCGTCGCCGTGGTCGATGGTGGCGGCAAAGGCCAGGTAGAGCGCCTCGGACACGCCGACGGTGATGAGCAGCTCGGTATCGGGGTCGTAGGACACGCCGTACAGCCGCTCGAGGTGTTGGGCCAGGGCGACGCGCAGCTCGCGGATGCCGGAGTTGGAGGTGTAGTGGGTGTGTCCCCCTTCCAGGGAAGCGATCCCCGCCCGGATGATCGGCGGTGGGGTGGTAAAGTCAGGCTCGCCGATGCCGAGGGAGATGACGTCTTGCATGGTGGCGACGATGTCAAAGAAGCGGCGGATGCCGGACGGCGGCACTATTTTGATCTTGTCGGCTACAAAGTCTCGCATCTTGAGTTGGACCTCCTCGTCCTGTCCTAGACTGCGGATCGTCCAGCGATCCGAGCGCTCATTATACCACAATTCGAAAAAATTGCCAGTCCACTCCGCTGCGCTCTGGGATGGCAATTGGACCTGCACCAGAAAGGCCGGGCCTTGGGGCGATCGCCAGCGCCGCTCGACGCGGGTCACCTGGTAGCGGCGCCCCTGCCAGACAAAGGCGCGCGGCTCCTGGGCGTAGGTGTGGCCGGAATAGCACTCGACCTGGAGCTCAGTCATGGGTCTGGGCAAAATCGACCTGCGACGAGTCGCCGACGTTCAGCACCCGGTAGCGGCCGCGGACGGACGCTTCCTTGCCGATGAGGGACCGGTCGAGCATGGTGTCATCGATCGAGGCATCCTCGTCGATGATCGAGTCGCGGATGATGGAATGGAGGACGGTGGCGCGCTCGGCAATGGTGACGTAGGGTCCGATTATCGAATGCTCGACGCGGGCCGTGGGGGCGATGTAGACAGGCGGGACGATGACAGAGTTGAGCGGCGTCGCCTGGCCGCCATTGGCCTGGCCATGCTCGAGCAGGTAGCGGTTGGTCTGGAGCACGTCTGTAGGGGTGCCGCAGTCCTCCCAGACGGTGACCTGGCGGACGCCAAACCTGGCGCCCTGGCCGATCATCAGGTTCAAGGCGTCGGCCAGGTAGTATTCGCCCTTGGTCTGGATATTGCGGGCCATCAGATCGTCTATGGCGCGGATCAGCCACGCCGAGTCGCGGAGGTAATAGGCGCCGACGACGGCCAGCCTGTTGTCGAAGGTGTCGGGCTTTTCGACCAGACGGGTCACATGGCCGTCAGGGCCAAGGACTGCCACGCCAAAGCGCCGGGGGTCGACCACTTCTTTGACGTACAGCACTCCATCCAGGCCCGACTCGGCCAGCCTGTGCAGGTCGGCGTCAAAGATGGTGTCGACAAAGATGATCAGGACCGGGCCGGACAGGTTATCGCGGGCCAGCCAGAGGGCGTGGGCCTGGCCCAACAACTCCTTTTGCTCGACGTAGCGGGCGGGGTAGGGGTAATCGCTGGCCTGGTAGTATTCCTGGATCTGGTCGCCCAGCCAGCCGACTATAAAGGTCAACTCGCCCACCGGGACGTCGAGGCTGGCCAGCTTGTCGAGGATATGGCCCAGCACCGGTTTGCCGGCGACGTTGAGCAGCGGTTTGGGCTTGGACCAGGTGTGTGGCCGCATCCGTTTGCCAAATCCGGCCAAAGGAATGATGACTTGCATGGTGTACCGTACCTTTCTCAAGCAGGCTGCCCCTCACGCCGGCTCCGCTGCCCCCCTGGGCCGCACTGAACAGCGGTCTTACCAGGGAACAAGGAGCCAGGCGGGCGCCGCAGGCGCCAGTCGGTGGCCTGCTCGTAGGCATGGGCGGCGCGCAGGACGGTGGCCTCGTCAAAGGCGCGGCCCATGATCTGGAGGCCGATCGGCAGGCCGGCCTGGTCAAAGCCACAGGGCAGCGAGACGCCGCACAGGCCAGCCAGCGACAGGGCCAGGGTAAAGATGTCGGCCAGGTACATTTGGAGCGGGTCGCCGGTTTTTTCGCCGATCTTGAAGGCGGTGGCCGGCGTCACCGGCGCGGCCAGCAGGTCGCACTGCTGCCAGGCCCGCTCGAAATCGCGGCGGATGAGGGTGCGGACCTGGCCGGCCTTGAGGTAGTAGGCATCATAGTAGCCGGCCGACAGGGCGTAGGCGCCAAGCATGATCCGGCGCTTGACCTCGGGGCCAAACCCCTGGCCCCGCGTCTGGCGGTAGCTGTCCCACAGGTCGCCGCCGGCCAGCGACAGGCCGTAACGGACGCCGTCGTAGCGGGCCAGGTTGGCCGACGCTTCGGCGGGGGCGATCAGGTAGTAGGCCGGCAGGGCATATTGGGTGTGGGGGAGCGATACATCTACAATCTCGGCGCCCAGGCCGGCCAGCAGGGCGATGGCATCGCGGACCGCCGACTCGATCTCGGGCTGGATGCCTTCGAGGAAGTACTCGCGCGGCACGCCGATACGCAGGCCGCGCAGGTCGCCGGTCAGGGCGGCCAGGTAGTCGGGGACGGGCAGGTTTGCCGAAGTCGAATCGCGCGGGTCGTGGCCGGCAATGGCGCCGAGGAGGATGGCCGCATCGGCCACGGTCAAAGCCAGGGGGCCGATCTGGTCCAGGGACGAGGCAAAGGCGACCAGGCCCCAACGGCTGACCCGGCCGTAGGTTGGCTTGAGGCCGACGACGCCGCACAGGGCGGCCGGCTGGCGGACGCTGCCGCCGGTATCGCTGCCCAAGGCGCCTAGGGCCAGGCCGGCGGCCACGGCAGCGGCGCTGCCGCCGCTGGAGCCGCCCGGCACGCGCCCCAGGTCCCAGGGGTTGCGGGTGGTGAAAAAGGCCGAGTTCTCGGTAGACGAGCCCATGGCGAACTCGTCGGTGTTGGTCTTGCCGACGATGACTGCGCCGACGGCCCGCAGCTTGTCGACGGCGGCGGCGCTAAAGGGCGGCACATAGCTTTCCAGGATGCGCGAACCGCAGGTGGTGGGCAGGCCTTCGACGCAGATGACATCCTTGATCGCGAGCGGCACGCCAAGCAGCGGGTGGTCCTCGCCAGCGGCCCGGCGGCGGTCGGCTTCCGCGGCCTGATCGAGGGCCATGCCGGGGGCGAGGGTCAGGTAGGTTTTGAGGTCGTTGTCGAGGTCCACGATCCGGTCCAAGAGCGCCTGGGTGAGCGCCACGGACGAGAGGTCACCGTCGCGGAGGCTCCGGTGCGCCTGCTGGATGCTCAGGGGCAGGAGGGCGGAGTGAGAGCGAGAGGGGGAGGAGGGGGAAGGGCCGGTCATGGCCCATCCTCGGGGCCTGCTGCGAGAGGCGTGGGCAATATGACGGGCACGCGGAAGCAGCCATCTTCCACGGCCGGGGCGTTGGCCAGCACATCCTCGACCGGTAGGGAGGGTTGGACCTCGTCGTCGCGCATGACGTTTTCCAGGGGCAGGACGGCGGTGGTCAGGGGGATGCCGCCGGTGTCCAGCCGCCGCAGTCGCCCAGCGTACTCCAGGATCGCCGACAACTGGAGCCGGAAGGTTTCCCGCTCCTGGTCGGTCAGAGCCAGCCTGACCAGATCGGCCACATGGTCCACCTGTTCTATGCTCAGCTTGACGGCGGTCATCATCGCGCATTATAGCATTTTATCGACGGCGAAGCAAGAATCGATCGAGCAGGGCAATGATTGCGCCCGCTTTCAAAGAGTGCTATAATTACGCCAGAGAGGTTGTCTATGGAGCGGGACAGCGCGGCCAGATCAGAGCTGGAAAAGGTCATCGAGGAGCTGGAGGCTGAGAAGGAACAGCTCCGCGCCGGCTACAGGTCGGTGACTCAGCGGCTGATCGGGCTGCGGATGGTGCAGCACATCGCCCAGGAGCTGGCCACCGAGCTGGACGTGGACCGGCTGCTGTCGCGGATCCTACGCACCGCGCTCGACGCGGTCGACGGCACGGCCGGCTCGCTGCTGCTGCTCGATCCGGGCGGGCAGGAGCTGATCTTTGCGGTGGTGGAAGGCGGGCGAGGGGCAGAGCTGCAGGGCCAGCGGATGAGCGCCGACCGGGGCCTGGCCGGCTGGGTGGTGCGCCACAACCAACCGGTGATCGTAGACGACGCCCAGCATGACACCCGATTCTTCCGGGAGATCACGGCCGGGACGGAGATGAAGGTGGGCTCGGTGTTGTGCGCGCCGCTGGTCACCAGGGACCAGGTGATCGGCGCGCTGCAGATCCTCAACAAGGCGCAAGGCGCGCACTTTGACGACGACGACCTGGACCTGCTGACGGCGTTCGCCGCCCAGTCGGCAACGGCGATCGAGAGCGCCCGGCTGTACCAGGAGCTGCGACGGGAGCGGGACCGGCTGATCGCAGTAGACGAAGAGGCGCGGCGGCGACTGGCGCGCGACCTGCACGACGGCCCGGCCCAGATGCTGGCGTCGATGATGATGACGGTTGAGTTTATCCAAAGGCTGCTCGACCGCTTTCCAGAGCGGGTGCCAGAGGAGCTGGCCGATCTGCACAGCATGGGAGAAAGGGCGTTGTACCAGGTGCGCACGCTCCTGTTTGAGCTGCGACCGGTGATTCTGGAGACGCGAGGGCTGGCGCCGGCGTTGGAGGCGTACGTCGACCGGCAGCGGAGCGAGGGCAATCTGCAATATCACCTGGATGTCGGCGGATTCTCCGGCCGGCTGACCCCCACGGCCGAGCGGACGATATTCGACATTATCCAGGAGGCGGTGGGCAATGTCAAGAAGCACGCCCGGGCGCAGAATGTGTGGATCGCCCTGGCGGTTTCAGACGACCGACTGCTGGCCGGCGTGCGGGACGACGGGCGGGGCTTTGAGGTGGAGCGGATGAAGGCGGAGTATGGCCAGCGAGCCAGCCTGGGGATGCTCAACATGGAGGAGCGAGCGCAGGCCGTCGGCGGCAAGCTGTCGATCCAGTCGGAGCCGGGGGCCGGGACGACCATCGGGTTGAGCGCGCCACTGAAACCGCTGCGGGCTGAAGGGTCGAGCTAGGTTTGA
>JAFGOG010000034.1 GCA_016926595.1 Anaerolineae bacterium
AAAAAGGGCGCGCCGGTGGTCCTGGTTTCCGGCTGCCATTACGTGGACTGCCATTACATCGACGCCAACCGCAACACGACCCGCCGGGTAGAGGGCCTGTGGGACGGCCTGGAAAAGGCCGGCCTGCGCCCCGATCGGCTGCAGTTGGAGTGGTGCTCGGCCGCCGAAGGGGGGCGCTGGCAAACGATCATGCGCGAGGTGGAGAAAAAGCGCCAATCGGTGACGCCCGAAGAAATCGATCAGACTCGGAACGCCCTGGCGACTGCCAAGGTGCCCAACCCGCGCATTTATAGACCCGACGACGAAAAGCAGAACGCCGAGTATGTGTGCCTGCGCTGTGGGCACCGCTGGTCAGGCCTATTTGGGGCCAACGTGGAGCGGATCTGTCCCAACTGCCGGTCAAACAGCGTGCGCTGGCCCAAGCCGAGATCGTGACCTTGCATTGTTCCGGGCAAACAGCGCCAGGAGGCCAGCTCCTGGCGCTTTGCACCCTCGATCAGCTATAGGCCGGGTGTGAGAGCGGTCAACGCCTCCGCAAGCGAGCCGACCATGACCGCCGGCACACCCAACCGGTCCGATATGCCGGCCAGGCTCATGTCGTCCAGGGTGGCGTCGGGCGGAGCCGAACCGGCGCCGTAGCTCCCGGTGAACATCGCCCGCGGCAGCAGCACCATCTCGCCCAGCGGCTGGCCTTCCAGCGCTGCCGCCACATCCCGCCCGGTCAGCAGCCCCGACACCGTGGTCACCGGCCCGAAAAACTCGTTGGTCACCGCCGCCAGCCGCACGTCCGACCCGGTCAGTGCGTTCATCTCCTCGACGATCCGCCCCAGCACCGGCCCGATCAGCGTCCCACAGACCAGCGTCGCCGGCTTTAGCTTCACGGCTCTGTCATTCTGAGCGAAGCGAAGAATCTCCAGTTGGCCGGCCTTCAGCTCCTCCCATTCGTCCAGGAGCAGCCGCACCATGCCGACGCCATTTTCCACCTGCGGAAATCGATCGTATTCTTTGCTCGGCGGCACCTCCCACCCGGCGACCAGGTACCACTCGTCGGAGGGGTAGACGAACGTACACCCCCTCTTTTTCCGATTCTCCCTTCGCCACGGCTCTGCCTGGTCCAGCAGGGCGCGCGACTCGGACGGGGTGTAGGGACGGCATGAGCCGGAGTGATAGCGGGTCAGGCCGACCGGCACGATGCTGAGCGACGCCACAGGCTCGTGGTAGAGATCGGCCAGGTCGGCGACGGTGCGGGCCAGATGCTCGCCGTCGTTCAAGCCGGGCACGAGCACAACCTGGGTGTGAACCTCGATCCCCAGCTCGGCCAGTTGACGGAACTGCTCCATAACGTCGGGGGCCGTCGGGCGGCCCAGGAGTTTCCGCCGCAGCTCTGGGGCGGTGGTGTGGACCGATACGTACAGCGGACTGAGGCGCTGCTCGTCCAGGCGCGCCCAGTCGTCGTCGGTCAGGTTGGTCAGGGTCACAAAGCTGCCGGACAGGAAGGAGTAGCGATAGTCGTCGTCCTTGACGTACAGCGAGCGGCGCATACCGGGGGCATTCTGTCTGACAAAGCAAAAGTCACAGTTGTTGGCGCAGCGCCGGATGTCGACGTCGAAGGTAGGATGGGTAAAGGTCAGGCCCAGGTCCTGGCCATACTGCCGCTCGGCCTCGAGCAGCAGCCGTTCGCCGGCCCGATCCACCAGGAGCTCCAGCCGTTCCTCGGCGGCGTAGAACTGGACGTCGATCACGTCGCGGAGGGGATGGTCGTTGATGGTCAGCAGCCGGTCGCCGGGCGTGAGTCCCATTGCCTGGCCCAGGCTGCCTGGCTCGACGGCGGCGATCACTCCACCTGGCGCGCTAGCCATCGGACCTGCTTTAACAGCAGTCGCGCCAACCGTCGATCAGGGCCAGTACCTGGTCGAGAACCTGCTCTACAGTCAGGAACGTGGTGTTGATCACTGTGGCATCGTCGGCCGGCCGGAGGGGAGCCGTGGCCCGCTCGCTGTCGATCTTGTCGCGCCGCCGCACAGAGGCCAGCACCTGCCGATAATTGGCCGGCCCGCTGCGAGCCAGCGTTTCGCGGTAACGCCGGTGAGCCCGCTCCCTGAGCGTAGCGTCCAGGTAGATCTTGAGATCCGCGTCGGGCAGAACCACCGTCCCGATATCGCGGCCGACCATGACGATCCGGCCCCTGTGACCGATGCGCCGCTGCTGCGCCGACAGCGCCGCCCGCACGCCGGGATAGGCCGACACCGGCGACACGGCGCAGTTGACCTCGGGGCGCCGGATCTCCCACGTCACGTCCTGGTCGTCGGCCAGGACGGTGTATTGCCGGCCATCGTCGACGGTCGGCAGCACAATGTCGATCTGAAGCCGCTCGGCCAGGGCTGTGACGGCCGCTTCGTCCTCAATGGCAATGCCGTGAGCCAGCGCCGCCCAGGTCACTGCCCGGTACATGACGCCGGTGTCGAGATAGACATAGCCCAACCGCAAGGCCAGCAGCTCGCCGATCGTGCTCTTGCCCGAAGCCGCCGGCCCGTCTATGGCGATGGTCGAAGGCATCCCCAATCCCTATTTCCTCCTCGCTCTGCGGTTTCGGCGCGTCGGAATCGGCTGGGATCTGGAGGTCGATGACTGGCTTCCCTTGCGGGTTGTGTTTTTGCCAGCCGGTTTGCGTTTTGGCGACCCCGATTTGTCCTGTTTTAGGGCTTCCAGCGCGCGCACCTCTTGGTCCGTCAGGTAACGCCACTGCCCCGATCCCAGGGTGCCCAACTGCAGCGGTCCCATCCGCACCCGCACCAGCTCGCGGACCGGATGCCCCAGCAGCGAAGCTACCTCGCGGATCTGGCGCTTGCGCCCTTCGTGCATGACGATCCGCAGCATCGTAGCGTCCTTGTCTGTGCGGATAGCCGTCACCCCTGCTGGAGCGGTGCGCCGGCCCTCGAGGATGACGCCGCGCCGCCAGGCTTCGAGCGTCTTGTCGGCAGGGTGGCCTGACACGAGCACCCGATACTCCTTCTCGTGTTTGTAGCGAGGGTGGGTCAGTCGATTAGCCAATTCGCCGTCGTCGGTCAGCAGGATCAGCCCTTCGCTGTTCACGTCCAGCCGCCCAACCGGATAGAGCCGCACTGGAAGGGGAACCAGGTCGCCCAGCGACCGGCGCCCTCGCTCGTCCTCCATGACTGACAGGACGCCGGCGGGCTTGTTGAGCAGGAGATAGACATGGCTGGGCGCGATCTTGAGCCGGGCGCCGTCCACGCGGATGTCGTCGTGGGCGGGGTCCACCTTGACGCCGAGCTGGGTCACGATCTGGCCGTTGATCATCACCCGGCCCTGTTGGATCATCTCCTCTGCCTTGCGGCGAGAAGCTACTCCGGCGCGAGCCAGGATCTTTTGCAGCCTTTCCGACGAGTCTTCTGGCATAGGAATCGGATGGAATCAGCT
>JAFGOG010000297.1 GCA_016926595.1 Anaerolineae bacterium
ACACAGAACACAGGGCAAGGGGAGTAACAGTGGCACAGTGCACCGGAATCGCGATTCCGGTGCCCATGTTCTCAGGAGGATCCACGATGGCCATCGCCCTGGGCATCGATACAGGTGGGACCTACACCGATGCAGCACTGGTGGAGTACGAAACCAGCCGGATCTTGTGTTCGGCAAAGGCCCTGACGACGCGCCGGGATCTGTCGATCGGTATTGGCGAGGCCGTCAAGGCAGTCTTGCGGGAACGTGACGCACCTCATCCGTCCGAGGTGAAGCTGGCCGCGTTGTCCACCACACTAGCTACGAACGCGGCCGTCGAAGGGCAGGGCAGCTGCATATGTTTGATCCTCATAGGCTACGATCCCGAGCTGATCCACCAATACGGATTTGAGGATGATTTGGTGACCGACGATGTGGTGTACGTGGCGGGAGGGCACGAGCCTCTCGGCGATGAGGCTGCCCCTTTGGATGAGGCAGCCCTACTCGATGCGGTTCGGTCCCGAGATGGCCGGGTCGAAGCCTTTGCCGTCTCGGCCTATTTTGGCGTGCGCAACCCGGCGCACGAACTGCGGGCCCGAGAGCTGATCCGTGAGATCACTGGCAAGCCGGTTACGTGTGGCCATGAACTGACCACACGACTCGGCTCAGTGCGGCGGGCAACGACAGTGGCCCTCAATGCCAGCCTGGTGCCGCTGTTGCGGGAACTGATCCATACTGTGCGTACTATCCTGGCCGAATACTCCATTGCTGCCCCGCTGATGATGGTCAAGGGCGACGGTTCTCTGGTACGGGCAGAATGGGCTATGCTGCGGCCGATCGAGACGATTTTGTCAGGGCCGGCAGCCAGTGCTGTGGGGGCCTGGCACCTGGCCAAAACGGCAGGTGAAGATCTGCCCGACGAGGCACTATGGGCCGTCGACGTAGGCGGCACAACCACTGACATTGCTTCCCTGCGGGATGGCCGGCCCGACCTGAACCCGGAGGGGGCGCAGGTGGGCAGGTGGCGGACCATGGTCGAGGCTGTGGATGTTCACACGGTGGGCCTGGGCGGCGACAGCCGCGTCCGCGTGACCGCTGGTCGCAAATTATCCATCGGCCCGCAGCGGGTGGTGCCCCTGAGCCTATTGGCTCAGCAACACCCTAAGGTGGTCGAGGATCTGTGCAACCAGACCACGACCCCTCCACGCGATGAGGAAGCCGCGCAGTTCCTACTAGAAGGTCGGCCGCCCCAACGGCCGCTCTATGACGCTGAGGCCGCTATCCTGAAGCGCCTGGCCAGTGGCCCGGTCTCACTGGCGGCCCTGGTACACGAGTCTCGCCACGGGATCCTGATGCTGCGTCGGATCGACCGGTTGGTGGCCGAGCGCCTGGTAACCAGTGCCGGCTTTACCCCGACCGATGCCCTTCATGCCCTTGGTGGCCTGGCGCTGTGGAATGTCGAGGCTGCGCGGTTGGGAGCGCAGGTCCTGGCCGCGCAGCGCCATTGCTCCGTGGAGACCCTGTGCCGGGATGTGGTCGAGGGGGTATCCAGGCGGGCGGCGCAGGCATTGATCGGCAAGGCTCTGACCGATGAAGCCCGGCTGCCAGATGGGGAAGGAGAGCAGATCGCGGCCCTCTTTCTGGAGCGAGCACTCTGCAATGGATACGCTTCTGCAGGCAGACCAGGCCTGGGCAGTGAACTGGCTTGCACGCTGGCTCTACGCCGGCCGGTGGTGGCCATCGGCGCGCCGGTGCAGGCATATATGCCCCGCACGGCCGAAATGCTCCACACTGGCCTGGTGATCCCTCCCCATGCCGAGGTAGCCAACGCCGTGGGCGCGGCAGTGGGCAGTGTGGTACAGCGCCAGCGGGTGCTGATTACGCCACTACAAGACGGCAAGACCTTGCGCCTCCTCCTGCCCCATGGGGTCCGCGACTTTCGTGTGCTAGAGGACGCGGTCACCTACGCAAGTAAGCAGATGGTGCCCTGGATGGAGTCGCTGGCCCGGAAGGCCGGGGCGGCCCAGGTCGAGGTGCGGATGGACCGCCATGATACCGGTGCCCAAGACCGCGAGGGCAAAGGGGACAAGCTCTACCTGGGCACCGAACTGACATTCACGGCTGTTGGGCGGCCTAGCCCGGCGGTACGCGGCGAAAGAAGAGGATAGAAGTGACCAGGGGCAGGAGGCTTGAGCAGTTTGGTGAGTTGGCGGGTGCCCCGGATTGGTATGGTACGCATCTGGAAGCGCTCGACTTCGAGTGGTCCCCCGAAGAGAAACTGGAGATAGGGCGCTACTGTGAGAGGATACTGGAGAACGTAACCGAAGAAGAGATGACACCCCTGGAGCGATTCAAGGCCACTCTTGCAGGCGAACCAAGAGATCGCGTCTTGATCAACGTCCTGTATGGCAATGTGTACGGCGTGCGGACCCTGGATTCCGCCGCCGATGCCTTAAAACCCATAGACGTCTACCGTAACCCCAAGTTGTGGGTCAAGGTCCACCTGGCTACCGTCGCTCGGTTCAAACTCGACTATGCCAATCCCTTTGAGATCTGCTACACTGAGGAATTCTGGGGTGGTAACGCCGAGATGATCGAGTATGGCAGCCCGGCCTGCATCGGCGATCCTCCCATCCGGTCAGTGGACAACCTGGAAGGCTTGGTGGTACCCGACCCCACCAGAGATGGCCTCTTCCCGGGCTGCCTCTGGGCTCTTCGAGAACTCAGGCGCATCTACGATGCCTACGGCCTGAGCGAGGTGATGCCGATATTCGCCCGAATCTGCGGTGACCCGCATTCCATCGCCATGTTGTATATGATGGGCTGGGCGCCTTTTGCCAGGGGTTTGCGCAAGAACCCAGAGCTGTGCCGGCGGTGCCTGGAACTGGCTACTGAATGGGAGATCAGGTATGGACAGGCAGTGATCGATGCGGCCAGACCTCAGGCCCTGTATATGTGCGCCATGACCGGGGCTTTTGCCCCACGGGGCAACGAGTGGCTGGCAGATTACTGGGCTAAAGTCGGCCAGTCTCTGGGGCATCAGGTCCCGGTGACCTATGGGTATGCCTTTTCGATGACGGCCGAGTTTCTCCCGGTGTTGTGGGAGAGGGGAGCGCTGGGCCCGGGCAGTTTTGTCGGCGGGCTGTACGACCCGCAGTGCGACTCGGAGAAGATGCTCGACTTCCACCGGGAGCATGGCCTGTATGTGGCCCGCATCGGCTCCTACCAAACCTTGCTGGATGGGCCGGAGTCGGCCATCGAAGATGACGTAATGCAGTTGCTGGAAGCGGGCAAGCCATATCCCAGATTCTCCATAGCGATCGGTATGGTCGACTACTGGACCCCCCAGGCACACCTGGATGCTGCCATCGCCGCCGCCAAGATACACGGCAGGTATTGAGCCGGCAACTGCCATTTCCCCGTGGCCCCTCACAAATAGGAGAAGCAGACAGTGTCAAAAGAGGATTTCATCGAGAGGTTGTCCCAGGCTGTGGTGGACCTCGAGGATGAGCAAGTCTTCAGGTTACTCCAGGAAGGCATTGATGCCGGCGTGCCGCCCATGGACATGATCATCGATGGGTTGAGCCCTGCGCTAAACACTATCGGGAAACTGGTTAGAACACACAATCGGTCCGTGAGCGACATGGTGTTGGCCGGTGAGATTCTGAATGATGCCGTGTGCATATTGCGTCCCGTGATGGAGGCTGGTGGTCCATCCACGGGGAGAACTATGGTCATCGGCACTGTGGAAGGTAC
>JAFGOG010000298.1 GCA_016926595.1 Anaerolineae bacterium
TGCCCCCAAGGGAATTCGAATCCCTGTCGCCGCCTTGAAAGGGCGGTGTCCTAGGCCACTAGACGATGGGGGCCTGGCACGGCATCCACATTCTAGCAGAATTACGCCCCTTGTCAAGTCGGCACCCTGCCGCAGGCTCAGAGCCTGCGGCAGGGTGCGATTGGCTGGACATCACCACCTGGATGTGGTATGCTTAACAGTGTTCAGTTTTCAGCTATCGGCTGAAAGCTGGTAGCTTAATGGGGCAGGTGTGACAGCAGATTCGAACGCTATCGCCGAGAAAGAAAAACGGTACGCCGCCGCCAGTTCCGTGGCCGCGGCGGTGGCCCTTACCTCGCTCAAGCTGATCGTCGGCCTACTGACCGGCAGCCTGGGCATCCTGGCCGAGGCGGCCCACTCCGGGCTGGACCTGGTGGCGGCGCTGGTTACCTGGTTCGCTGTGCGCGTCTCTGACCGCCCGCCCGACGAGCGGCACCTGTACGGCTATGGCAAGGTCGAAAATCTGTCAGCCCTGGTTGAGACCCTTTTACTGCTGGCAACCTGCGCCTGGATCATCTATGAGGCGATCCAGCGCCTCTTTCTCAAGACCGCCGAGGTCGAGGTCAATCTGTGGGCCTTTGGGGTGATGGCCGTCTCCATCGTCGTCGACATCACCCGGTCGCGGATCCTGTACCGGGCTGCGCGCAAGTACAACAGCCAGGCGCTGGAGGCCGATGCCCTCCACTTTTCTACCGATATCTGGAGCTCGTCGGTGGTCATCGGCGGCCTGGTCCTTGTGTGGGCCGGTCAGCGGTTGGTACCTGCCTGGTACTGGCTGGTCCATGCCGACGCGGTGGCGGCCTTGGGGGTGGCCCTCATCGTTATCTATGTCAGCCTGCAACTGGGGCGAAGGACAGTCGCCGCGTTGATCGACGAGGCGCCGCCCGGCCTTGCTCAGCGCATTGCCGATGAGGCAGGCCGGGTTTCAGGGGTGCAGACTGCCGGGCCGGTGCGCCTGCGCCAGGCAGGTCCTAATTACTTTGTCGACCTGACCGTCATGGTCGATCGCAGCGCTTCCCTGGAAGAGGCCCACGAGATTGCCACTATGGTTGAGAGCCAGATCAAGACCCTGATACCCCGGGGCGATGTGGTGGTCCATGTCGATCCCGTGCGGCGCACCGGCGAGAGCCTGACCCAAACAGTCGGCGCCATCGCCGCCCGGTTGGGGCTGCGCACCCACTATGTCCACGCCCACAATATTCGCGGACGTTACTTTGTCGATCTCCACGTCGAGGTGCCAGCCGACATGAGCCTGGGTCAGGCCCACGATCAGGTCAGCCGCCTGGAGCTAGCCGTGCGCGACGAACTGCCCTACGTGCGCGACATCCACAGTCACATCGAGCCGATTGCGGTACCTGTGGCCCCTGTTGCTGACTTGAGGCCAGACGTCGAGGAGGACCTGCGAGCGCAGATCGTGGCTATCACCGCCGAGATCGATGGGCTGCGCGGCTGCCACCGGATTCACATCCGGCCCGGTTCGGACGGCTGCGACTTGGCAGTGCACTGCCTGGCCGACCCTGACATGCCGGTCGCTGAAGCTCACCGCCTGGCCGACCAGGTGGAGAAGCGGCTCGAGCTGGATGTGCCGGGTGTCAGCCGGGTGCTGGTCCACATCGAGCCTGAGGGAGAGCTCTGACGGCAGCCATGTCAGACACCCTGATCGGCACCATCGAGCGGATTACCTTCTACAACGACGACAACGGCTATACCGTCGCCCAGCTCACCCCCGATGGTCGCGATTATACCGTGACGGTGGTCGGCAGCCTGCCGGAGGTCAGTCCCGGCGAGTTCCTGCGCCTGCACGGCCAGTGGACCAGCCATCCCCGCTACGGCCGCCAGTTTCAGGTCGAGCACTACGCCACCGTCCTGCCAGCCACCGCCGCCGGCATCGAAAAGTACCTGGGCTCTGGCCTGATCAAGGGCGTCGGCCCGGTGACGGCGCGGCGGATCGTCCTTCACTTCAAGCTCGACACACTGAGGGTGATTGAGGAAGAACCGCATCGCCTGCGCGAGGTGCTGGGCGTCGGCCCCCGCCGTGTGACCCTCATCGGGCGCGCCTGGCAGGAGCAAAAGGCGATCCAGGAGGTGATGCTTTTCCTGCAGAGCCACAATGTCAACACTGCCCATGCTGTCAAGATATTCAAGACCTACGGCGATGCCAGCATCGACGTGGTGCGCAGTGACCCCTATCGCCTGGCCCGCGACATACACGGCATTGGTTTCTTGACTGCCGACAAGATCGCCCGCGAGCTGGGCCTGGCCCACGACAGCCCGCAGCGGGTGCAGGCTGGCATTTCCTACACCCTAAGCCAGATGGCCGACGACGGTCACGTCTATGCCCCGCAGGGTGAGCTGGTCGCCGAGAGCGCCCGCATCCTCGAGGTGCCGCCCGGCCTGGTGACCGACGGTATCGCCCAACTGGCAGCCGACCGTCAGGTCCACGTCGAACCGCTGATCTACGCAGCGGCCCTGGACCAGGCCCCGCCGGATCCAGCCCTGCGCGAGGAGCGAGCGGTCTATCTGCTGCCCTTTTACCACGGCGAGCTGGGCGTGGCCAACCGGCTCAAGACGCTCATGAACGCCGGCAGAAGCCGGCTGGCTTTTTACCGGGACGCAGACTTGGATCGCACCTTCGATTTCCTTGCCGGGCAGGGTGGGCCGGCGCTGACCGGCGGCCAGAAGCAGGCGGTGCGCACCGCGCTGACCTGCAAGGTCGCGGTATTGACCGGTGGTCCGGGGACGGGGAAGACGACCTGTCTGAAAACGTTGATCCGCCTGCTCGAGGCCCGCCGCTGCAGTTTTGCCTTGGCCTCCCCTACGGGCCGCGCAGCCAAGCGGCTGGGCGAGGCCACTGGCCGCGCGGCCAAGACGATCCACCGCCTGTTGGAGCTCAAGCCGCAGGAGGGGTTCCAGTTCAAGCGCAATGAGGCCAACCTGCTCGACGCCGACATGGTCATCGTCGACGAGGCGTCGATGCTCGACCTGCTGCTAACCAACCACCTGCTCAAGGCGATCCATCCCGAGAGCCACCTGCTGCTGGTCGGCGACGTGGACCAGTTGCCCAGCGTCGGGGCGGGCAATGTGCTCAGGGACATCATCGACTCGGGCACGGCGGCGGTAGTCCGGCTGGATACCATCTTTCGCCAGGCAGAAGGCAGCCTGATCATCGACAATGCCCACCGCATCAACCGCGGCGAGATGCCCCGCTTTGACCGGAACGCCACCGACTTTTATCTCTTCCCAGCCCAGGAGGCGGAGGGGGCCGGCGACCTGATCGTCGATCTGGTCCATGACCGCATCCCGCGGCGCTTTGGCCTGGACCCGTTGACGGATATCCAGGTGCTGTCGCCGCTGCACCGTGGGGCGGCGGGGGTGGGCGAGCTGAATCGCCGCCTCCAGGCGGCGCTCAACCCGCCGGCTGCGGGCAAGGCCGAGTGGCGGCGTGGGGCCATCGCTTACCGGGTGGGCGACCGGGTGATGCAGACGATCAACAACTATGACAAAGAGACCTTCAACGGCGACATGGGCCGCATCATTGCCGTGGACCTGGAAAACCAAGCGCTGACGGTGCGCATGGACGGCCGGGACGTGGCCTATGAGCTTTCTGAGCTGGACGAGCTGATCCTGGCCTATGCGATCAGCGTCCACAAAAGCCAGGGCAGCGAATACCGGGCGGTCGTGATGCCGGTCCTGACCCAGCACTACATGATGCTGCAGCGCAACCTGCTCTACACCGGGGTGACCAGGGCCAAGGAGCTGGTCGTCCTGGTCGGCGCGCGGCGGGCCATCGCCATTGCCGTGCGTAACAACCAGATCGTCGATCGCCACACCGCGCTGGATCTACGCCTGAAAGGACAGACCCCAGGAGTTTCGGAAAACCCCTGGGGTCTGTATAGCCCTACGGCTCGACGATGAACCTGGCGCCGTCGCTGCGGCCAAAAACCTCTGGGAAGTACATCTGGTAGGCCATGGTTGGGATGACCTGGAACTCACCCGGCAGGCTGGCCCGCATCAGGTAGGTGTACTCGTAGGTGCCGCGCGGCAAATAGTCAGCGAACAACGCCACCTTTTCGTCGCGCATTTCCGAGTTGGAGAACCACCACCAGCCATAGCCATAGTCCCACATCCAGCGGTTCTGCTGTTCGGCGCTCAGGTTGTGCAGCTCGGGCGCCTCGCCGACGACACTCGTGGTCTTTAAGCTCATGTCTACCCCCTCGCAGCCCGCCGGCAGCGGATCCTCGACGATCACATAGTACAGGTCGGTCGGGGCGACGATGGTTAGCTTGACCTGGATCACATCGCCCACCTGGGCGCTGGTGACATACTTTTTCGGGCTGCCCACCGGGCTGTACTGCCGGGCGACGACGATGCCCCGCTCCAGCGCCTGTACCTGGTCGGCGGGCAGATAGTAACGCAGCCAGGAGGAGTAGTAGAGCTGTCCCTTGCCGGTCTGTCCTGCCTGGACTGCCTGGCGTTCAATCACCAGCCGGTTGGCCTCGTCCACCAGCAGCCGGGCGATCGCGACCTGGAGCTTGCGGCTCTCGGCGATCGTTTCCTTGTTCACCTCGCCGCTAACCAGGCTCTCGCCGTTCAGATAGATGGCATAGCTGAAATCGCCTTCCATCTCGCCGCTGGCGCGCATATACTGCACCAGTCCCAGCAGCGACCAGGCGGTGTCCTGGGTCGATTCCCAGTGGCCTTCCTGGCGCGCCGCCATCAGCCAGCGAACGGCGTTGGGCAGCAGGTCGCTGTCGGGCTGTAGCCGCGACATGGCCCACAGCACAATGGCCGTCGAGCGGATGTCGGTGTTCATATTCCAGTAGTCGGGCTTGGCTTCTTCCCAGTGGGTGCCGGTGGCGCTCATTACCGCCGCACCGGTTAGGTCGCTGAGCAGGGTGTTGGCCCGCTGCGGCTCGTCCGGCTCCAGCAGGCTGAAGGCCACGGCCAGGTAGGCCTGGCCATAGCGATCGAGCAGGTGCCGCTTGTCGTCGAACAGGCGGATGGCGATCCCCAGATAGCCGCTCAGGTAGGAATCAAAGGTCGTGCCATACTCGGCCAGCACGTACAGCATATAAGCCAGCCGGTTTGCCTCCCAGTGGGTGTCTACCTGGGCGACCGAGGGCAGGTTGTCGCGTAGGAAGGTAGCTCCCTTGGCCATCACCTTCTTGTCGACGACGAAAGCGGAACGATGGGCTTCCAACATGCCATGCAGCACGTAGGCGGTTATGTATGGATTGCTCTTGTCGTTCACCCACCAGCCCCAGCCGCCGTCGTAATGCTGCTTGGCGTACAGCTTTTGCAGGGCGACGCCCACCATTTGGGCTAGCCTTTGCTCCAGCTCGGGCCTGGCCAGGCCCATCTCGTCCAGCACCTGGTAGGTGAGGACGTTGGGCAGGAAGCGGCTGACCGTCTGCTCGGTGCACTCCCACGGATAGTGCTCCAGGTAGGTTAGGGCATCCTGCGTGGCGGCGGTCAGCGACCCGTCGATCTGGAGCGTCAGCTCGCCCAGGCTGGGATCGAGGTTGGACGGCAGTTGGACGATCTCCTGCCGCAGGCCGGCCTCCGACAGGCGGCCGGCTGTGGCCACCACTTCCGGCGTCGAGTAGCGGTACACGGGCAGCGTATCCTCGCGGCCGTCGTACAGGTCGCCGCTGCTGGCCCACATCCGGACCTTAACCTCGCCCCCAGTCAACGCGGTGACCGGCCAGGTGACCTCGGCCTTGTCCCCCGCTGCGATGTCGACCGTCTGGCTGGCTGGCCCGTCCAGGGTTAGTCCTGTAACGGCGATATTGACATTGACCGTTAGCTTGTCCCTGGTGTTGTTGTGGACAATCGTGCCGATCTGCGCCTCGTCGCCCACCACGAAAAAGCGGGGCAGCTCGGCCCGGACCAACAGGTCAAGGCTGCTCAGAATGTCCACGTTTGTCTGGCCCACCAGCGTGTCGGCGGTGATCCCTTTGGCCTGCATCCGCCACGTGGTCAGGTTGTCGGGCAGCTCCACCGTCACCTGGGCCTTGCCGTCCTTGCCTGTGCGCACGGTCGGGTCCCAGAAGGCGGTGTCGGCAAAGCGGCTGCGGACCAGTCCGCCCTCCTCACCGCCGCCTCCCCCCTTGAGCCCGGCCTTGACCTCGCGGTTGAACGGCTCCATGGACACTACCAGCGCCATGCTGGTCCGGACGCCCAGCCCTCGGCTGCGCCAGAAGGTATCCACCAGGCTCGGGCCCTGCTCTCTGGCCAAGGCCAGCACCGCCAGGTCGGCCAGGCGCAGCGAAAGCTCGGCCTCCACCGGCTTGCCGGCGTTGTTGGTGACCAGCACGTCGTAGGTGGCCGTCTGGCGCGGGCCATAGTGCTCGCCCTTGGTCATGTCCTTGTCGGGGGTCAGGCTGATGGTCAGCTCCTTGGCGGCCACCGCTACCGGCAGCTTGATCAGCCCCATCTTGAAGCTGGCCAGGCCGTCGGGCGCCTGCTCCGACCCCTGGACAATGACCACCGACACAAAGATGTCGGGCACATAGTCGGCAGTGATCGGTACGCGCAGCACTTCGCTGTTGCTCTTGAGCTCGCGGACCTCGGCCTGCACCAGGTGGCCGCGCTCGATCGTCACCAGCGCCTGCACCGTCCCGCTGTAAGGCGACGGGATTAGAATCTCGGCCGTGTCGCCCACCTCATACTCTTTTTTGTCGGCGACGAGGGTGATCCGGTTGTTGCTCTCCTGCTGCCAGCTCACGAATCCGCCGCCGCCCCACACCCAGAAGTAGGTGGCGGTCCGGATCTCATTTTCTTGCGCATCACGGCCGATGGCTCGCACCTTGTAGCCGCCGGCTTGCTTTGGGGTAAGGGCGGCCACAGCTTTGCCATTGTCGCCGGTAGTCACCGTGGTGGTCATCACCGGGATTTCCTCGACCGTCCAGTCCCAGTAGAACTGGCCATCCTCGGCCTCGCGGCGGACGCTGTACCAGTGACGCCGCAGCAAGATCACTGTAAGGTCCACGCCGCCTACCGGCTCGCCGTTTCGGTCCACCGTCAGCAGGTCGAACTGTTTTCGTTGACCGGTTTGAGCCAGGTAGCCCTGCGGCGCTACGCCGATGTAGAACTCGCCTTTGTGGACGATGGCCGCCGTGCGATTGCTCACCTGCTGGCCGTTGATGTCGGTGACGCTGGCTTCGATGGTAAAGATCTGGCTTTGCCTCTTGTCACCGATGTCGGCTGGCACTTTGAAGGTCACCCGGCCTTGGGCGTCAGTTTGGGCGTCGCCCTCAGCCAGCAGGCCGCCATAGCCGCCGTACTGCTCGCCGGTATAGCTGGTCCAATCATAGTCGGTCCAATCGTACCAGGGGCATGGCTGGCCCGCCGGGCACTGGTAGCTGAATGAGTAGCTGCTTGACAGCACTGACCAGTGGACGGCGGCGTTGGCCACCGGCCCGCCAAAGTAGTAGGTCGCTTCGGCGGTGACGGCGATGGTGTCGCCCGACATATAGGCGTCGCGGTCGGTCGTGACCGTTACCTGGTACTCGGGCGCGCGGTATTCGGCCACCTGGAAGCTGGCGCCGGCGTTGATCTCCAGGGCAGAGTTCTCGAACCAGATATAGTAATAGCCCAGGGCCGCCTCGGCGTCCAGCGTCAGCTCGTCGAAGAAGGTGCCCATGTCGTTGGGAGAGAGATCCTTTTTGTACAGCTCCTTGCCCTGCGGATCGTCGACCAGCACCTTCACCGACTTGACCTCGGTGGGCAGGCTGTAGTGGGCGTCGTCGTCGGCGCGCAGGACGCCTTTGAAGTAGACGGTCTGGCCGGGGCGGTAGATCGGCCGGTCGGTGTAGAGATAACCCTGGTAGCGAGAGTCCCACCACTCCGACTCGACGCCAAAGTCCCAGGGGAGGATGCCGTCGTCCCAGCCGCTGTAGGCAATGGCAAAGTCGTCGTCGCCCGGCTGGCCGGCCATGGCAAAGGACGATTCCCACAAACCCCTGTTGGGTAGGTCTTTGGCCAGGAAGGTGCCGTCGGCGGCGGTGACGCCGGTCGTGCGGGCTGTGGTTTGCCGGTTGTAGTAAAAGCCCACCACCGCGCCGCCCAACGGTTGGCCGGTTGCCAGGTCGGTGGCCCACACCATCGCTTCGTCGTTGGTCTGCTTGTAGGTCAGGTTGACGCCCGACTTGATGAAAATGTAGCGTGACGGCCGGCCGTTGGGCATCTTTTGGACCTCGGGCGCGGTTAACTGGAGGAAGTACAGCCCGCTGGGCAGCGGCTGGTCCTCGGCGTCGGTCAGCTCGAAACGGAACAGCGTGCCCGTGTTGCGTGGCGGCTTGACCGGCTGCGACCAGCTCCGTATCAGGTCGTCCTGGCTGAACGTATACCGGTCTATGCTTTGCTCGCCAAAACCGTTCAACAGCATGAACCTTTCCGGACTCAGGCGGTACAGGCCCAGGTCCAGCCGCGACACGTTGCGATAGGTGGCATAGATCACCGTGTCGGTGTAGGTCGAGTACGTGCCGGTCGAACCGCTGGTGTTGAGCGCAGCGTAAGGATCCAGGTCGCCGGTGGTGAATCGGACGCTGAGCGGCTTGCCCAATGTGGCCCCATATTTGTCAGGTGTGTCGCCGTCCAGGATGACGCTGTAGGTCGTGGCCGGCTTGGGCTGGTACGAGATCCGGACCTCTGTGTCATAGCTCTCCCAGTAGGTATAGACCGCAGTGGGCTGAGGCAGGATGGCGAGGTGATCGAGAAAGCCTTTGCGCTCCATCGGGCTGGCAAAGGTGATGTACAGGCTGCTATAGGGCGAGACATCCTTGCTGCCGTCCGACGGTCCGGTGCGCACGACGCCGGGCTCTTTAACGGTGGTGAAATTCCACACATAGTCTTCGATCGTGCTGGCAGCCCCCAGGCCGGATTCGGCGCCGGCCGCTATCTGCGCCGTGAATGTGGCACTGCGGGGCAGCGGCTTGTCAGGCGTAAAGATCATCGCCTCGGCGGCGGTGGAGGTCTTGCCCCCCTGCCAGCGGAAGGCGCCGGGAATGGCCTGGCCGTCGCTTGTTAACGAAAAGTGAGCCTGGACCGAAGTATGGTCCATCGGCTGGTTAAAAGTGACGCTGATCGCGTCGGTCGGCCCCATGTACTTGAAAGTGTCCTCCGGCCATGTCGAAAGAATGGCCGGGCGGAGCGTGCTAAAGGTCCAGACAAAGTCATCTTCCAGGACGCTGCCGGTCGTGTCGGTCAGGCCGGCCGCGATGCGAGCCTGGTAGTCGGTGGCCGGCAGCAGCCCTTCGCTGGGCCGGAAGACATAGATCGACGTATTCAGCCATTCGCCCTGGCCGCGCACCGGCGGCATGAAGGTCAGCGGAGAGGGCAGCGCGGCCTGCTGGCTGATCGACGCCAGCGACACCACCGGCCGGTTAAAGACAACCGTCACCAGTGTGTCGGGGTCGAGCTCGTCGGCGCCGGAAGCAGGCTGCACCTGGCTGACCTCCAACAAGCCGGTCGTGCTGAAATCAAAGGTGATCGGCTCCTCCAGCGCCAGACCCTCGACGTTGCGCGCCGTCGCGGCGATCGTGACCTGGTAGCGGGCGCCCCGCTCTAGGTCTTGGGACGGCGCGAATGCCACCGTACGCCTGTCGGGCCAATCGAACGCACCCTTGATCGTCGGCGAGATGGTAAAGGCCGCCTCGACGCTGGCCTGGTCCATCGGCTCATCGAAGGTTATCTCGATCGGCGCGTCGACCGGCTGCTCCTCGCCGGGCGCCGGGCTGCGCTCCAGCAGGCGCGGCGGCGGCAGTGGCATTGGGGTGGCCGTCGGCGGGGCTGGGGTGGCCGTCGCTGCCTTGGTCGGCACGGCCGTTGGTGTTTGCTGGGCGGTCGGCGACGGCGTTGCCTGAACGCACGCGCTCAGCACCATAGCCAGCAGGATCAGAATCGATAGCGCCTTGTTCACTTGCATCTTTTTGTTCATTGTTCTCTACTCCTCCGCTTGCGATTACCCTCGCAAGCAGCTTGGTGTGTAATGCACCGCGCTGGCCATATCTTTGGTCAGCCAGAAGCGGTTCTTCCCTATCGAGTCACTTTATTCTTGTACCTGCACCTGTACGGTGTTGCTGGTCAGTCGCTCGCCGCCAGCATCCACTCCCTCGGCCCAGAAGCGGTGCTGCCCGGCCTCCAACTGCCACATCACCTTATAGGGCGGCGCGCCA
>JAFGOG010000299.1 GCA_016926595.1 Anaerolineae bacterium
ACATAGAGTGCGAGATCGGCAACCGCCGAGGGCAGGGCTATCAACTGCTGGGATTGGCTCGAGCCTGCCTGGCCGCCGGGCAGGCAGGCAAAGCCCGGGAGTATTGCACGGAAGCACGCAATCTGGCGGTGGCTAAAGTAGAGCATCAGGCCACACTGCTATGGGGGATCACCCTCCTGAACCAAGAGGCTCCGGGCGCAGCAGAGGCGTTTGCTGATGCCACCGCTCGTTGTCGCGACCTGCTGGACAAGGCAGCAGGCGACGTGGCGGCACACTACGACTTGGCGACGGCGCTGGTAGGACAGGCTGTCTCTGATCCCAGATGGACAAGGGCAGCCGCACGAACGGATCTGCTCGCCGCCGCGCTGGCTGAGTATCGCCAGGCATCGGACGTGGCTCGCGCCCCCGGTTTCGTGCAATACGCCCTTCGAGATCTGGAGTTGATTCACACCGCTGGCGTCGAGGGGCTCGATCCGGTTTTTGAGCTGTTGCAGAGCCAGCTTGACCAGGCGGGGGGACCTTGAATGACTGGTCCCCTGGCAGTATTGCCTACTCATCTCTCGAAAGGCAGGGCGAGTATTGTCAACTTTGCAGCAAGCCTCCCAGCCTGATTCTCAGAAGGGTGTGGCGACACAAGAAGCCAGGCCTGTCGTAAAGTGGGCTGGCGGCAAACAGCAGCTTTTGGCCCAATATGAAGCGTTCTTTCCGGACAGGCCAGTGCGCTACTGTGAGCCCTTTGTCGGGGGCGGCGCGGTCTTTTTTCACCTCTGGAATACGGGCAGACTGCTGGAGGAGAAATTCCTCTTTGATAACAACCGTGAGCTTGTCAACGTCTATCAAGTTGTGAGGGACGACCCGGAAGCGCTGCTCGACCTCCTTGCCGTCCACGCAGAACGACACGATAAAAGGTACTACTACCAGGTCCGGAAGCTGGATCGGCAGGACGTCGAGCTGAGCGACGTGGAGCGGGCAGCCCGAATCATCTACCTGAACAAGACCTGCTACAATGGGCTCTACCGCGTGAACCGCAAGGGGCAGTTTAACGTACCGATTGGCAGCTACAAGGACCCCAAGATCCGCGACGAGGAGACCCTCAGGGCAGCCAGTGCCGCGCTCCAAGGGGTGCGCATCGAGGTGCGTGATTTCCGAACGGTTGTCGACCTGGCGCAAGCGGGAGACTTTTTCTACTTTGACCCACCCTACGATCCGTTGAGCAAGACGGCCAGCTTTACCAGCTACACCGCCGGCAACTTTGGTGACGACGACCAGCGCGACCTGCGCGACGTGTTTGCCCAACTGACAGACAAGGGCTGCCGCTGCATGCTCAGTAATTCCTATACACCTTTTGTTCTCGATCTGTACCAGGCGTTCCGAGTCGAGACGGTTCGAGCGAATCGCGCTATCAGCTCCGATCCGAATGGCAGGGGTGGCATTCCAGAAGTCGTCGTGCTCAACTATTGAGCCGTCAACGATGTGCTACATAAAGCTCTCGATGCCGGTGTCGTCCGCGCCCAATTCGGCCAGCTCGCCGGTGACGGCATAGACCACCCGCTCGCAGAGGTTGATCACCCGGTCGGCGGTGCGCTCCAGGTTGTGGGCGGCCCACATGAGGTGGTTGGCCTGCTCGATAACGTGCGGATCCTCCAGGATATAGCAGATCAACTCGCGGTAGACCTGGTTGTAGAGGGCATCCACCTCTTCGTCGCCCTTGGGGATCGACCGGGCGGCCTGTACGTCGCGCTCGATGAAGGCCACCAACGCTGCGTGGAGCATCTCCCGCGCTTTTTGGGCCATGGCCGGCAGGTCGATGAGGGGTTTGATGAGCGGTTCCTCGCCGATCATCAGGTTGATGCGGGCGATGCCCTTGGCATAGTCGCCCATGCGCTCCAGTTCGGTGACGATCTCCAGGATGGCGGCCAGCAGGCGCATGTCGCCGGCCATCGGCTGCTGGGTGGCGATGAGCGTAATCGTATCCTCTTCGAGGGCGTAGCGCCGCTCGTTGATGTCCCGGTCGGCGGCGATCAGCCGCCACGAGGCGGCAAAATCGCGCTGCTTGAGTGTCTCGACGGAGCGGACGAGTGCCTCTTCAACCAGGCTGCCCAGGGCCAACACCTCGTCCTGGAGGCGGTCCAATTCTTGATCAAAGGTTCGACGTGTCACTTTTGTCTCCTAATAGGTCAGCAATGTCTCTTCTGCTGCAAGGCTCTGGCCGTCGGGCGGCAGCCCCTCTACTTCCATCGAGCCCTCGACGGTAAACACCACCCACTCGCAGATGCCGACCACCCGCTCAGCAGCGCGCCGCAGGTTGTAGGCCGAGCGCGACAAAAAGATGGCCTGGTTGGCGCTGTTGCAGTTTCTCTTGCGGAATCTGTCCGGCCATGGGTTCTACACCTCACCCGCGCATTCGGTCTGGCCGCCGACGCGGCAGCAGCCTTCTTGGCGCAGCAATCGACAGGAGCGGCTCACAACTCACCCTCGATGGGAATGCCCAGTTTGTGCAGCCAGACCCCGATATAGACCGCGATCTCGTCGCGCGCCTGGCGGAACTTTTCCAGGGTTTGCTCGTCAGAGCCCTCGAAAGCGGCTGGATCTTCAATCGGCCAGTGGAGGCGTTCACTCACGCCCAGAAAGGTCTTGGGACAATGGGCTTCGGCGTGGGCGCAGACGGTGATCAGGTAGCCAAAGTGGACTTTGCCCAGGTATTCAGTGACGTCTTTGGCCCGCTGACCGCTGAGGTCATAGCCAAGCTCTTCCATGACGCGCACGGTGAAAGGGTTGATGCCTTTCGGCTCCAGGCCGGCGCTGTGCACCTCGAAGCGATCGCCAGCGTGCCGTTTCAGAAAGGCTTCGGCCATCTGGCTGCGGGCCGAGTTGCCGGTACATAAGAACAGAACTTTGCTTTTCATCGTCTATCTCCCTGGATAGGAGATATTGGATATTGGATATTCACTGAGATAGTTTCCAATACCCAATACCTACCCAAACCGCCCTGTGATATAGTCCTCGGTGAGTTTCTCCCGCGGATTGGTAAAGAGATCCTTCGTCGGCCCGTGCTCCACCAGGTAGCCGGCGCGATCCTCGGCCATGTTGAAAAAGGTGGTATAGTCGGAGGCGCGGGCGGCCTGTTGCATGTTGTGGGTGACGATGACGATGGTATAGTTCTCTTTCAGCGTCTGGATCAGTTCCTCGATCTTGAGCGTGGCCACCGGGTCGAGGGCCGAGGCCGGCTCGTCCATGAGGATCACCTCCGGCTCGACGGCCAGCGCCCGGGCGATGCACAGCCGCTGCTGCTGCCCGCCC
>JAFGOG010000035.1 GCA_016926595.1 Anaerolineae bacterium
AAAACCCAGGAAAAGAGGCAGAAAGCTCTTGCCGTGCAGGCCCATCAGGTGCATAAAGCGGTCCATGACATAGGCAGCGCGGGTCATGTAGCCGACGTCTTCGAGCAGGGCCAGCACGGCGAAAAAGATGATCAGGATCGGCAGAAAGGTGATTACCGTCCCCGCCCCGCCGATGGCGCCGTCGACGACGAGCGCGCTCAGCCAGGCCGGCGCGCCGGCCAGGCCGGCGGAGGCCAGGCGGGCCAGGCTGCCGACCAGGTAGGTGTCCAGCAGGCTTTGCAGCGGCGCGCCGACGGTGAAGGTCAGCCAGAAGACGAGGCCGAGAATGCCGGCCAGGATGGCCAGCCCCCAAAGCGGATGGGTGGCCCAGCGGTCCAGCCGTTCGGTGATGGTGATCTGCCCGGCGCGGGGCCGGATGACCGCCGCCCGCACCATGCGGCCCACCCAATCGTAGCGGCCGCTGGCCACGGCCAGGACGGCGTCTTCGTGCTCCATCAGGATGGCGTGGACCTCCTCCCATCGCTCGGGGGGCAGGCAGAGGTCGCGCATCATGGCCGTGACTTTGCTGTCGCCCTCGAGCAGTTTCAAGGCCACCCACTCTTCAGGGTAGGGCGCCGGCACACAGCCGGCCACCAGCGCCCGGATCCGCTGCAACACCTGGCGGTGATCGGCGCGGATCTCGGGCACGCTGGGCTGGTAGGGGATCTCACCGCTGGCCAGGCGAAGCACGGTGTCTACCAGGTCGCACACCCCCTGGTTCTTGGCCGCGACCATCGGCACCACCGGCACGCCCAACGCCGCCGCCAACACGTGCGGCTCGATGCGCATCCCTTCCGAGGCGGCGACATCCAGCATGTTGAGGGCGACGACTACCGGGGCCGGCAGCGATAGGAGCTCGGCCACCAGGTACAGGTTGCGCTCCACCGACGCAGCGTTGACGACGACCACGACCACGTCTGGCCGGTCCTGGATGATATAATCGCGGGCGATCACCTCTTCCAGCGAGTTGGCGGTCAGGCTGTAGGTGCCGGGCAGGTCGACCACCGCGAGCGTTGCCCCATCGCGGTGGCATAGGCCGGTCTTTTGCTCGACGGTCTTGCCCGTCCAGTTGCCGACGTGCTGGTTCAGACCGGTCAGCAGGTTGAAAACGGTCGACTTGCCGACGTTCGGCTGGCCGGCCAAGGCCACGGTCAGCGTCGCCTGGGCGCCGCGACCGGGCGATGGCCGGCTAGCTGCCTGCACCCGGCTCGGCGCTTCTATCGCCATCTTCCTCTCCAATCAGCGGTTCGACCAGGATCTTGTCGGCTTCGCCGCGGCCCAGCGCTATTCGCGTGTCGTGTATGGACACCAGAAGCGGTCCCCTTCCCAGGTTCTGGACGACGCGCAGCCGGGCGCCCGGCGTAAAGCCGAGGGGCGCCAGCCGGTTCAAAAAGGTCTGGCCGCCTTCCAACCGGCAGATGCGCGCCGATCTGCCGCTGTGCACAGCGCTGAGGGCTCCTCCGCAATGCGCGTGCAAGTGCGGCGACCTGCGCCGGAAAGCCGAGCGAAACCGCGCGTTTTCAGTGCGCCAACAGTGGGTCGGCGGCCCAAAGCGGACCAGCGAGGAGATACCTCGAACTCGATCACGCAATGTGTGGAAGAGCCGCGCTGAGCCTCGTCCTCGTTTCAATCCTCGTGTCCTCCATTCTTCCAGCCTTTAGATCGAATTGTGAATCAACTGCATGAAACCCGGACATCTCTACAAGCGGGCGAGCTGCCCGCCGATTCAGCCGGTCAGGCCTGCTTGCCCCGGCAATCGGCGCACAGGCCGGTCAGCTCCACCTGGGCGCTGGCGACATAAAAGTCATGGGCCTGGCCCACAGACTGGGCCACCCGGGCAAAGGGCTCGCCGTCGACCTCGATCACCCGGCCGCATTCCAGGCAGACCAGGTGCGAGTGGCGATCCTGGTTGTCCAGCTCATAGTGGTGGTGCTCCTGATCGAGGTGCAGCTCGCGGACGGCGCCGCTCGCCTTCAGAGCGACCAGCGTGCGATAGACGGTGGATAGGCTGAGACGTGGATCGCGGAGCCGGGCGCGCTCATAGATCTCGCTGGCGTCCAGGTGTCCGCCGGCCTGGGCCAGGGTGTTCAGGATCAGCCGCCGCTGTGGCGTGACCCGCCTGTGACAGGCCCGCAGGCGGCGCTCGCCAGCCATAGCCAGGTCGTCCATCATATTCCTCGCCACTCCCATTTCTGCAAATGCGAACTTGTTGCAATAACAAGGGCAATTATACAACCAGTGGGCAGAAATGTCAAATCGGGATGGGGTGTGGGGTCAAGAACCGCTACAGGCGGCTCTTGACCCCATACTGAACGAGACCGGTGCTATTGCGAGGCAAATTGGACGGCGATAGTGATGCTCGCCTTGGCTTTCTGCCCGTCAAACCAGGCCTGGAAGGCTTCCGACTGCTTTGTGGCGTACGTATAGTCGTCCAGGTCCTTCATGCCTTTTTCCAGCACCTGGATGACGTGATAGCCATAGTCGCTCTGCACCAGGTCGCTGGTCTCACCCACCTCCAGGGCAAAAGCGGCGGCCTCGAACGCTTCGACCATCACCCCGCGACCAAACCAGCCCAGGTCGCCGGCGTTGTCCTTGCTGCCGGTGTCGATCGACAGCTCGGAGGCCAGCGCTGCCCAATCCTCGCCGGCCGCCAAACGGGCCAGCAGCGCCTTGCCCTCCTCCTCGGTCGTGACCAGGATGTGGCGGGCGTGAACCTGTTCCTCCTGGCGGGCGACGTCCTGTTTGTCCGTGAGCTGCTCGATGATCAGCTCATCTTCCACCAGCCGGGAAAAGTACTCGTCGGTGAGGCCATAATCCTGTTGATATTGGACAAAGGAGCTGAAATAACCGCTGGCCATGATGTCGGCCTTGTCCGCTTCGATGCGGGCCTGGAGATCGGCGTCGGTCACGGCGATCCCCTCCTGGACGGCCAACTGGCGGAGCAGGGTGCGGTCCACAACGCCCTGGAGGACCGAGTCCTGGAACTGGGGCAAGAGGGCCACATTGTCGGCCTGGTTCCAGTCCACGACATACTGCTGGGTGACCGCGTGCAGGGCCCGGAACAGCTCCGGCTCATAATCGGCCCAGGTAACCGGCTGGTCGTTGACGGTGGCCAGCGCGCCGTCCAGCGGCTTGATCTGGGCCCATGCGACCTCAACGCCGCCCGGCGCGGCGGCCACTGCACCCGGCGCGGCGGCGGTTGCGGCTGGGGCAGGCGCAGCCGGCGCCATATAGCCTTCCGGCGTGGGGGTGGCCAACGGCGGCGCGTCACAGGCGGCGGCGGCCAGCATAATTAGGGCTAGTAGGAGTATGTACTTGATCTTCATAACGGTTCCTTTCGGCAGAGCTATCAGCCGTCAGCTTTCAGCCTTCAGCTAACGACAGATTATATCACACTCTGGAACCCACACAAAAAACAAGGGGGTCGAATACGGCAATGCGCTGCCCACTCCCCCCGATCGCCAACCGCTGATAGCTAAAACAAACCGAGAGAGCCAGGGGTGGCCCCATACCCCTGGCTCTCTGTCAAAAGGAGGAGAAGAGATTCCAAATGGTGGGCATGGCCCTTATTGAACTCGCGCCGATGGTCTTGCACGGATGCAGTCCCTGGCTTGAGGTTGCTCGCCCGCCGCGGGCCATGCCATGTGCTACGAGTATAGGATACCACACATCGAGCCGGTCTGCTGGATGCCTGCCCTACGGCCACCCTACGCTCAGTGCCCTCAGTGTCTTCATCCTTTCAGTGGTTCCAGCTTGAAAAGTTGACAACCGGCG
>JAFGOG010000300.1 GCA_016926595.1 Anaerolineae bacterium
CGGGCCTTTCGCCGCTCGGTGACGGTGCAGGAAACGATCGAGGTGGCCATGCAGGACGGCGATGCGATCGTGGCGCAATTGCGGGGATTGCCAGGCGTGAGCCGGGCCACGACGGAAGGCGCGCTCCGGCTTTACTGTGACGATGGGTTTGCGGTGCTCAAAGAAGTGGTGGCCGTGTTGGATCGGAGCGGCACGAGGGCCTCGGTAAGCATGGTCGAGCCCTCGTTGGAAGATGCGTTCAGCATTTTTGTGAACAACGGCAAGGAGGTGGCCGATGGCTAGCACGGCGAGGCTATTCTACATGGCAGTGTGGCGCGACTGGCTCTCGCTCAAGCGCTACAAGCTCAATTTCATCTTTGAGCTGTTCTCCAGCGCGCTCTTTGGCCTGGGCATGCTGCTCTTTGCTCTGGCCTTTGACACGGCACTGCTGGAACGGACGGTGGGCACGACGAACTATGTCTCGTTCATGATCTTTGGCGTGGCCTATCAGAGCTGGCAGAGCGTGGCCTTATGGGGGGCGGCCGAGATGTTTCGCAACGAACTGGGATCGGGGCAGATCGACTATACCTTTAGCTGCCCGTTTTCCCGTTACGGCTACATGATCTGCAACGTCGCCGCTCTGGCCGTGCGCAGCACCATCTTCTTTGTGCCTATGTTTGCTGTCGGGCTGTGGTTCACGCGCGCGACCTTGACGCTGCCCGGGCTGCTGCTGGGCCTGTCCGCCACCGCGCTGTCGGTCGGCGCGCTGGCGCAGATGGGAGCTTGCTTCGCCGCGTTGGTCCTGCGCTACCAACAGGTAACGGCCATCTTTGGGCTGTTCAACTTTGCCTTTCAGATGCTCACCGGCATGTTTATCCCTATGCAGGTCCTCCCTTCGTCTCTGCGTATCATTGGCATCGTGGCCCTGCCGCAGAGCTTTGGCATGGACCTGCTGCGCCATTACGCCATGGGCACGCGGACGGTCCTCGCCCTGCCGTACGAGTGGGCGGTCCTGCTTGGCCAGGTTGTGCTTTACGGCCTCCTGGCGCAGCTCGCCGTGCGACGGCTGGAGCGCACCGCCCGCGACCAGGGCTTGCACTATCTGTAGGAGGGGGTAGTTTCATTTGCCTCTACGAACAGAGATCGATGCGAGGAGTTTCTCTATGAACAAGCTAACTCATTGGATCAAGAGTCATCAAGTCATCGCCTTTTTCATCGTCACCTTTGCCATCTCTTGGGGACTGGGGTTCACGTACGATGCTGTCATGAACAAGGGTGTCTTCCTGCTGGCTCCGTTGGCTTTCATCGCTACCTGCGGACCTGCGCTGGCGGGGATCATCGTCTCCGCCATATGCAATACCCAGCCCAAACAAGGGACAAAGAGAGCGTATTGGATTGCCTTTCTGGTGGCCTGGGTGGTCTCTACGTTCGCATTTCTGGCCAACAACACGGCCATCAATCACGCTCCATTATCCCCTGTCATGGTCGGCTTCACCATAGTGTCGGTGGTGCCGGTCGCCTTTGTGATCAGCATGGCCTATTCGCGCATTCCGGCTGTGAAACGCTACCTGGTTTCGTTGATCCGGCCGCGCGGTGTATGGGGTTGGTCCCTCCTGGCATTGGTGCTACAAGTGGGTTTGGTTCTGCTTTCGATCCCGGTCAGCAGCCTCCTGGGCAGACAGCCCATCGCAGCCCACCGGTTCCCAGAAACAGGCCTGACGCTGATCGGCCTGATCGCCGTCAAATTTCTCTACCAGTTCTTCTTTTTCAATGCCACCGGTGAAGAGGCTGGCTGGCGCGGATTTGCGCTACCCAGAATGCAGTCTTCGACCAGTCCCTTGGTTGCCTGCTTGGTCATGAATCTTTTTTGGCCGCTATGGCACCTGTTTGCGTGGAAGGCAGAAGGGAGGCCCGTTTTTTCCCCAGAATATTGGGTGCAAACGTACCTGGAACTTCTCCCGGCTACCGTGACCCTTGGTTGGTTCTACAACCGCAGCAAGGGGAGCATCCTGGTAGCGGGCATCGCCCACGCGGCCGGCAACGCCACCTTTGCGTTTTTCCCTAACCTGGACTGGACGGTTTTCACGGTGACCGTTGCGGCTGCCGCGCTGGTGATGATCCTGGTGGACCGGATGTGGAAGAAACTACCCGCCGACCACCCGGCAGTGTACCACACCTGGCACGATCCTGCGGCTGTTGACATTCCTACACATCTTCGCAGGGAGGAACCGATATAATGACTAAAGACCGATGGTCACCACAAGATACTCTCAACGTCAAGCGGGTTGCGGATGTCGATGTCTCACCCGATGGAACGTGCGTTGCCTTCACGGTCACGCAGGCGGTGCTGGATGCTGAGCAAAGCAGCTATCTATCCCGAGTCTATCTTGCCGGCGTGGGCGGTGGCCCACCCAGGCCATTGACCGCCGGCGAGGTCTGGGAGGTGAAGGATCTGCTGCTCGACCGTTCACCGGTCGCGCACGCCGACCGGGTGACCACGCCGACCCTGTTCCTGCACGGAGAGCACGATCGGCGGGTGCCCATCTGGCAGGGATATGAGCTCTACCATGCCCTGAGCCGTCGTGGCATCCCGACCCAGATGGTGGTCTATCCGCGCACCGGTCACGTCCCCTATGAGCCCAAGCTGCTTTTGGATGTCATGAACCGCATCCTGGCATGGATGGATGCAGTCATGAAAGGATCGTCGGTATGAAAACCGCCCGACTTGTTTTGGTCCTGGCGCTGGCCGGATTTCTGGCAGCGTGTAGTGAAAGGAGTTCACAGATGAGCCAAAAGATGCTATCCTTGCGCCGGCTGGACGGCAGTTCTGTGCCGACCGCCGAACTGGAAACGTTTATCGAACAAACTATGGCCAAGGCCGACGTGGCCGGGCTGTCGTGCGCGATCATCACCGATGGGCAGGTGGTCTACCAGAAAGCCTTTGGCGACGCGGACAGGAGCACCGGGGCTCGTGCCGACGAGGAGACCGTCTTTAGCGCGGCGTCCTTCAGCAAACCTGTGTTTGCCTACCTGGTGATGCTGCTGGCCGAGGAGGGGGTCATCGACCTGGACAAACCCCTGTACGAATACCTGGGCAAACCGCTGGATGAGATCCCGGCCTACGCGGACCTGAAAGGGGACGAGCGGGCCAGGCTGATCACCGCGCGGATGGCGCTCAGCCACAGCACCGGCTTTCCCAACTGGCGTTTCCTCGAAGAAGATGGCCGCTTGAGGTTCCTGTTCTCGCCGGGAGAGAGGCACAGTTACTCTGGCGAGGGGATCGCCCTGCTGCAAATGGTGGTTGAGGAGGTGACCGGTCAGGATCTAGAGACACTGGCCCAGGCCAGGATCTTTCAGCCGCTGGGTATGGCCCGCAGCAGCTACGTCTGGCAGGCGGCCTACGAGGGCAACGCGGCTGCCCCGCACGACCCGTTTGGCCGGCCGCGGGGGGAGCCGATCCGGCGAAACAAGCCGGACGCCGCCGGCTCGATGGCCACCACGGCCGGCGACTATGCCCGCTTGATCTCCCTCGGCATCTTGAACGTCGAGGGCCAGCGCCGGGCCACGATCGACGAGATGCTCCGGCCGCAGGTGGCCATCGACTACCAGACCATGTTCGGGCCGGGGGCCTGGCAGAAGACCGACCAGTACCAGGACATAAACCTGGCCTGGGGGCTGGGCTGGGGTCGCTTTGACACGCCGCATGGACGGGCTTTTTTCCACACCGGGCACAGCCTGGGCTGGCAGAACTATACCGTTACCTACGCCGACCAGGGCATCGGCATTGTCTTGTTGAGCAACAGCGACAACTTTGAGTCGGTGGCCCAAGAGATCGTCGCCAGGGCCATCGGCGATGTGTACAGCCCCTTTGCCTGGTTAGGCTACGTGCCCTTTGATCCATCCATGCCCAGGCCAACGCCGCCGCAAGATCCGGTAGCGATCGAGGTGGACCCGGCGATCCTGGCGACCTACGCCGGCAGCTATGATATGCGGCCGACTGCGCTGATGCAGATCAAGTTCGAGGAGAGCCGGCTCTGGGTTCTGGCCCCCGATGGGATGCGCTGGGTCCCGCTGTGTGCCGAGACCGAGACGCGCTTTTTTATCCAGGGAGATGACACGTATCGTTTTGAGTTCATCCGCGACGGATCGGGCGCGGTGACGGCCCTCCGCTTGACATACCAGGGCATTCCCTTGCCGGCTGCCCCAAAGGTGGCGTCAAAATGAGCGCACAAGACACGATCGTTTCCAATCGACCTTTCATCGGTCGCCTGGGGGCCATCGCCGGCCTGGTGGGGGTGGCCGCGGGTGTGGCGTTGGGCCTGGGGCTGGCGATCCCGGTAGCGGCACTCCAGGCGGCCCTGCAGCTGCTCCCGAACCTGGCCATCGTCACCTGGCTGGCTTGCGTGGCCGCCGTGCAGTGGCCGCGCCTGGCCCATGCTCGCCTGGGGCGCGCTCGCCTGGGGCGCGGGCTGGGGTGGGCGGGAGCGGGCGCGGCGATGGTTGGCCTGTCGGCCATCGCCGCCTTTAACCTGCTCCGCAGCGCCGTAGAGGCCGGCGCTGGGGGGCAGGCGAGTGCCCTCCTGGCCAGCCCGGCCATGCCATGGCTCCTGACCGTGGTCGCCGTGCTGTTCGTGTGGGGTTTCCTGGCCCTTGGCACCGCCTCCTTGCAGGCGGGTTTGCTCCCGCGCGGCGCGGTGGTTTTGTGGACGCTCGGATCGATGGCCTCGATCGTCACCCAGTGGCTGCCTGTCTCGCTGGCGAACGTGGTTGGCGTCCTGTGGTCGAGCTTCGTCCTGTTCCGCGGCGTCCGCGTCCAGGATGCTGGTGATGATGCTGGCGGCGATGCTGGCAGTGATGCTAGCGGCGATGCCGGTGAGCATCCCAGCGGCATCGCGGAGGCGAGACCCGTCGAGCCAACGACGGCCGCGGTGGCGCCCGGCAGTGGGCGACTGATCCCCCTCGATGCCCTGCGCGGGTTGATTATGATCTTGATGGCTATCGACCACGCCAGCTTTTTTGTCCGCCGCTGGCATCCTTTTGAAACCTGGGACCAGCCGCTGCCGGACTATCCCAACCTGGCAGCCCTGCTCACCCGCCTGGCGACGCATCCCTGTGCGCCCGGTTTTTTCCTCCTGATGGGCGCGGGCATGGTCCTGTTTGCGCACTCGCGTCGTGAGCTGGGGTGGTCCGGGCGCCGGATCGCCGTCCACCTGGCGCTGCGCGGGCTGCTGTTCATTGCCCTCGAGCAGGTGATCGTGGACATAGCCAGCGCCGGGCGGATCTATCCGCTGGAGTTCAGCATCCTTTCGGGCCTGGGTGTGGCCATGCTCTTGGGCATTCCCTTCCTGGGAGCAAGTGGGCCGGTCCAGGCGGCGGCCGGCGCGGCTATCCTGCTGCTGATGCAGGTCTTGCCGGGGCTCTTGCTGCATGCTGATCTGGGGATGTGGAGCCCGATCCGCTTGCTGCTCGTGCCGGGGGCGGTGGGATCGGCCTACGTCCTGTATGCGCCCATCCCCTGGCTCGGGGTCGTGCTGCTGGGGATGGCGTTTGCCCGTCTGCTGCTGCACGACCAGCGCCGGGCCTACCGCGCGGCGGCGATCGTTGGCCTGGCCTGCCTGGCCCTCTTCCCGCTGGTGCGCGTCCTGGGCGGCTTTGGCAACCTGCGCCTGCCGGCAGGTCAATCGGCGATCGCCTTTCTCAACCTGGTCAAATACCCGCCGAGCCTGTCCTTTTTGCTCCTGTCCCTGGGGTTTGACCTGGTCGCCCTGTATCTGCTCTCCCGGATCGCCTCCAGACTGACCACTTGGGGCCGACCAGTGGTTACTCTGGGGCGAGCGGCCCTGTTCTTTTTCCTGGTGCACTGGTTCGTGTACGCGGCGATGGGCCTGGTCTGGAGCGCGCCGGGCGGCCTGCCGCAGACCTACCTGGCCTGGGCGGTCGGGCTGGTCCTGCTCTATCCGGTGTGCAAAACGTTCGAGGCGTTCAAGCACAGCATGCCCGCGGCATCGGTTTGGCGGATGGTGTAGGTAGCATAAAGTGATCTATGGATCAGAGGAGAGTCACTCTATGAGTGAGAAAACGAAAGTCAAGTTAACTCCCGAGCAGGAAACCCTGCTCATCACACTCTATGCCAGGGCCCAGCCTGGGAACCCGCTGTTCTTCGATCCCCAGGCCCAGGACATCCTCAGTCGGGTGGACTATGACTTTGCCCGGCTGCGCGTGCCCACCAAGACGGTCATCCTGGTCTGCCAGCGGGCCAAAAAACTGGATGCCGTCGCGCGCGATTTCCTGTCCGAGCATCCCGCTGGGGTGGTGCTGCACCTGGGCTGCGGCCTGGACGGCCGCTTTTGGCGGGTGGACAATGGCCGGGTGGACTGGTATGACCTGGACATGCCGGCGGTGATCGCGCTCCGCCGGCAGTTTTTCCCACCAGACGAACGCTATCACATGATCGCTTCATCGGTGACCGACCTGGAATGGGTGGAGACGGTTGCAGCGGCAAACCGGCCTGTGCTGGTCATCGCCGAGGGGTTGCTGATGTACCTGGGCGAAGCGCAAGTCAGGCGCTTGCTGCTCCGTCTGCAGGAGGCTTTCCCGGGCTGCCGCCTGATCGCCGACGTGTTCAGTCGGCTGACGGCCCGATCGTCGACCCAGCACCGTTCGCTCAAGCAGACAGGGGCGGCCATCGGCTGGGGCATCGACGATCCCCGTGAGCTGGAGGCCTGGTCGCCGGGTATCACTTTGTTGGAGGAGTGGTTCTTTACGCAAGATCCCGATCTGGACCGCCTCGGCCTGGGTTACCGGCTCGCTTACAGGCTGGCCGGCGCGTTCCAGATGGTGCGGCGCGCACACCGGATCGTGTACTATCAGTTGTGAGGGTTGCGAAAGGCGGCAGGCATCGGTTGAAACCGACGCCTGATAGAGCAAGCCCGTTGAAGACGGGCTCTATGCACTGTTAACGCGTTTGTTGAACGCGTTTTGCGTATCAGCCCGGAATTCATTCCCGGGCTGTCCTGTTGGCGATGGCCGGTGTGCTGCAAGCGCCCTGCGCATGGCATGCCGGGGTGCACAGAGCAGCGGGGGAGCGGCGATCGATTTTTGGATCAAGGGAAAAAGTGTGAATTTGAGATGGCGGCGAAAGAGTCGGCGAGGATGGCGTTATAGCGCAGTTGTCCAGGACAGCTAACTGTGGTATCATAGTATTCAGAACATGCGTCCGTTCTGGCCTATCGGTTCCTCATCACAATGACGGTCGAATGAGGAGGGTTATGTGAAACCTTGCAGCCGGCCTCCAGCCTGGGGACATCCCTGGCAGGTGGTCGGCTGTTTTGCGTTGCGCACAGCGGGTGTCGAGGACAGCGCCGATAGCAGCTGTGGCCTCGTCCCTGCTTTGCTGGTCTAGTCGGTGGTGCTGCTGCGCCACTTGGCGCCACGCAGCAGCCGCGTGATAGTGATAAGGAGAGGAATCGATGGATCTGTACGCCCCCGGATCGATCATCGCCGGCCGCTACAAAGTGACCGGCCCCCCGCTCATGGGCGGGATGGGCATCGTCTACCTGTGCATCGACACTGAGGGGGGACCGCCCGTGGCCCTC
>JAFGOG010000036.1 GCA_016926595.1 Anaerolineae bacterium
CCCATGCTCACCGTGTCCCACAGCCCATAGCCAAACCCGAGGTAGTCGAGCGTCGACGTATAGTACTGCCGTCCACCGTCATTGGCCCCGACCTCCAGGTCGAAATCCCAATCGTCGTCCACCACCAGCACGCTGCACTGCTCGTAGCACGACATCGGATAGTACTCGACCGGCCCCATCGGAGGATCGCAGCTTTCGTTGATCCGCCCGCCAAAGGTCCACATCCCCGGCAGCCCGTCGTTCGGGTCCGGCGTGCACAGCGGCACGTAGGTGCCCGCCATGTCGGCGCGCGCCGTCGGCAGCTCGGGAAACGTGTCGCTCCACGTGTTGGCTGCGATATCATACTCCAGCACCTCCGGCGACACGTTCGGCCAATCGTTCGGCGCCACAACGTACAGCTTGCCCTCCCACGGCGCGTTGACAGACATCGTATCGGTCTCGAACCCATACCCCCGCCCCTCGCCACCTGCTGTAGGCATCGGCGCGAGCAGCGTCCAGCCTGCCGCCAGGTTGGCCGTGTCGAGCACCTCGACCGTCGCGACAGGGTCCAGCTCCCCGCCAACGTAGCTGCCCACCCCGCCGATGGCATAGATTTTGCTCCCCTGCACCGCGCTGTTTAAATAGCTGCGCGGGGTGTGCAGCGGTGTGCCCAGGTTCGTCCAGCGCGAGCCCGACGGCTGCCTTGGGTCGAACGCCCACGTCTGGTCCGAAAAGTAGGGCGACGTGCTGCTCTGCCAGCCGCCATAGACATAGATCACGTCGTCTACTACGGCCGTGCCCATGCACGCCACCCTGTAGGCGCCGACCATGCCGTTCCAGTTGTCGGCAGCCGGCAGCGCCTCCACGACGTTGCTCTGGGGATAGTAGCGCTGCACCGTGCCAATGTTGGCGCCGCCGTGATCCTTGTCGGTGCCGCCCACGATATAGATCGCCGGCCCGCGGCCGGTGCCGTCGTCCAGGATCAGGTTGGCGTTGTAATTCGACACGTCCTCATAGATGTTGGCACCCGTGTCCGTGTAAGTCTCGGTCACGGGGTCGAACATCCAGATATCGGGCAACTCGGTGCCCGGCGAAGTCCTGCCGCCGGGAAAATAGATCTTGTTGGCCCACGCCTCGCCTTCCGGCCCCGGCACGAACGCACCATCGTGGCGGGCGTACTGGAAACCGGCCGGGGGAAAAGGCCCCGTCTGCCACACTCCTGCCTCAGCCGGCGCCAGCGTCGTGGCATGGGGTGGGGCAGACACGTGGATCGGCGACGCCGATCCATCCCGCGGGCCGGTCGGCGAGCCCGGGTCGACGACCCGGTCGCCCGCCGCAGGGTAGTCCGCCGGCGCCGCCATCGACACCGGCAGCACCAGCAGGGTCAGGCAAAGTAAAAGAGCAATCGACATCAGGGAATTCTGTTTCAACGTCCTCCTCCTCGAGAGCGAATTCTGCCGTCCAGGCCGCCGGCCATCGTCGGTACAACGATCAAGAGTGGCCGATCACCCCCCTCCCTGCTTATGGCGTTCAGCCGCCCTGCTCCGGACTTTCCACTTGACACTGTGAACACTGCACCTCGGCCTCCCGCCGTCGCTGGTGATCACGCTCCCGAAGCAGACCCGGCCCAGCCAGTATAACACGCCCCACACCCCCTGTCAAAGCCGTCCGCCCGATCACGCCCCCGGCCTTCTCCCTCGTCAGCGCAGCGTCAGATACTATGCATGCGGGCTTGAAAAAGTGGGGCGCTTCTGGTAAGCTTCTTGGTGAGGGTCAATCACCTGAAAGGAGAAGCTTACGATGGAAGAAGCGACCCGTGGAACGCAGTATACCATAGAACGCAGTTTGTATCTAGCGTTCGAGTTGAGCAAGTCGAAGTGGAAGCTGGGATTCAGCACGGGGTTGGGGCAGAATCCGCGCAGGCGGACTATCGATGCAGGTGATCTGCTGGCGTTGCGGCAGGAAATCGAGACAGCAAAGAGGCGGTTCGGCCTGGCAGCGGATGCCCCGGTGAAAACCTGTTACGAGGCCGGCCGCGATGGGTTCTGGCTGCACCGTTACCTCCTGGAACAGGAGATTGAAAACCTGGTCGTGGATTCGGCGAGCATTGAAGTGGATCGACGAGCCAAGCGTGCCAAGACAGATCGAATCGATGTGGAGAAATCGCTGAATATGCTCATCCGGTATCACAGTGGAGAGGAGACGATGTGGCGTGTCGTGCATGTGCCGAGTGTCGAAGAGGAAGACCTGCGCCATCTGCATCGGCAGTTACTGACCCTCAAGAGGGACCGGACCCGGTACATCTGTCGCATCAAGGGCTTACTGGCCACCCAGGGCGTGAACGTGGCCATCCATGTCAACTTTCTGGACACATTGGCAGCGGCTCGGATGTGGGATGGGACTCCTTTGCCGCCAGGCTTGTGTACCCGAGTGGAGCGGGAGTATGCGAGCTTGCGCTACGTCGAGCAACAGATCAAGGAGCTGGAGACCGAGCGCAGTGAACTGATCGAGACCTCGAAGCACCCGAGCATCGAGAAAGTGCGCCAGTTGATGAGACTGCGAGCCATTGGGCCCAACGGCGCCTGGCTGTTTGTCATGGAGTTCTTTGGCTGGCGCAGGTTTCGCAACCGGCGTGAGGTGGGTGGTCTGTCAGGGCTGACGCCTACGCCGTATCAGAGCTGTTGGTCGCTTTGTGGCGCTACCTGGAGACGGGTGAGATTCCCGCCGGGGCGCAGCTCAAGCCGTAACGAGCCGAAACAAAAAGAACCAGGTCCGATGTTGATCCTGCTTGGCTTTATCTTTGGCAACGCACCTGATCCGATGCTCGGCGGCCAGGGATACCTGGAGCGGTCCGTGCCGGCCTACATGGCCGTAATCGTCAGCATCGTCGGCTTGACAGCCGTGCCCATCACCAGCGCCACCCGGCGCGAGATGGGCGTGCTGCGCCGCTTTGCGGCCACGCCGCTGCGCCCGGTCACCTACTTTCTCACCGACGTGCTCGCGCCCTTTGTGATGACGCTGCTGGGCATCCTGCTCCTATTCCTGCTGGGAACGATCGTATACAAGATACACTGTCAGGGCAACCTGTTGAGCCTGTTCGCGGGCATCGCCCTGGGCGCGTTCGCCTTTTTTGCCGCCGGGTACGCCCTCATTGGCCTGATTCCCAGCGCTCGGGCCGTCATACTCATCGGCAATGTGGTGCTCTACCCACTGATGATCTTTTCCGGTGCCGTCGTCCCCCTCGAGGTCATGCCCGAGGCGGTGCTGACCATCTCCCGCTTCAACCCGCTCACCCACCTCGTGGCTCTGTTGCGCGGCCTCTGGTTTGGCCAGGGATGGGGCAACTTCCCGACCGCGGAGCCGTGCTGGTCGGCATGGCCATCGTCGGCACCTTTCTCGTCGCCCGCACCTTTCGCTGGGAGTAACACGCAAGAATTTTAACACAATAACACCGTCAACGTCTCAACTCTTCCCCTTTTTGGTGTATAAAGGAAAGGATTCATGTGGCGCGGAGCCGCCACATAATCCGTATTGAACTAAGCCGAAGCGCTCTACGACTGTATACG
>JAFGOG010000301.1 GCA_016926595.1 Anaerolineae bacterium
GCAGTGGATCAAGCACGGCGTCGCCGGCTGGCGGCTGGACGTGGCCCCCGACAAGAGCCACGACTTTTGGGCCGGGTTCCGGCCCAGTGTCAAGTCGGCCGACCCTGAGGCGATCATCATCGGCGAGATCTGGGATGATGCCAGCGAGTGGGTGCTGGGCGACGAGCTGGACACGATGATGAACTATCGCTTCCGCCGCGCGCTGCTGGGCTTTCTCAATGGCGACAGCAGCGATCCCAACCAGGGCTTTGTGCAGGGTCTGAACGCCGACCAGTTCGACAGCGCCCTGCAGTCGATCAAGGAGGACTATCCGCCGCCGGCCTACGAGGCGGCGATGAACCTGGTGGGCACCCACGACACACAGCGCATCCTGTGGGCGCTGACGCCGGGCGAGCGCAACCGCGAGGACAGGGAATTCAACCTCGACAACCTGGCCGAGGGCAAGGCCAAGCTGAAACTGCTGGCCATCCTGCAGATGACCATGCCCGGCGCGCCGACGATCTACTATGGCGACGAGGTGGGGCTGACCGGTGACACCGACCCCGACGACCGCCGGCCCTTCCCCTGGGATGGCATGGACACCGGCATGCTGGCCCACTACCAGGCGCTGACCGGCCTGCGCAACCAGTACAGCTACCTGCGCACCGGCAGTTTTGACCGGCTGTACACCCACAACGACAATGGCACCTACGCCTACGGGCGCAAGGACGGGACGGGGGCGGCGGTGGTGGCGGTCAACAAGGACCTGTACGCCCACGAGCTGGCCATCGACCTGGCCGGCTATGTGCCCGAGGGCACGGTGCTGCGGGACGCGTTGAACGGCGGGACCTACAAGGTGGACGGCGGGCAGGTCACGGTCGTCCTCGAGGGCCGCTGGGGCGCGATCCTGATCACCCCGCGCGGGGTGGACCTGACCCCGCCCCAGGCGCCGGACGGCTTGCTGGCCGCGGTGGGCGACGGGTTTGTGGATCTGAGCTGGGAAGACGTGGCGGGGGCGGCGGGGTACTATGTCTATCGCAGTCCGCTGAGCGGCGGCGGCTACGAGCGGCTGACCGGCTCGCCGCTGGCGGACACGGCCTTCAGGGACGAGATGGTGACCAACGGCCGGCTGTACTACTATGTGGTCACCGCCGTGGACGCCAAGGGCAACGAGAGCGCCCGTTCCTACGAGGTCTCGGCGCTGCCGCACCTGATCATCGGCTGGGCCAACCTGCAATGGCCGCCCAGCATTACGCACACCATCAGCGCCCTGGACGCGACCGACACCATTTATGGCCAGGTGTGGATCGACGGGCATACATCCCTGCCCGGCGCCACCGAGGGGCTGATGGCCCAGGTGGGCTTTGGCCCCGACGGGTCGGTTCCCGATGGCAACCCGGCCTGGAGCTGGGTGGACGCGGCGTTCAACGTCGATGCGGGCAACAACGACGAGTTCATGGGCCAACTGCTGCCCGAGGCGGTGGGCGTCTATGACTATGCCTACCGCTACAGCACCACCGGCGGGCTGGACTGGCTGGTTGCCGACCTGGACGGCACGGGCAACGGCTACGATCCGGCCCAGGCAGGCACCCTGACGGTCATCCCCTCGGGCGACACGACGCCGCCCCTTGCGCCGGAGAACCTGCACCTGGTGGAGGCCTCGCCGAGCTTTATCCATGTGGCTTGGGACGCCGTGCCCGACGCCGACCTGTACCGCTACGAGGTGTACCGGGGCGACGCAGAGGGCGGAGCCTATAGCAAGGTGGCCGACGTCCTGGCCCCGGCGACCGAGTTCACCGACATGGACGTGGCGGCCGGCGCAACCTACTACTATGTGGTGCTGGCCACCGATACCTCGTTCAACAAGTCGGCCTTCTCCGACTGGTTGATGGCCACCGCCCAGGCGCGCGAAGTGCAGGTGACGTTCCACGCGGCGCTGCCAACCACCACGCCCGATGACTGGGACGTCTATATGGGCGGCAGCTTTAACGGCTGGAATCCGGCCGGCACGCTGCTGGCGCGGAATGGACTGCTCGCCACGGTCACGCTGACCTTCTACGAAGGCGACCAGATCGAGTACAAGTACACACTGGGCAGTTGGGACTATGTGGAAAAGGACGCCGCGTGCGAAGAGATCGCCAACCGCACGGCCACCATCCTGTACGGGACCGACGGCACGATGGTCCTGGCGGACACGGTGCTGAACTGGCGGAACCTGGGTACCTGCCCCTATTAGGCATGGGCCGAACAGCCTGATGGGGAAAGGGGTTTACACTATTGGAGAGGAGGTGGGTTCACCGGAAAACTGGCGGTTGCCTGAATCTTGAACTTCTACAAACCGACTGGAGGCAAAGGAGAGAAATGGACAAGAAGCGAATGCTTGAACGTGGAATTGGCGGGCTGCTGGTGGTGGCCCTAGTGCTGAGCATGGTGCCGGTGTTGGGCGCGCCGGCGGTGGCGCAAGGGACAGCGGTCTTTGTCAACGAGCTTCATTACGACAACGCTGATACCGATGCCGGTGAGGCCATTGAGGTTGCTGGGCCAGCGGGAACGGACCTAGGTGGCTGGAGTTTGGTGCTATATAACGGCTACGACGGCAAGGCCTATAACACGACGGCCCTTGTTGGTGTCATCCCGGACCAGCAGAATGGGTTTGGCACAGTAGCTTTCTACTACGCCGTGAACGGTATCCAGAACGGGTCGCCTGATGGCATAGCGTTGGTCAACGGTGCCAATGTCGTCGTCCAATTCCTCAGCTATGAGGGAACCTTTGCCGCTGTTGACGGTCCCGCTGCTGGGATGACTAGTACAGACATCGTCTTCGTGGAAGGGTATACAACCCCCATCGGCTATTCGCTCCAGCTTGGGGGAACAGGGACAGTTTACCACGACTTTACTTGGAACGCCGCGGCTCCCAATACATTTGGCGCCGTCAATACCGGGCAGACGTTCTCTGTGGAGATTCCCGATGCCGACGGCGATGGCGTACCCGACAGCACGGACAACTGCCCGGACACGTACAATCCTGACCAGACCGACGGCGACGGCGACGGCGACGGCGATGCTTGCGACGCCTGCCCTGTTGATCCGGACAACGATGTGGACGGCGACGGCGTTTGTGGTGATGTGGACAACTGCCCGTACGTGTACAACCCGGGGCAGGAGGATGGTGATGGTGACGGGATAGGGGACGTGTGCGAGGTTGTCGAGGAACCGCCCGTGATCATCAACGAGGTCGACTCTGACACGCCCAGCTACGACAAGCTGGAGTTCATCGAGCTATACGATGGAGGAGCAGGCAATACAGCGCTCGACGGCTTGGTCGTGGTTCTGTTCAATGGCGCCTACGATACATCTTACCTGGCCTTTGACCTGGATGGCTATGCCAC
>JAFGOG010000302.1 GCA_016926595.1 Anaerolineae bacterium
ACCTCGAACAGATCGAGGATGCCGAGCGGCGTCAGTACCTGCTCCACTACCACCGCCGCGCTGCCGGTCACCAACGCCAGCCGGTGTCCACGCCCTCGCAGGTCGTGCAGCAGGGGGAGGACGCCGGGGATAAGAGCCGGCTCAAACTCCTCTAAAAAGAACCTGCGCTTGGCGTCGGCCAGGCGCTTGGCCTCCTCGTCAGAGCAGGCCTGTCCCAAGAACCGCTCGGTAAGCCGCTGAGCTGTCGGCTCGGTGGGCATACCCTCCAACGGGTAGAGCTCGGCGGCGGTCAAGCGGATGCCCATCGGCGCCAGTGTCCGCTGCCAGGAGCGCAGGTGGGTCGGCATCGAGTCGAGCACCACGCCGTCCATGTCCAGGATCACCGCCCGGCGGTCGGGTGCCGGCGGCCCGATGTAACGAGGTAGCTCGAGCAGGCTTTGGATGCGGGGGCAGGGCTTGTCGCCGTGGCGGTCGGCGCGGTCGATCAGCACCACGTCGAGCCCGGCAGCCCTGGCGCCGACGACGTCGTCGCCAAAATGGTCGCCCACATACAGCAGCCGGCTGCGGGGCTGCCCCGCGGCGGCCACGGCATGGTCAAAGATGGCAGGATCCGGCTTGGCCATACCGACCAACGCCGACACGACCAAGAAGCGGAAATAGTCCCGCAGGCCCCGGTTGCGCAGCAATTCCTCCAGGCCGGTCCCGAAGTTGGACAGGATGCCCAGCGGCATCCCCATCCCGCGCAGCGCTTCGAGCGCCGGGACGACGTCGGCAAAGGTCCGGTCGAAGCGGTTGGCGCGGAACCAGTGGTACATCTTCTCGGCCAGGTCGGGGCGATCGGGCCAGGTCTTGGCAAAGATGTCACGCCACCAATCGAACAGCGGCCGCTCGTTGGCGCCCAAACCTTCGGCGCTGTCCCGTGCGGCGACGACCACCGACACAAACCGCCGGTGCACGTCGCGCGTGTCCTCGTCGCTGGCTGGCGCCCCAACACTGGCCAGGAACTCCTGGAACGGTTCCCGCTCGTGGAAACCAAGCAGCGTCCCGCCTACGTCAAAGATGATCGTGCTGTACCGGAATTCTGTGCTCAAGCTGTTCCCCTATTGACCAGCTCCATTGCTGATCCTATGGTATCTTGACCTCCACTACCACCAGGCGGTGATCCGAGGCCAGCGCCTCCGGCACCTCGGCGGCGACCGGCGTCAGGTCGCGCAGCCAGACGAAATCGATCCGTTTGGTGGCCTGGATCGCCGGGTCGGTCGGCGGCGAGCCCAGCCCTAGGGCCACAAACGGGTCAGCAAACCCTGCCCCGCTGATCTGCGCATAGACCGGCGAGTCGGGCGCCGAATTGAAATCCCCGCCAAAGACGGCCGGCCCGGGGTGGGTGGCGATAAACGCCAGCGCAGCGTTGAGCTGCTGGGCCCGTTCTCCCGGTTCCAGCCCCATCCAGATGGCAAAGACATTGACCGGCTGGCCGCGCACGTCGATTTTGGCCCAGATGATGCCGGTCTGCTCCAGGTCGCTGGGCAGGAGCAGGGTGTCATAGTCGAGGATCGGATAGCGCGACAGCAGCCCGATGCCGGTCAGATGCTCCACGCACGGCATATAGACCACCCCCATGTTCAGACGGCGGGCCAGCCAGCGGGCATCGTCGATCATATAGCTGGTCGGTCGGCCCGTGTCTACCTCCTGCAGAGCCACCACGTCCGCCTCTGCCGCCTCGATGGCCTGGGCCTGGGCCTCCAACTGCAGGCGCCAGTCGCTGTCATAGCCGTAGTGGATATTGTAGGTGGCGGCGCGGAACAGGTTGCCCTCTTTTGCCTGAGGGCTGGAGCGGGGCCAGTTCACAGCCAGAACCAGCGCTGCCACGCCGAGTGCGGTCCCCCACATCGCCATTGTGCGTTGGCGCGACGAGCGGGAGATCGGCCCGGTCTGCGCGGCGGGGCGCAGGCCGGGCAGACCGGCCAGCAGCCCGGCCGCCAGGAACACCGGCAGGCCTATACCCCGGAAGATGTCCAGTGTGTAGGCATAGGTGAAGGCAAAAGCCCAAACAAACCCCAGAATCAGGAACAGGATGCCACCCCAAGCCAACCCCAGTTCCATCCGGTCCCGCCGGTCGCTGTGATCTGGCCCAAAGTAGGAAAGCAAAAGCACCACGGCGGCTACCTGCGCCGCCACCAACCCCAGGAATGCCGGTAGGCCGGCCGTCAGATAGCCTGCGCCCAGCCCAACCACGAGGACGGCCAGCAGAGCGGCCCCTCCGATCCGGCCGCGAAGCGCCAGCCACACTTCCTCTTCAAATAGAACCAGCGCCATGACCAGCGGCACGCACGTGGCAAAAGCCAGGTAAGGGCCACTGCTCCAGCGGGCCAGGGCATTGGGAAAAGCCAGCAGTGACGTTTCCAGGAAGAGCCAGCTTCCCCAGGCCAGCCCGGTGCGCAGGTCCAGCCTGATCCCGGCGGCCGGCTCCTCCTTTGGGCGCTGGCGATAGAGCCAGCCGGCCAGCAGGCACAACGCCGCCGAGACGACGGCCTGACCCGGCCACCAGCCCGTGCGCAGAGTCACGTCAAAGCTCTGGCCGGCCGCCCGCAGCACCTGGTCGATCACCAGCGCCAGGATGAGGGCGCGGGCTGCTTGCCGGGCGTCGACGCGCAGCCTGCTTGCCAGGTAAAAGCCGCCCGCAGCAATGATCATCAGGGCCGCTTCCAGTCGGATCTGTGGAATATCTAGAGTCAGGGGGATGCGCGCCAGGAACACGAGCACCGCCCCGGCCAACGACCCGGCGCGCAGCGTTTTGGGCCGTTTCGGCGCGGCCAGGGGCGCCAGTAGTGCTACGACGACCGCCGCCAGCAGCAGGCCGGCGGTAGAGATCGACGCCGTCTCGGCAAACAGGACGTCGTAGATGACGCCAAACAGCATGGAAAAGAGGACGCGCAGCGCCTGGTAGAAAAAGACGAACACGGCCGTCGCCTCGATCAGGCTGGCCAACCGGTTGTACGACAGGCCTCTTATGCTCATTTCGGCCCGGTCTCGATCGCCGGCCACAGCCGCGCCAGGTGGGTCAACAGCAGCATCTGGAACACCCGGCCCAGCAGGACGGCCTTGGCCGGCGCTGGCGTCTCAGCCGCGTAGGCCGGCGCTAGCAGCCCCTGGATCGCTTCCCAGCGCTGTTCCAGCGACAGGTTGGGCTGCATCTGGCGCGAAGCGCGCCACAGCGCCTCCGACAGGTACCAGGCCGCCTGGGTGTGGACCAGGCTCGTCTCGGCGTCCCAGGCCTTGATATACTGCCGGCTGGCCGCCACCATCAGCGTCTCGCCCAGGCCGCCCAGCAGCAGCCGCTTCCAGAACTCCTCCTTCTCGGTGGCGACGATATTCTCCAGCGCCACCGTCCCCACTGCGCCTATGTCCAGCCGTGACGCCAGCTCGCTATATTGCTTGGCCGTGATCTTGCTCTGCAGTTCGCTCAAATAGCTGTGAAACTGGCCTGCGATCTCCAGCGCTGATTCGACCGCCTCGCCCTCCATCTCTGAGGCCAGCAGCGCCCCCTGCAGGGCGACGAGAGCCCCCGGCGTCGGGCTGGCCATGATCGGTTGCAGAACGTCCGATAACTTGTTCATCCTGTCTGCCTCCTGGTGCAACTCGACGTGCCCGACGATTATACCACACATGCGCCGATTGCGGTATTTGAGAGGCGCACGAAGCCTTTGTCTGTCCGGATGACATGATCCGCGAGCGAAAGCCGATACCGCTTCTGCAAATCCCTCTTGATTATGCTATCCTTTTCCAGTACTTTCGTTTCCAGCCATCTCTTGGTTCCTCAAACCGGGACCAGTCGAAACCTCGGGCAACAAGAAAGCCATGGGTCTCATTGTCCTTGTCGTCGTTCCCCGGACATAGGATGATCAGCCCGCCAACCTTGGTGACCCGCACCATCTCCTGGTATTCCGCGTCCAGGTCATCCCCAAAGACGTGGCTTCCCATAGTCGTATCGGCGGTCTGCTCCGGAAAAGGGATGTCTGTAATCAGCCCGTCCACGGGATACACGTTGTGCAGTCCCTTCGCTCGGGCCTTCTTTTTGAGATATGCGCGGAGGTTGGCAACCGGCTCTACGGCAAACACCGTCCTGGCCTGCCCGGCAACCGCCAGGGCAAGCCGCCCCGTGCCGGCGCCCACGTCAATGACCGTCTTGCCAGAGAAATCGGTCACCGACAGCAGCTCGTCTGTGTCCCAGCCGAGGAAAGGCTGTGCATCATAGACGGCGGGATCGACAGCATAGACGACCAGGTCGGTCATGGTGGCAAGCACGCTCATCTCAGCTTGTCGTACCTCCTTAGGGCCGCCCCCCTTGTTGCCCTGGACGGCAGCCATCACCCGGTCCAGCCATTCATTCAACTGCGGGCATTTGTGGCGCATGTACCACTCTACGACAGGGTTGGCCTTGAGGGCCAGGCCCAGCTCCTGTTCCGGTAACCAACCCGGGAGCCAGCTCAACTGAATCTGCTCGAGCAGCAGCAGCGTGTTGAACGACAGATGAGACACATCGATCCACTCGCGAGGCATACAACTGTACTCCTTTCCCAGATCGGACTCTGCTGCAAACCCATCATAACACAATCCGAAATCCAGAATCAAAAGTTGTGTCCTGCATCATTTGTGGTATAATGGCTGCTGAACCCATAGAAACCTGGCATTTGCCGATTTGCGTATTTGACAGGAGGCGGTCATGCAAGAAGAGAAAAGGATCCCTTCGCTGCTGATGAACATCCTGATCACCCAGGTGGACGAGATGATGGGCCGCCGCAGCCTCCTTACCCTGCTGCGACAGGCTGAATTGACCGAATATGCCGACCACATCCCTCCCATGGACGACACGCCCAGCATCACCGTCGCGCAGTACTCCCACTTCCTGGCCCTCATCTACGACATCTTTGGCGCCCGCGGCGCCAAGCCCATCATGCTGCGCGGTGGTCGGTTGGGCGCGATCGAGATCCGCCGCCAGCGGCCAACCCAATTCGCCATAGCCGGCACGGCACTCAAGCTTCTGCCTGCCGCCAAGCGGATGCAGTTGATACTGTCCAAGCTGGCCGAGCAAGGCCAGGAACTGTATGGCACCCCCCATCACCTCCACGACGAGGGTGACGCCTTTGTCATGGAGATGCCGGAATGTCCCTACTGCTCCGAGATCGCCCGGCACAGCATCGCTCAAAACAAGCCGGTCACCAAGCCGGTGTGCCACATCCCCCTGTCGGTCATCGACGAGATGGTAGAGTGGATCACCGGCTGGAAGCATCTGGTCGAAGAGACCGAATGCATCGCCACCGGCGCTCCTGCCTGCCGCTTCCGCGTGACCAAGTGAGTGGGGGGTTACCACACCCGGCAGACAAACCCCTTCAAATAGGCTGATTCGGGAAAGGTGAGCAGCACCGGGTGATCCGGTCCCTGGGCTAGCCTGTCCACGATCTGCACGTCCCGCCCGGCATCCACACTGGCGCCGAACAGGATCTTCTGGAACAGGTCGGCGCTCACCAGTCCGGAGCAGGAAAAGGTGATCAACATCCCCCCCGGCCGCAGTAGCCGCATGGCCGACAGGTTTACATCCTTGTAGCCGCGAGCGGCGTCCATCACCTCTGCCTGTGACGAGGCGAACTTGGGTGGGTCCAAGATGACCAGGTCAAAGGTTCTCCCGTCGCGGCGATAGCGGCGCAGCACCTGGAACACGTCGCCGGCGACCGTCTCCTGCGGGCCACAGCGGTTGAGTGCCAGGTTTTCCCCGGCCAGCGCCAGCGCCTCGGCCGAAGTGTCTACGTTGACCACCGAGCGCGCTCCGGCATGCGCGGCGTACACGGCAAAGGCCCCCGTGTAGGCAAAGGCGTTCAGTATCTCCCGCTCACCGCAATAGGCCGCCGCCCGCCGCCGGTTTTCTCGCTGGTCCAGGTAAAAGCCGGTCTTGTGGCCGCGCTTGACGTCCACCAGGAAGCGGTGGCCATGCTCCACGATTTCCACCCGGTCAGGAGGTTCCTCGCCCTGCAGCAGCCCGGTTTCGAGCGGCAAGCCTTCTTTCAATCGCACGTCGGCGTCGTCGCGGGCGTAGATGCCCGCCGGTGCCAGCAGCTCGGCCAGCAGCGCCGTGATCTCTTCTTGCCGCTGGGCCATGCCTGCCGTCAGGCACTGGATCACCAGCCATGGGCCATAGCGATCCACTATCAGTCCGGGCAGCCCGTCGGCCTCGGCGTTGACCAGCCTGTAGGCGTTGGTGGCCGGGTCTGCGGCCAGTTCTGCCCGGCCGGCGATGGCCCGCTCCAGCCGCCGCCGCCAAAAAGCGCCGTCCACCTCTTCGGCCTTGTCCCAGGTCAGCAGCCGCACCGCGATCTGCGACCGGCGGTTGAGCGTGCCGGTGGCCAGGTATTCCCCCTGGCTGCTGACCACCTGCGCCAAGTCGCCCCGCCCTTCCGCACGCTGGATCGCCCCGGAAAAGACCCAGGGGTGCCGGTTGCGCACCGATTTCTCCCGCCCCGGCTTCAAGACCACCATACCCAATTCCGTCTTCATCGTCGTTGAGTATAGCATAGCCCCAGCTTTTTAGCCAAAACACAAGCTGGAGCGCGAAAGGACGCGAAAAGCGCGAAAGGGCTTTTGCCTGTTTCGCGCCCTTTTCTGTTTTTTGTGATCCAAATTGCCCGCCATCCACTTGACGCCAAACTGGTTTGCTGCTACAATAAATTAGTGATCCACACCGAGGCATCCGTGGCCAAACAGACGATCTCATTGACTGCAAACGGCGTCGAGCGCCAGGTCCAAATCGACCGGCGTACTACCTTGCTTCAAGTCCTTCATGACCAGTTGGGCCTGACGGGCTCCAGGGTCGGCTGCGGGCAGGGCCAGTGCGGCGCCTTTGGCGGCCGGGAGGACATCGGGCTGCAGATTCGCCCCGCTGCCGGCGTGCGCCTGAACCAGTTGCCTGCCGCGCTCCCTCGCCTCATGGGGGAGGCCGGAGCACAGCGCAGCACGGGAGATGGCGGGCGGTTGCCTCCTGGGCAATCGGAACGGGGGATTGGATTGCCATGACCCAGCGGATCCTGATCGTTGACGACGAACCGGGCATCTGTCACGTGCTGAGGAGCGTGCTTGTTGGCGAAGCATACTATGTCGAGACGGCCATGTCGGCCAAGGAAGCGTTGGGCAAGCTCGCGGTTGCTCCTTTCGACCTGGCTATCATCGATCTATACCTGCCGGGAGTCAACGGCCTTCAATTGGCCGAGGCGATCCGCTTCCTCGATCCCCAGACGCCCGTTATCCTGATGACGGCCTATGGCACCCACTCATTTGAGGCCATGGCCTCCCATCCTGCCATTACCACCTACGTCCACAAGCCATTTGACCTGGATGCCATGCTGGCTCTGATCCGCCGCACCGCCCTGCGCCAGGCGAACTAAAAGCCCCTACTCCACAGATTTGCGCTGCTTTCGTCGCCGCCAGGCCCGGCGGGCTGTCGCGGTGACTGCGCTGGAGGCTGCCGCCAGCTACTGCTTGGCGCGCCGAACCCCTTGCCTGGGCGCAGCGCCTGCTTGGTCGACGGCGCCTGCCTGGGCGATCAGCGCCTCCAGCTTTTCAGGGTGCTGGCGCAGCTCTTCGACCAGCTCTCGCTTGCGGGCGATCTCCTCGTCGCTTATGGGGCGGCCAAAACTGTGCAGCCCCTCCAGTTGCAGGCCGTGCTTTTTGAAAAGCCGGTAGATCTCCTTGACCCGGTCCACTTCAATGGCGCGGCCCAGCGTAAAATTCTCAAAGCGGCCTTCCATGGCCAGCAGCGCCGTTTCGGCCAGGCAGGCATAGGCCACGCCGGGCGGCAGGCCGATGTCAAAGCCGAAATCGGGCTTACCCGGCAGCAGCACGGCGCCTGACTCGACGACCAGCACGTCGGGCCGCAGCCGGGCATCCTTCTCCTTCACATCCGGCGGCCGCGCCACGTCGCACACGACGCAGCCCGGCTTGAGCTTGAGCACGTCGAGCACTTTCTGGCCCATGGCCGTGGTGGTCGTCACTACCAGGTCGGCGCCCGATAGGTGAGCGCCTGAATCGGTGGCGATCGTCACACTGGCTTGGGGCGTCTCAGCCTCGATGGTCCGCTTCAGAAGGATCAGCTTCTCCGGCCGCGGCGCCACCAGCACCACGTCGTGGCAGGCCTGGGCCAGCAGCCGCGAACAGACCGCGCCGATGGAACCGGTGGCTCCGATGATGACCGCCCGCCCCCTGTCGACCCGCCCGCCCATCTTGCGCACCGCCTGCTTGGCTGTCTCCAATGCCGCCATTGCGGTCAAGCTGTTGCCGGTGGTGATGGCAATTTCTGACCTGTTGGCCAGGGAGATGCCGGCGTCGCCCACTACCTTGGTAAAGGCGCCCAACCCCATGATCTTGGCCCCTTTCTGCCGGGCTATGCGCGAGGCCAGCATCAGCCGCCGGTAGGTAAAGCTCGGCTTGCGGCGCATCAGCTCGCGAGGCGTGGCTCCCAGCGTGATCAAGATGCCTTCCACCTCCTTGCTGGTGGCCGGCGAGCGGACGCCGGTGATGCGCGACAGGTACAGGGGCCAGACAAAAGCCGCAACCCACTCGATCAGCCGCTTGGGCAAAAAGCGCAGGCGCCGGGGCAGCGGGTGGAAAAAAATGTCGTCGATGCTGAGCGGGTGGATGACAAAGGCAAACCGATCCACCGGCCGCGGCTCGTTCAGGATGGTGATCTGGGGTTCCAGCTCGCAGCGGGCTACCAGGGTCAGGTAATCATCGTGGGTTATCTCCGCTGGCGGCCGGTCCACGAACGTGCTCAGGATCGCTTCCATCACGTCTGCGCCGAAAGCGGCGCATCCTTTGCCTGGTGGGGGAGTGACGGTGATGACCGACTCGACGCCCTGCGCGCGCAGTTCTTCCAGGTCGGCAGCCGCCAGGTCGCTGGTGATGATCACCTTGTGGCGCAGGTTGTCAGGGGCAAAGCGACGGATGTAATCATAACTGCCGGCGATGATCTCCGCCTTTTGGAAATACCTGCTGCCCCGGGGCGTCCGCACATCCCGATCGGCGCTGGCTGGACTCGGCGCCCCGCATCGCCCCCGGCACAACACCGGCAGCACCAGGCTAGCATACCTTTCCAGTTGCCTGAACGACCGCAGGGTAAAGGGTATATTCAACTGAAAGATCGGATCGCCGAACGACAGGTGCGGCGTGTAGAGGCTCAAAGCCTCGGCCACCCCGTACCGGTCGATGCCCGACAGGACGAGAACGCACTTTTGGTCAAAGATGCCCGGCCGCTGCTCCGCAACGCGGCTGATGGCCCACCGTTCCAGCGTCTCCTTCAGATGGGCGCCGTCCACCACCGGCGTGATATGGGCTGCACTGGCGATCTGCTGCGCCTGCCGGTGGCCATAGGTGCGCTGGCCGACCCGGAGCTGCAGGCATATCCCCCCCAGTCCGATCGCGTCAACCTGCCCGTCGAACTGTGCCACGAGCTCGCGGGCGCGGCCGGCGTCGCCGTCGGTGCCCATCCGCCGCACGTGAAACTCCTCACCCCAGATCTGGGTGGTGAGCTCGTAATCGCGGCTGGCAGGCCCCAGGCTGATGCTAGCGATTTCTTTCACAATCGCCCCTTTACCTGCCCCTATTATACCGGTTTGCGTCGGAACGTCAAGGAGGGCTGATCAACCTGTGGCTAGCGCTGTTCGAGCAGCGCTTTGATACGAGGCATCGCTTCTTCGGCCATCTGCCGGCCTAGCGCCATCGACCCTTTCGCCCCTGACGGTTTCAGTATGCTGCTCAGCCCAGCCATCGGCAGGCTGATGCACACGTCGGCGCTGCTTGGGTCGTCTCCGGCGCGGACAAGCATATATTCCACTGCCGTTGCCAGAATGTTGGGAAATCCTCTGGGCCGCCTGCCCCGCGCCTTGAACAGAGAGACGGCGATCACCACCTCCGCGCCCATATCGCGGACAACCGAGATCGGCAGGTTGTTCACGACGCCGCCATCTGCCAGCAGGCGTCCATTCAGCTCGAGGGGGGCGACGACCCCTGGCACCGAGCAGCTGGCCCGCACCGCCGGGGCTACCCGCCCTTGGCGCAGCGTCACCTGCTCGCCTGTAGCCATGTCCGTGGCCACCGCGGCGAACGGGATCTCGAGATCGGCAAAGGTGAGGTCGCCCATGGTCCTGGTCAAATATCTCTCCAATGGGGCGAAACTGACCAGGCCATCGTGCGGCCAGGTGAACCGGGCCATATGCCGCCACCTGGTCTGCCGAGTCAGCTCGACCAGGCGCTCCCCCCGTATCCCGGCGGCGTAGGCAGCGCCCACCAGCGAGCCGGCGCTGGTGCCGGCGATGCAGTCGATCGGCACCTTCTCCCGGTCCAGGACCTCGAGTACGCCGACGTGGCCCGCACCTCGCGCCCCGCCGCCGCTCAAGGCCAGCCCCACCCGTTTTCGACCTGCCGCCATGACCACCCGCTAGAACAGAAAAGCCTGATCTAGGCCCACAGCTCCTCGGCGATGTCGGCCAGACCGAGGCCGATCAGCTTTTCCCGTCTGGGCTTGCCGGTCTGCCAATCCCATTTGCGGCAGGCATAATACTCCTTCAGCATCCGATCCATGTCCGGGATCTTGCCTCTGGTGCCATCCCGTTTGGGGATCGACAGCGCCCGGGGCAGCCGGTCGTTGCCCCGTCGCACGCCGAGGCGATTGTTCAGGGCTCGTTTCAGGGTAAAGATCCGCTCCCCTGTCTGGAGCCACGCCACGGCGTCTGCTTCGTGCCCAGTGGCCGTCGAGAGCAGTCGGGCCAACACCGGTGCGGTCGGGTTGACAAAGTTACACATAATGATACTGCCATACAGCGACCGCCAATCCTGGATCCGGGCGGCGATCGGGGCTTTGCCTCGCGACTTGAGCCGGTCGCCGGGCACAATGTCCACTTCGGGAATGCTCAACCCCATGTCCACGGCATACATGTCACCCTGCATGTGGCACGCCCCGCGCGGCGATGTGGCATAGACCAGGCCCATGCCCATATTGGCCCGCGGATCGTGGGCCGGCAGGTCCAGACCATTGACATGGATCGCCAGGTCTTCGGCCCCGTAGCGGGCTGCCATCCGCTTGGCGCCCTCTGCCAGTATGTCGCCAAACCCTTCTCGCTTGGCGATCATCTCCAACAGGGTGTGAACCGTTTCTACGTCACCCCATTGCAGAGGCATCCCGCCCGTGTCTGCGGCGGTGATAATCCCCTGGTCATGGAGCAGATAGGCCAGGCTGATCGCCGAGCCGGCGCTGATCGTGTCCATGCCATAGCGGTTGCACAGGTGGTTGGCATAGGCCACGCCCGGCAGATCGCTGATAAGCAGCGACGAGCCCAGCATCGCCACCGTCTCATATTCTGGCCCATCGACCACCTCTATGCCGTAAGGAGTATCTTTCAGCGATACCTCCCGGCCGCAGGCCACCGGGCAGCCGTAGCACGGCACTGCCCGGGTCAGGATCGTCTCGACCATGGTCGGGCCGCCCAGGTTGGTCGCCTCGTCAAACCCGCTTTCGGTCCAGTACCTGATCGGGATATCGCCCCACATCAAGGCCATGTCGACGTACGAAGCCGTGCCCATCTGGTGATATACCTCGGTGGCCACGTCTTCGGTGATGATCTTGACCGCCTCTTTGGCTGCCTGGCCAAAGCCTTCCTTGTCGGCCAGCGGCGCACGCTGTTTGCCCCGTACTGCAATCGCCTTCAGCCTTTTCGAGCCCATCACCGCGCCCATGCCGGTCCGGCCTGCCGCCCGGCCGTGGTCATTCATGATCGCCGCGTACAGCACCAGCTTCTCGCCCGCCGGGCCGATATTCGCTATCCGCACCTTCTGATCGCCCAATTCGTCGCGAAGGCGTTGTTGTGTTTCGTAACTGTCCAGCCCCCACAGATCGTTGGCGTCGTGCAGCGCTGGGGGTTGCCCCTCGACGATCGACAGCCACACCGGCTTGGGCGACTGCCCGCGGATGACGATCCCATCATAGCCGGAAAATCTCAGTTCCGCGCCCCAGAAACCGCCCGAGTTTGACTCGCCCCACAGCCCGGTCTGAGGCGAAAGGGCGCACACTTCGTGCCGTCCGCACGAGGGTGCGCGGGTGCCCACCAACGGGCCGGTCATGAACATCAGTGTGTTCTCGGGTCCCAAGGGATCTGTGCCTGGCCCCAATTCGTCATACAGATACCGGGCGGCGTACCCCGCCCCGCCGACGAAATCGCGCGCCCACGACGGATTCAGAGGTTCATCCTTGAGTTGGCCGCTGGTCAGATCGACGATCAGCAATTTTCCCATATAGCCGTTCATCGTTATTCCCTTTCTCGACCGTGAAAGGCTTTTGTTGTTTCGGATACAACAGCGTGAATCTGTGTCTAAAAGACCTAAAAATCTATGGTCTTGCCCTCATACGCATACCGGTACAGCTTTTCCATTTCCACGTCGTCGGGGCAGCGGGCCGACGTGGTCGTATCGATCATCCCATCCTCCACCAGCTTGGGCAGAGCTGCCTCAAGGGCCTGGTAGGAGATCCCGAGATCGGCTATGGTCAGGGGTTGGCCGATGCGGACGGCCAGGTCGCGCACGGCCTGTGCCAGGCTGGCGGCGCCCTCTTGTCCGTTGCCCGCCGGCAGTCCTATAAAGCGGGCGATCTCGGCGTACCGGTCGCCCATGCACTCTGCCGTGAACTCGATGGTATAGGGCAAGAACAGGCCCACAGCTCGCCCGTGCGGCACGCCAAACGCCGGGCTCATCGGATGGCCCAGCGCGTGGGCCAGCGCGGCGTTCGAGTTGCCAAACCCCAGCCCGGCGATCGTCGCCGCGTTGTGCATCTTTTCGCGCGCCTCGGCGTCTCCCCCGTCGACGCAGGCCTGTGGCAAATAGCTGAACACCAGGCGGATAGCCGCCAGACACAGGCCATCGGAAAAGTCATTCCGCCAAATGCTGGTATAGCCCTCTACCGCGTGCGTCAGCGCGTCCATGCCGGTATCGGCCGTGATCGCTGGCGGCAGGTTCATAGTAAAGCTGGGGTCCACGATGGCCAGGTGCGGCACATTCTCCCGTGAGCCGAGCACCGTCTTTTTCCTGGCATCCTGGTCGGTCAGCACCACCAGCCACGTCGTCTCAGCCCCTGTCCCCGAGGTGGTGGGGATGGCCATCAACCGGGCTTTCTTGCCCAGCCCGAGTGGCACCAGCGGGTTGATCTCTCCAACTTCCATGTCAGGCCGTTCGTAGAGCACATAGATCGCCTTGGATGCGTCCATGGCCGAGCCGCCGCCTAGGCCCACCACCCAGTCGGGCCCAAACGCAGTGCACAGCTCTTTGCCCTTGAGCACGACCTGGTAGGTGGGGTTGGGCTCCACCTCGGCAAAGATCTGGGTCTCCATACCGGCCCGGTGCAGACAGTCAGCTACCCGCTCGGCGAACCCAAGCCTTACCATGTTAGCGTCGGTGACGATAAAGGCGCGCCGGCCGCTCACCTGCTCCAGCGTGTCTAGCGCGCCCTCGCCGTAGACGATTTCAGGGCTCTTGAATAGCCACATTTTTCTCCCCCCTCCACACTTGTGCGCTGCGTGTTCCGTGTGAGCCACGGAACACGCAGCGGGTCAAGAAACGTCTAATTGCTCGCCTGGGGCACAGCCGCGTTGAGATCGGTGACCAGCGACGGGACGTCGATCCCGTGCGCCATAGCGCCCTGCTCGATGTTCTCAAAGCGGGCGATGGCGCAGCCAAAGCACATCAGGCCGTGGCGCAGGAAAACCTCGACCGTCTGCGGGTATTTCTGTACCACGTCGGCAATAGTCATCTCTTTGCGAATCGTTTGCTCCATCAAGTATCTCCTTTTGTTTATTCTTTCCTGGGTGGATTGGCCCGGTCTTCCAACCGGGCGATGTACGCTTCTGCCTGCATGCCGGCCTTGGCGCCTGACCCCACCGATGTCGTGATCTGGCGATAGGTCCAGTCACACACGTCGCCAGCGGCCCATACCCCCTCGATGCTGGTCCGGCCGTCCTTGTCGGCTACGACATAGCCGTTGTCGTGCAGCATCAACTGTCCGGCCAAAAAGCCGGTGTTTGGCTCCCAGCCGATGGCGGCGAAAACACCCTGAGTAGGGATCACCTCTTCCTTCCCTGTCAGCACGCTGCGCACCCTGACCCCGGTAACCGTGTCCTCGCCTACGATCTCGGTTACAACCGAATTCCACACAAAGCTGATCTTCTCGTTGTTAAAGGCCCGCTCCTGGAGCACCTTTTCCGCGCGCAGTTGGTCGCGCCGGTGGATCACCCGGACCCGGGTGGCAAAGCGGGTCAGGAAAATCGCCTCCTCGATGGCGGCGTCGCCGCCGCCAACCATGACGATCTCTTTACCGGTATAAAAGAACCCGTCGCACGTCGCGCAGTACGACACCCCGCGCCCCGAAAACTCGGCCTCACCCGGCACCTCCAGCTTGCGCGGCGAACCGCCGGTAGCCACGATCAGCGCCAGCGTCTCATACTCTTCGCCATAGGTCGTCACTTTGAACGGCCGCGCCGTCAGATCCACCGCCGTCACAATGTCCATTTCGAACCGCGCGCCGAACCGTTCGGCCTGCTTTTGCATCAACTGCGCCAGCTCCAGGCCGCTGATGTCTTCTGGAAAGCCTGGATAATTGCCCACCTCGTTGCTGATCGCCACCTGGCCGCCGACCGCCGGTCCAGCGATCACCAATGGCCCCAACTGTGCCCGGGCGGTATAGATCGCCGCCGTGCAGCCCGCGGGCCCACTGCCGATGATGATGACCTTTTCAGCCAACTCTGCACCTCATTGCCATTTGACTTGCCCGGTATTCTACCCTCTTTTGAACCCTTTGACAAAAACCGAGCTCTCACAGGCGATGCTTTACAAAATCCCCATCTTGCAGTATAATCGATCCATCGCTCTGCCGCCTCGCCCTGGAGAAAAAGACCGCTTTGCGCCCGGCCTAAAGGGCGGCAGGATCGGGGTGAGGGGGGAGGATCAAACAGAAGGGATCTGTCCAATGACCTACAGCCTGCTTGGAGCGCACGCCAATGCCACTGCCGGCGGCATGCCGGAAGTTATCGCCGCCTGGAAGCCGCCCCTGGTGGTCCTCCTCGATCACAGCGACGTGTGGCACCAGGTCAAATCCGCTTCCCCCAAGACCACCTTCGTCGGCCGCATCTATATCCCCTACCAGCCCGACTTTAACAACCCCGGCCTCGACCCGATCCAGACCGCCCGCGACATCTGCACCCAGGTCCTGCCTTGGGCCGAGCGGATGGGCGCTACCTACAGCTTTTGGCAGGGGGTCAACGAGCCGATCGTCGACTCGCTCGAAGCCATGCAGCGCTATGCCGATTTCGAGTCCGAGCGCGCCCGCGTCATGGACGGCCACGGCTTTCGCGTCGTCGTGGGCAGCTTCTCAGTCGGCAACCCCCACATGCCCTACTGGGCTGGCTTCCTGCCGGCCCTGGAGGCCGCCCGCCAGTTCAACGGGGCGCTGGCCCTCCACGAATACGGCTGGCCGACCATGAAACAGAACGCGATCTGGCTCTCCCTGCGCCACCGCAAGGTTTATAACGGCGCGCCGGCTCAGAACTGGGCGGGCCTGCCCGACCACCTCAAAACCTTGCCGCTTCTCATCACCGAATGCGGCCTCGATGGGCTGCTTGAGCAGCCCCACCCACCTCGTGGTTGGCGAAACCTGTGCACCGCCGAGCAATACCTCGCCGAGCTGGATTGGTACAACCGCAAGCTGTGCCAGGACCCATACGTGGCCGGCGCTGCCCTTTACTGCTGCGGCACTAACGACTCCCAGTGGAGCCCGTACGACATCTGGCCTGAGGTCGCCCAGGCGTTGGCTGCCCACGCCACACCCGTCTACCCCTTGTTCGAGCCGGTGACCTGGCCCTGCGAAGAAGAAGAGCCCGAACCGCCACCTCCACCGCCCCCCGGCCAATGGCAGATGTCTGTGGAACACCGGCCGGGCGCACGGATCATCGTCGGCGGCTTCCCCAGGCCGGGCATCGCCTTAACCATCACCGATCCCTGGAACAACTCCCTGTCGGTCGTCAGTGGCTCCAAGCCAGAGTATGGCCCTGGCGGCTTTGAGGCGCTGGCCCCCAACCCCGCCACCTACACCCTTGCCTTTCTGGACCAGCGCTTCCAGGTAACCACTCAGGACGGGATCACGTTCCTGACCTTTGCCGAGACGCAAACCGCACCGCCGGCCGAAGAAGACAAGCTCGATCAGATACTAGCGCGGCTGGATCAGATCATCGCCATGCTGCAGCAAATGGGCTAAAAGGCCACAAGCCGATAGCCGGCAGTTGTCATGAGGAGGAAAGATGGGAAACCCCAAGATCTTTGACCAACAGGGCCAGGAGCGTGATTGGGCCTGGCTTGTCGCCAACTTTGGCGCCATAAACCTCGAGCGAGCCCCATCCACCACCGGTAAGGTTTTCCGCGCCGTCAAGCTCCAGGATGCCGAAGGCCCGGCTGTCCAGATTGTACAAATCGTCGATCAGGACGGTAATCCTATGGCCGGTGTGGGCGTCGTCCGCTGGTGGCCCGACGCTCCCAAGCTGCCGGGGTGGGGCGATGAGGTCAGCAAGTGGCGCGGGCGGGGCGTGTACGGCCTGACCGGCCTGTCGGGCGACATCGGTTTTGGCATGGGGCACGGCGACTATTACTTCCCGCCCACCGGCGGGGCCAGTGGGGTGTGGGTGGCCGACCTGAAAGGGCAGTCCGATTTTATCAGCGGACTGGGCATGCTGGGCGGCACCAACCACCGCCGCATAGACGTCTATTACCAGTTCGTGGATCTCGATGCCCAACCTGCCGAGCCGCCTGATGAGCCGCCCGATGAGCCGCCCGATGAGCCGCCTGTCGAGCCGCCTGTCGAACCACCCGACCAACCGCCCGGGGAGTCGCCTGCCGATCCATGGCCGGCACTGCTTGAAAAGCTTGACCGGATCATCGCCCTGCTCGAAGCGCAGAGCGGGTAGTACCTGGCTGAAAGGGGATCTCGTGCACACACAAAAAAAGAGATTGGCCGCGATCGTGCTCTTGGGTGGCCTTGCCGTGCTGGCCAGCTACGCCTACGTCCTGGCCCTCGATCCTGCCACCCGAGCCGGCCTGTGGGGAGGCGTGCCGCAGGATCTTTTGCCGGCCTATACTCTTTCTATGATGTTGGCTGCCGCGGGCTTTTTCGCCTTTACCTATTTGCTGTTCGTCCGCGTGGACCCGGACCGGGTGCGGGTCGCCGGTCGCTTTGGTTATAGCTTGTTCCAGGTCTTGTATCTGCTGATCCTCATCCCCTCGGCGCTGTGGCTGCCGCTTACCGCGGCGATGGTTCAGCAGCCAGGCAGCCTCCTGTGGCTAGGCATCCGGCTGGTGCTGGCTTTGGTAGGTTTCGGCGCGCTGGCTCTGTTGTCGGCGCTGTTGAGCTTGCGGCCGCGGCAGCGCGGGGTAGCCTATTGGCTGGCCGTGGCAGGGGCTGTGGCGTTTTGCATTCAAACGGCAGTGTTAGACCTCTTTGTTTGGACTGCCTATTTCCCAGCCTAGAGCACGGGCGCCTGGCTCTGATTCCGCACAGGCCCAGACAAGATCACCACCTGGAGCTTCTGCCTATCGCCGTGACGATGCTGGACACGGTAAAGCTGCCCAATGCGGTGGCAGAGCTGACCGTTCCGCCCTGGTACAGGCCGTCGGTGGCCGTGCCGGTTGAGTTGCCTCCGTAGTATACCTCGTAGGTGGAGCCGCTAGCCAGCTTGGGCGAGGAGAAGGCTATCGACTGGTACTGTTTGGACGGTACAAAGGTCAGGATCTCCTCGCCGTCGCTGCTTTGAATGTGGATCAAGGTGCCGGCCCGCAGCGTCGAGTTCAAGTTCAGCAGCAGGGAATATTGGCTCGACGACTGGTCAGGCGCCTGGGCCATGCCCGCGCTGCCCACCGCCACCAGGAATCCGCCGCTGATCTCAAACCCGCTGATGTAATCCAGCGCGCCGTTCATGTTTTCGGTAGGACCGTTGACGATCACCACGCCATCGGTCATCTCGATGTAGCCGTTGGCGTCGATGCCGTCCCCGTCGGCATCGACATAGACATAGCCACCGTTGATCGCGAGGTAGTAGCTGCCCGAAGCCGCAAAGGCGTCCTGGCCCGGCCCTCCGCCCGGGCGCCCACCGCGGCCCGGGCCAAAATTCATGCCCGAGCCGTCGTTCCCACTGGCGACGTTGATGCCGTCGTCACTGGAGACAATGTGGATGTCCCCATCGTTGATGGTGATAATGGCGCTTTCGAGACCTTCAAAAGAGTCCGTGATGCTGATCTCGCCGCCGTTGATCTTGAGCGTCGAGTCGGCGTGCATGGCATCGTCTCCGGTTGACAGGATAAAGGTGCCGCCGTTGATCGTCAGGCTGCCGTTAGAGTGGATGGCGTCGTCGGCCGAGCTGATCGTAATCGTTCCGCCGTCGATGTTGACGCTGACTGCCGCCAGGATCCCCTTGGCCGATGCACTCTCGCCGATGCGACCTTCGCTGCCTCCTCCTGCGATCACCACGATCTCCCCACCCGCGATCAGGACGTCTGTCTGGCCTTCAATAGCATCGTTTCCAGATGTGACATGGATCGCGCCGCCTTCGACCAGAACATACCCCTTGGTCGCGTCCTCTTCATTGTCCGATTTCAGGCCGTCGCCTTGGGCGTCCACCGTGATATCCCCGCCCTTGACAACGACATAATCCTTACCCCGGATGCCGTCATCCACCGCGCCTACCGCCAGTGTCCCGCCGGCAATGATCAGCCCGTCTTTGCTGGCGATGCCGTCGTTATAGTTGCCGTCGACCGCCAGCGAGCCGTTGCCATAGATCGTAAGGTCGGCCATGCTGAAAATCGCCGCGTTGGGCGCGTCCTCTTCGGCATCCCCGACGACGTACGAGGCGCCGTCCGACACGCTGTTCTCCGTATTGTCGCCCAGGACGATGATCGCCTCGTCGGCGCTCATGACATAGATCGGGGCGCCCGTGGAGCTGCTGATGTCGACCCCGTCTAGCACGAGCCGGACGATCCCGTCTTCTTGTGAGTTGACAATGATCTGCCCATCGGCTAGCGACCCGCTGATGACGTACGTGCCGGCCGACGTAATCGTCGCCCGGCTGCCGTCGATGGTTACGCTGGCTCCATCCGCAGTGATCGAATCCCCCTGCAGTGCTATCTGGATGGCTCCGGAGCTGTCCCAGGCATAATCCTCCGCATCGCCGTGATCCCTCTTGTTCGCAGTGACCGCCTCTGCCACCGAGTCCGCTTCCGTACCCTCGTCCCCTTGATCCGATTTGATGGTTGTGACCATTACCGCATTTGCCGCCGCAACTGTCTCTGTCCCCGTGCTTGCCTCGCTGTTGCCGGCCTGTTCTATGTCGGACAATGCCGGCTGCTGGCTTGCTCCACACGCTGTCAGCATCGACAGCACAAGGGCACACGCCAACAAAAGCGCCATCTTGTGTTTTCCCATTCTGCGTCTTTCCTCCATTCCATAGATGCTCATGCCATTTGCCAGGCCAGGCGCCCTTTGTAGGAGCGCGGTTTCCGCGCCCAACCGTCGAACAACATGGTCCCTCAATAGGCAATTGACGTTGCGCCGCCGCCATCCGCTCTGATCATGCCCCCATTGTAGCACAAGGATGTGGAGTCCTTGTGGAGAGGCGCTGGAGATTCCGTGGAGTTGGTGCAGATTTCCTTGGGGACGCCCGAGTTATCCACAGATCGACTTCTCCGGCAGGGGATCGACCTGGGAGCCGGCCCCTTCCCTGTTCGAATAAAGCCATGCCTGGAGACAGCTCCCTACATCGGATTCTCACCACTCCTCCATCATTCTTCCACGACTTGGCAGAAACGCAGGCAGGATTTGACATTTCAGCAGCCTTGACTATACTAATCGCTATATGCTAATGATTCGCACTTGCATATAGCTCACAATACAGACAGGCGACTATAGTCGCCAGGGAGGAGGAGCGATCGTGTCCAAGATCCTTGTTTATGGTTCAGGCCCATTAGGCAGCTTGTTCGCCGCCCGCCTGCAGCAGGGCGGCAACGACGTCTCGATCCTGGCCCGCGGCCGGCGCCTGACCGAGCTGCGCGAGCACGGCATCGTGCTGGTCGATGTGATGATCAAGGAGCAGACCGTCACCCGGGTGAATGTGGTCGAGGAGCTGGCGCCCGACGACGCTTACGACCTGGTGCTGGTCATCATGCGCAAGAACCACGCCCTCCAGATCTTGCCCGTGCTGGCGGCGAACAGGAGCACGCCCAACGTTCTGTTCCTCATGAACAACGCCGCCGGACCGGGCGCGCTGGTCGAGGCGCTGGGCCAGGAGCGGGTGCTGATCGGCTTTCCCAACTCGGCCGGCTACCGCGAGGGGCATGCCGTCCACTGCCTGACCGGCACCGAGGAGGACAAGGCTTACGTGCCCTTTGGCGAGGTGGATGGCCGCATCACCGACCGGGCGCAGCAAGTGGCCCGTATCCTCGAGAGCGCGCCGGGCTTTGGGGCCCAGATCCGCGTCGACATGGACACCTGGCTCAAGTACCACGTCGCTCTTCTGTTCCCCTCGCTGGCGCCAGCCCTCCGCGCCGCAGGCGTCGACAACTACCGGCTGGCCCGCACCCGCGACCTGGTCGTGCTGGCCGTCCGGGCCATGCGCGAGGCGTTCCATGTCCTGCGCTCGTTGGGGCTGCCGGTCACGCCGCCCAAGTTCAACGTGATCAACTGGCTGCCGGAGCCGATCCTGGTCCTCTTTGTGCAGCGCCTGTTGGCCAACCCCCTCATGGAAACGGCGTTGGTCAAGCACGCCGAGGCAGCCCGCGACGAGGTGCAGCACCTGATCGGCGAATTCATGGCCCTGGCCCGCACGACCTCGGTTCCCACGCCGACTATCGACCACCTCCTTCAGTACTACGAGCCCGACGCGCTCCAGGTGGCCGACGGCAGCGCCGAGATTCCGCTCCACTGGAGTGGCCTGCTCGCCGCTCTCGGCGTGCTGGTCATGCTGGTCACGGCGTGCGTGCGGCTGATCAAGCGGATTGGCGCAAAGCGCCAATGAGCACTCGGGTACGGTACGGCATAATAAAGTGGATCGTCCAGGCCGCCCTGGGTCTGGCAGCTTACGGCCTGATCCTATTCCTCGCCGCCGGCAGAGCTGACTGGATGTGGGGTTGGGTCCAGCTCATTATCGTCGCTGCCTTCCTGGCTGCTCATCCTTTGCTGCTGATCCCCATCAACCCCGAGCTGTTGGTGGAACGGGAGAAAGGCATTCGCGCTGAGGGTGTAAAGACGTGGGATAAATGGATCGCCGGTCTGGCTGCCGGGACGTTGCTTCCCTTGTGGGTGGTGACCGGGCTTGACGCGCGCTTTAACTGGACAGGGGGGATGCCCCTCGCGCTTCACGCCGGCGGCCTGGCGGTCAACATCTTGGGGTATGCCCTGTTCTTGTGGGCCATGGTATCCAATGCGTTCTTTGCCGAGGGTGTTCGTGTCCAACACGAGCGCGGCCATACCGTGGCGACAGGCGGTCCATATCGGGCCGTGCGTCACCCTGGTTACGCCGGTGCCATCCTGGGCGGTCTTGCCATGCCCTTCCTGCTTGGCTCGCTGTGGGGGCTGATCCCGGCGGCCATATCGGCGGCGTTGTATGTGGTGCGCACCGCCCTGGAGGACAGGACGCTGATGGAGGAACTGCCGGGCTACAGAGAATACGCACAGCGGACCCGCTACCGCCTGGCGCCTGGTCTGTGGTAGCGGAGAAGCTGCCTGACCCGGCGTTTTGCACACGGCGATCAGGTGCGAGCCCATGTCGAGGCACCCGGGCTCGCCGTAGGCCTCCTCGGCTTTTCCACTCTCTCCCGCGCTGCGGCGGGGGAATGCCCTCTTGGATTCCGGTCAGGTTTTGCCGCTTGCCCTTTTTGTCGAGTCCGCGTATAATGGAGCCTGGCAATCTGTCGGAGTAAATGCTGAGCTGTCCGGCAGGCTGCCAGTACCGGCAGAAGGAGAGCTTCGATGGCGCAGAATACCTGGTACCTGACTGTACAGCAGGGACCAAACACCGGCACTTCCTATCCTGTGCGTGGTGGGGCCGTTACCATCGGCCGCCATCCGGACAACCAGATCGTCGTCGACGATTCGATGGTCTCGCGCCACCATGCCCGGCTCACCTGGCAGGGCGACGCCTGGGTGGTCCAAGACCTGGGCAGCGCCAACGGCACCTGGGTCAACAACCGGCGGATCAGCCAACCGACGATGCTGTCCCCCGGGGATACGCTCGGGTTGAGCCAAGACGTCATCCTGGGTTTTGGCGGCCAGCTACAGGGCCCGCCCCCCACCTATCTGGCCCCTGCCTATACGGCAGCCACAAGCGCCCCGGCTCGATCCTCACTGCCCTGGGTATTGCTGGGCGTCGTCGGCGCCCTCGTCGTTGTCCTGGCCGTTGTGCTCGCTGTCCTGCTCCTTGACGGCGACGAGGACAGCGGCTCAAGCGGCCCGATTACCCAGGTGATCGCTGCCACCGCCACCCAGATCGTGGTCCTGGCGACGGCCACCCCAGAGCCTACTACCCTGCCGCCAACCTACACGCCCTATCCCACCTACACCCCGTTCCCAACCGCGACCCCCACCGATACGCCAACCCAGACGCCGCAGCCGACCTATACGCCCTATCCCACCTACACCCCCTACCCCACCCAAAAGCCGCCGACGGCCAGGCCTCCGCAGCCGACCAAAACCCTACAGCCCACCGCCACCACACAGCCACCCTACACCGTGGTCGTCAGCAGACCTCCTGCGTTCGAATCCTGGGGCCGGCCCACCAACCCTAATGGCTGCGGAAGACCCTACAACGACAAGGACCCGGTCAAGCGCTTCACCGTCGAGCTCGCTTTGACCAACCACTCGAACCGGACCATTCCGGATGACTGGTACCCGATCTTTTTCACGGCCAATGGCCAGTTACCCAAGACCTGCCTCTACGACTATGACACGGCCGTCCAGCCGGGGGAGACAACCTACGTCACCTTTGTCACCTACGTCGAATCCAACGACTGGGTGCAGGCGCTGATGCTGGACGAGCTGGACTACCAGGTGATCATCTGCTTCAATTCCGCCGCCCAGGTGGTGCCCTGTTTCTAACACCAGCGAGTGGGATGAAAATCCCCGGCCGACGGCCACAGCAACGCAGACGGCCTGACAGGAATCGTGTGCTGTAAGAGGGTTGGGTGATCTCAAAGGGGATCGCCGAAAGGAGGAAGGAGTGAGGATCCATCTTGTCGTGACCGCGGGCCTGGCTTTTGGACTGATCTTCCTGGTGGCTGTTTCGGCGCCTGGTGGCGGCGCTGCGGCGCAGGGTGCCTGTGACCGTTGGGTCGTGGCCGAAGGCCTGGACGCGGGCAATTGCAGCGACGAAGCCCATCCCTGCAAAACGGTGCAGTATGCCATCGACCAGTCGGCAGAGGGAGACAGGATCTGTGTCGCCAGTGTCAGTGCAGTGATGGATCCCACGGTCTACCACGAGCATCTGGTCATCAACCACACCCTGACGCTGGATGGCAAGTGGTCGGCCACCTGCTCGCCGGCCCACTTTGAGTGTGACTTTAGCCCTGTGGCCTGCACACCCGAAAGGGTGGTCGTCGATGGCTTCGGGCAGGGCCGGGTGGTTACCATCGACGGGGCCATTGCGCCCACTATCGACTGCTTCACCATCACCGGCGGCGATGCGCGAGGGCTGGGTGGGGACCCCGGCGGGCGTGTCGAGAACGATGCGGGGGGCGGCATCTACAGCCGCGACGCAGCGCCGATCATCGTCAACAATGTGATCACCGACAACTATGGCTGCTCGTTGTGCCCTGTCGCCTATGGTCGTGGGGGCGGCGTCTATCTGCTGAACGCGCCTGCCACGGCGATCATCAGCGGCAACCTGGTTATTGGCAACGTGGCCGATGACTCGACCTGGGGGCAGGGGGGAGGGATCATGCTGCGCAGCTCCGACGCCCGGGTCAGCCACAACACAATCCAGGATAACCGCGCCGGCTATTCGGCCGGCTATGGCGGCGGGATTGCGGTCAGGGACGGCATGCCCACCATCGCGTACAATGACATCGTGCACAACGTGGCCGGCCAGAGCGTGCAGGGCCTGGGCGGCGGCATCTTTGTCTGGTCCTCGACGACGGCGATCGTCGAGCGCAACCTCGTCGAGCTCAACCTGGCCATCAGCGGGCCCGGCGACCCCTCGTTGGTCAGCCGGGGAGGGGGGATCTGCTACACCGGCGACCCGACGGTCGCCGCCGTGATCCGCGGCAACACGATCCGGGACAACGTGGCCTCGCCCTACTCACCCTCCGGGCAGGGCGGCGGGATCTATCTCCAAGGCCTGGTCGCGCCGTCGTTGGTGAGCGACAACAGCCTGGAGTCGAACATCGCCGGTTTCAACGCCGACGGCCAGGGGGGCGGCATGTGTGTGGACGGCAGCGAGGTGACGATCCAGGGCAACGACCTGGTGGGCAACTCGGCCGCCTGGGCTGGGGGGTGGGGAATGGGTGGCGGCCTGTATATCGAAGGCGGGAGTGTGCTGGTCCAGGACAACGCGATTACCGGCAACAACGGGGGCGGTTTCCTCGGTTTCCCCAGCACTACCGTGGGCTATGGCGGTGGGGTCGCCATCTCGGGCAGCCTGACGATCGTGCAGGACAACTTGATCGTGAATAACGCCGCCACCCGCGCCGAGGCGCTGGGTGCAGGCGGCGGCATCTATGGCTTTCGCGGAACGGTGCGCATTGCGAGGAACACGATAGCCGGGAACCAGGCCACGCCGGTGGCATGGGGCTTTGGCGGAGGAATGTACCTCGAAAGCACGGTTCCCTGGTTGGACGCGAACACTATCCTGGACAACGTCGCCGCGGGCGGCTCTAACGGGCGCGGGGGTGGGGTGCGGCTCGCCTTCTGTACGCCCTTTACGCTGACCAACAACATCGTCGCCGGCAACGAGGCCAGCCAATATGGCAGCGGAGTGGCCGTCGGGGTCGGCAGCGCAGGGACGCTGGCCCACAACACCATCGCCGACAACCAGTCGGGCGACGGCGTTGGGGTGCACGTAAACACCGGCGGGGACGTCGCGCTGCTCAGCAACATCATCGCCGGGCATACCACCGGCATCGTCAACGGCGGTGGGGTGGACGTGGGGGCCAAGTATACCCTGTTTGAGGCCAACGGAACTAACTATAGCGCCGGGGTGAACAGCACTTATGAGGTAGCCGGGCCGGCAGCGCTGCTGGCCGATTACCACATAGGGAGCGGCTCGGGCGCGATAGATCATGCCCCTGTGTTGGATTGGGTGACATGGGATATCGACGGAGACCCGCGACCGATGTGGCTGTTGTCGGATGTTGGGGCGGACGAATATGGTTATCGGGCCTGCCTGCCGCTGGTGACGCGGAACGTGGTCTCGCGGCGGATCGGCCAGCCCCGGTAGGGTGTTGAGATTAGACCTCCGAGCCACCAGGCGAACTCGGCTGCTTCTTGCCGAACAACCTGGTTAGGAAGCTCGTTGGAGCTCTCCTTTCTCCTGCGACACGATATTCGATCTTTTTGTATTGGGTAGTGCTGCCCTCTGCCTGCTTTTGCTGCAGAGAGGTCAGCTAATGTAGGGCAACCAGCCAGCTACCCAACTGCCGAAAGGCTGCATGTCGGAATCGCTGGTCGTATCGATATAATACTCGTGCTCACCGGTATTCACGTAGACGATGACGTGATTCACCTCGGAGAAGACAAAGGGTTTGGCGCTGTTCATGTACACCAGGGCCACCTTCCAGCTCACCGGCGCGGCCTTGATCATGCTGGCCAGCAAGATGGCTGTGTCTTCACAATCCCCGCCGCCGGCCAGGAAGGTCTCCAACGGGTACCTGGGCGTCTCCTGCATCTCGTCCGAGTAGACGGCCAATTGGGTGACGATGTTCCACACCTCACGAATAAAGGCATCGCCGCCGCCCGACTGGTAATACAGCTCGGACATCACATCCCGAAAGGGGGCTGGGTCCACGAAGGACCGGAAATCCCAGACACTGAGCCGCTGGTTGGTGTCTGGGCTTTCGAGAGACACCTGCGAGAATAGCCGGGAAAGGATCCCCTCCCGGTTGTTCACGCCCTGCTCGATGCTTGCTTCGAGGCTGCTGAAGGGGATGCTCCAATAGTCGATCGTGTGATCCATCTTGTAGAAGGTGATGTACACTCGCCGGCCATAGGCGCAGATGTAGGGGGGAGTGATGGCCACATCGCGCAAGCTATTATAGTCGGCGACCAGGCTGTCGTAATCCTGTTGGAGGAGGGCGTTCTGGCTGAGCAACGCATTGTAGTTGGCTGCCAGGTAGGTATAGTCCTGCTGGATGCGGTTGTATGTGTCGACCAGCGAGTTATAGTCGGCTACCAGCCGGTCATAGTCCTGCCGGATCTGATTATACTGATCCACCAGGGTGTTGTGCTCAGCAAGCAGGCGGTTGTGGTCATCCTGGAGCAGGGTGTACTGGTCGATCAGGATGTTGTGCTCTGCCAGCAGGAGGTCATGGCGCTGCTGCACGGCGTTGTGCTCGGTCATCAAGAGCTCATAGCCCTGCTGTAGGGTGTCCTTTTGGTCACGCAAGATTCCGTGTTCGGCGAGCAGGAGCTCGTGGGACTGCCGCAACTCCTCGTATTGGGCCTGCAACAGGTCGTAGCGACTGCGCCACTGCTGCTGGATCTCCTGGCGCAGATAGGTGACACCGAACAACAAGGTGGCGACACTGAGCAGAAAGAGACCCAGAGCAACGTACAGAGAGGTGCGGCGGCCCTGGGCGGGGAGTGGCTGCGGGGTGTAGCACGGCATTTCTGCTCCCAAAGCGCTGCCATGGCCTTGAGCGCTCGCCAGTTCCGCGGCTCGATGCGCAAGAACTGATTGAGAACCTCGATCCGCTCGTCCACGGTAGGCTGGGAATGCTCGTAGTAGAACCAGGCTGTCTCGTGGTGAGGCTCCTCGCGAAGGACAGCCTGCAGCAGGCGGCGGGCATCCTCCCGCTTGCCTGCTTCCAAGAGCTCGATGGCTCTGCCTAGAAGCCGTGATTGCATGGGCATGGGGCTCTACCTTTCTGCATCGCCGCACCGGGCATTCAGGTTCCGCCACTTAGCGGTACCTGCCGCCAGTGCGAAGGCCAGGCTTGTTTCATCCGCCCGCATAGTATGTGATGCCATACTGCGGCAAACCGCGCCTCGCCAGCTCTACACGCGCCTCGGTCCAGCGGTGGGCGGTGGAGGCGGGGGCGCGGAGGGCCGGGGCAGAGTGCTCATGCGGGAGGGTGGGCGCCAGAGAAACTCGAGCCGTCCGAACAGCTTTTACTCGCCGAACGTCTCCTTCCACAGCCTCAATTCTTGCTCGAACAGACGTCGCAGTTGTTCACCATCGGTAACGCGACATACCGACTCTCCCCTGAGTCTGGATGACACAGAGAGCTTGAACTTCGCTGGATCCCCATGTTTGGTCTCCAAGGCGCGGGCGATCCGCGTGGAGTTGGGTCCCGTACGCACTTCACCATACCAGCATGACCAGCCGTCTGGCCTGTGACGTGGAGTCACGCGGATCTTCTCAAAATGCCTCTCGATAAAGGCTTTGATTTCGTCTGGGTTCATGCGTGGCCCTCAGTCTGCTTACGTATCAACCGGCAACCTGCTTGGCGCTTGCTGCCTAGGCACCGGCTGCCGCCTGCAATTAGGCTACCGATCTTTGCCGCATCTCCACTTCTTGTGGTGTGCGATCCCTTTGCTTTTCAGCCATGTCGAGGTCCGTTCGACCACTCCGTCCACAATGATGCACTGGGATAGACTAAACTGAAGCCAAGATGAAACCCGCATCAGGTGCGTCGCACCAATGGCAGGTGCAACGCACCAGTGTGAAGGTTTCACTTGGGCCTCACTATAGTACAGGGGGCCATCGGCTCGTCTTCCCTTCCCTTGGCCCCAGAGCCATGTCATACAGACGCCCGATGCCCAGATGCCCAAATTCCTCGGGGGCGGCCTGAGAGAATGGCATACCCCATCTCTGCTCAAAGCTACGTATGTCTAGCCCTACCTCGTTCAGGATGCCGATCCACCCTTGAGCGTCCCTGATGCGGTCAATGCCCAAGCGCGCTCTTACGTACTGATCTAGCGCAGGGCCGATCCGTCCATTGGTAAGTAGGAGAACTGCCTTCGATATGCCTACGCAACTGGCCGAATTCTGAAGAGAAAGCCTTCCGAAGATACGCCACAGTCCATACATGGCGTTCTGTTGCAGCGGGTTAATGGTGTCGATACTTGCCACTGTGATATCCCGCAGAAGGCTCAGATAAGGTTCGGCCTCAGCAATCAGATCATCGCAGATATGCCAGGCCATGGCGCGAATGGCCCAGACGTTCGAGCAGGAGGTAATCGACAAAGCCATGGGCCGTCTTTTCAAAATCCTGGCCGAGAGCGTCGAGGGTTTTTTTCTTGACCCTGACGTGCGATTCGAGCTGGCCATTAGCCTGGCCGCGCTTGTCGTCAAAGAAGCGCCAGCCTGCCTGGTGAAGCAGGCCGTCGATCAGGATCCTGGCTTGGGCTTCGGTGCGCATCATGCCCTCAGA
>JAFGOG010000303.1 GCA_016926595.1 Anaerolineae bacterium
CCAGCCTTCACCACAAGATACAGGGAATGCTTGGAACCACTCATAGTATACTACAAAATATAACTGTGTCAAGTGGACAGAGGCGCTTTTAAGTTATAGATACCGTCCTCTATCCCCCAGTGGCGGCCGCATCCGCGGCAGGTCAGCGCCTCGGCGCTTGCCTCCAGCTCTAGGCCGCCGCACATCGGACAGCGGAATAGGCGGTCGGCGGGCGCGACCTCTCCGACCTTGCGCGCAGCAGGCAGGCATTGGACAAAGACGCTGGGCGTCAGTTGCCACCACCTGCCGGTCGGCTGGCACGCGCCGTCGAGCGCAGCCAGAGCGCGGGGCGGGATCAGCCGCTTCAGCATCGCCTGGCGAAAGTGTGACACGGTCCGCTGACGTTTCACGTGAAACCCGGCCTCCGCCAGCCGCGCCCGCATCCATGCCGGGTGAAAGTCGAAATGCATCGGCGCAAACTCGTACGGCGCCTGGTCGAATGGGCTCCACTGCTGGGCGCGCAGCGCATAGCGCACGATGCTCTTCAGGTGGCGCTTGCTGGCAAACTCAAGCACAAAGGCGCCGCTCCCCGCCAGGCAGCGCCCGATCTCGGCCAGCGCCGCCGGCACATCCTCGATGTGGTGTATTACTCGGACCATCATCGCCGCGTCAAAAGCGCTGTCGGCAAAGGGCAGTTCGTACAGGCTGGCTGCCACGTACACCATCCGCCCATCTCGCCCCAGCCGCGCCTGGGCCTGGCGCAGCAGCGACAGCGAATAGTCCACCAGCACCACCTGCTCATAGCCGCCGTAAAACTCGGACAGGCGCCCGAACGCGCCGCCCAGGTCCACCAGGCGCCGGCCCTTGTCCGGCAGCAGCCGCCGCAGCGCGATCCGCTCGGCTAGGTCCTCGTAATCGCGCCCCTGGCCTTCCCAGAAATCGCCGCAATAGTCGGAGCCCTCGTAATTGCAGATCCGCCGTTCCTCGTCCATACCTCCGAGTCTAGCACACTTTGCCCCCTCCGTCAATCGCCACCTGCCGCCGGGCGCCCAACCCACCGATTTGCCGATCCAGGCCAAGTGATCTATAATGGATCTACCTCCCTCTCCCCTTGAGGGAGAGGGTCGGGGTGAGGGGGGATCCATGCCAGATCTCGATGATTACACCCAGCAAGCGCTGGATCACATCTGCTATCTGTCGGAGCGGATCGGCGCCCGGGGAAGCTGCACCCCCGCCGAGCGGCAGGCCGCCGAGTATGCCGCCGAGCAGATGCGCGCTGCCGACGCCCGTAACGTCCGGATCGAGCCCTACTGGGGCGTGCCTTCCACCTACCGGCCCTACGTCCTGGCCTTTGCCACCGCGCTGCTCGGCGCCCTGGTCGTCTGGCTCGTCCGTGAGCGGTGGATGATGGCTGTTGCCGCCCTGCTGAACGCCCTGGGCGCCTGGGGCATGTTCGCCGAGTCCGACCTGTCCGCCAGTTGGATGCGCCGCTTGCTGCCCCGGGCCGCCAGCCGCAATGCCGTGGGCGTCCTGTCCCCGGGCGGCGAGGTCGGGCGCCGGGCTGTGCTGTGCGCCCACCTCGACACCCACCGCACTCCCATCTTTTACTCCTCCACCACCTGGTACCTGGTTTTTGCCCTGCTGGTCGGCGGCTCATTCGTCAGCATGGCCATCGCCGCCCTGGCCTATGCCATGGGCGCCCTGTTCGACTGGTCGTGGGTGCGCTGGATCGGCCTGGTTGCCGCGGCAATTCAGTTTTTCGCCCTGGTCCTATGCCTTCAGGCTGACTTGACGCCATTTACCGCCGGCGCTAACGACAATGCCTCTGGCGTCGGCGTTGCCCTGGCTGTCGCTCAACGCCTGGCCGCCGAGCCGTTGGCCCACACCGAGGTGTGGCTGGCCCTCACCGGCTGCGAGGAGGTGGGCGCCTATGGCGCCGCCGCCTTCCTGGACGCCCACGCCGCCGAACTGGGACCCGACGCCGTTTATATCATCCTCGACCAGGTCGGCTGTGGCCGGGTCAGGTATCTGACAAAGGACGGGCTGATCCTCAAGCGCAAAACCCACCCCCGCGCTCTGGCGCTGGCCCGCCGCGCCGCCTACGAGCTGCCCAGGCTCAAGATCCACGGCCAGGCCGGGCTGGCCTACACCGATGCCCTCGTCGCCACCAAGCGCGGCCTGCTCGCCCTGACCCTCAACGCCCTGCCGTCGCCCCTCACCAACGACAACCTCCATTGGCACCGCGCCTCCGACACCCTGGCCCACATCGATCCCGGCGCCCTGGCCGACACCCACGCCGTGGTTTGGCAGCTATTGCAGCAGCTTGACAACGCCTGATCGATCCGAAATTGGATTCGGCGGTCCCGGAGAGTCGGGATTTATGTCTAAAAAAATATAAATATAGTATAAATAGTAATTTCTGACCCGTGATACGACCGGCTAACCTTGAGGATCTGTTAGCGCTGTGCGCGCTATACCTCGAGTTCCACGAGTTCCACGTCCGAGGCGTGCCCGACCGCCTGTCCAGCTTGGGCACCCCCGACACCTTCGATCCCTCCGAGTTGTGCGCCGCCCTGGGAAAAATCATGCAGAGCGAGGATTCGGCCCTGTTCGTCGCCGAGTCGCATGGCCGCGTCGTGGGACTGGCCGAGGTCTACCTGCGCCACGACGAGCCGAATCCGGCCGTCGTGGTCCGCTGCTACGGCTACCTACAGAGCCTGATGGTCGCTCCGGCCTTCCGCCGCCAGGGCATCGCCACCCGGCTCATGGCCGCCGCTGAGGACTGGGCCCAGGCGCGCGGCGCGGCTGAGATGCGCCTTCAAACCTGGGAATTCGACGGCGATCCCCTGCCCTTCTACGATCACCTGGGCTATCGCACCCTGCGCCGCACCCTGGTGCGCGGGCTTTGAGGGGAGCCGGACCGCCCAAAATTGCTGCTCAGGCCTTCTCGCCCGACTCCACCTCCGACACCACTGCCAGGATCGCCTCGGCCAACGCCTCAGGCGCCTCCTCCTGGATAAAGTGCCCGGCCTGCGTCTCTACCACTGCTGCGTTGGGGAAGAGCCGCCGCATCGATCTCAGCCCGCGCCCCAGGATCGGGTCGGCCAGCCCCCACACCAGCCGCACCGGGTCAGAAAATGAGCCGGCCCACGCCTCTACCTGGCGCATCGGCTCCACCGAGGGGTGATCCAGGCCGGTGGGCACCATCCGCGCCAAGGCCAGCGGCGCAGTCCGGTCGCCGATGCTGCGCAGCGGGTAGCGGTAAGCTCTCTTCTCCGTCCGGCCGATGCTGCTGCGGTCGCCCTGTACCATATGCAGGATGGGGATTGGGAAGTTGAGCAAGCGGAAGAGCAGATCGCTGATCACGGGCATGTTCGCCAGGCGGTGGAACCAGGACAGGGCGCCAGGCCGCCGTGGCGCGGCTAGCCCGGTGTTGGCAAACACTGCGCCTTGCACCAGCTCCGGGTTCCGCGCCGCCACCAGTCCCAGTATCGGCCCGCCCCAATCCTGCCCGGAGATTGTCACCTGTTCCAGCTCCAGCGCGCGCAGCAGCCCTTCGATCTGTTCCGCGTGAAAGGCCAGCGTGTGCACGCCGGCGTCGCGCGGCTTGTCGCTCAGCCCCAGCCCAACCAGGTCGGGCGCGATGACACGCACCCCGCTTCCGGCCAG
>JAFGOG010000037.1 GCA_016926595.1 Anaerolineae bacterium
CCCGCCGCGACCTGGAGACGGCGTCCCTGCTCACACAGCGGATGGCCCACCTGCCAAGCCAGGCCCTGGCCCGTTTCCTGGCAGCCACGATCCTCTGCCACCTGGGCCGCGACGTAGCGCCGATTGCGCGCCTCGTCCAGATTCCACCCCGGCCAGGCGAAACGACTGCGGTCCTGGATGGACTACGCGATCTGTTGGCTGCCAGGCAACGGGCTGAGGCGACGGTGGCCGCGAGGCCGGTCGGAGGCCGGGATCGTCAGGTGGACAAGGTCTTGCTGCAAGCACGCGCCGGGTTGGACGCTTTCCACGCAGTCGGCCCACAGGTTGGCCGCGTACCGCTCCTGTTGATCCTGGCCAACGGCTATGTCCTGGCCGGCCGGCCAGAGCCCGCGCTGGTCGCCGTGGAGCAGGCTCTGCGCCTGATCGAGCGCATGGATATGCGCCTGCACGAGCCCGAGGCGCACCGCCTGCTTGGCGAGATCCTGCTGCTGCACGGCGAGCCGGCATCGGCTGCCGAGGACTGTTTCGAGCGGGCCATCGACATAGCCCGCCGCCTCGGCCTGCGCTGGTGGGAGCTGCGGGCCACGGTCAGCCTGGCCCGGCTGTGGGCCGGCCAGGGCCGGGCGCAGGCTGCTCGGACCAAACTAGCCGAGGTATATAGCTGGTTCACGGAAGGGTTCGACGCGCCTGACATGGTCGAGGCGCGGGCACTGTTGGATAGACTTTTGATGGAGCCACGACCACCGATGGCTGTGCCCTGAGCCACGCCGCACCTCGAGGGGGCCACTGGGGGTCGCTTTTGGCCGATCCACTCAAACCATGATACAATAACATCACAGGGTGGGCTGCGACCATCCCTGTGGTGTTTGTTTAGGGCGGCAGTTCCCGCCCCGGAGCCGAAACCATGGGCAAAAAGAAGAAAAAAGAACGGGCCAAGCCGCAGGACCGCATCCTGGTCGTCGAAGACGACCTGACCCTGCTAGAGACCCTGGAATACAACCTGAGCGGCGAGGGCTACGAGGTCATCACCGCCGCCGATGGCCTGACCGCCCTGGAGGTCGCCCGCGAGGAGCAGCCCGACCTGGTCGTGCTCGACCTGATGCTGCCCCGCCTGGACGGGTTCGAGGTGTGCCGCATCCTGCGCCACGAGACGAGCGTGCCGATCCTGATGCTCACCGCCCGCACTGACGAGGTGGACCGGGTAGTGGGCCTGGAAGTGGGCGCCGATGACTACCTGACCAAACCCTTTTCCATGCGTGAACTGCTGGCGCGAGTCAAGGCCCTGCTGCGCCGGGTACGCCTCATCCGCGAGGACACTGTCGCTTCGCTCAGTGCAGGTATGGCCGGCGCTCCCTGCGCGCCGGCCATGGAGCAGTTGGTCTTTGGCGACCTGGTCATCGACCTCGATCGCCGCGAAGTGCTGGTCCGAGGCGAGGCGCTGCGCCCCAAGCCCAAGGAGTTTGACCTGCTCCTTTTCCTTGCCCGTCACCCGGGCATGGCCCTCTCCCGCGATCTGCTGCTGGAGCGGGTCTGGGGCTGGGACTATGGCGGGGGCAGCCGCACCGTGGACGTCCACGTGCGTTGGCTCCGGGAAAAGATCGAGGCCGACCCGGCCAACCCCGAGCACATCATCACCGTGCGCGGCGTCGGCTACTGCTTCGAAGGCTAGGGCTGTGTTTCGTCGTCTGCGCTGGCGCATCGCCCTGCCCTACGTGGCCCTGATCCTGGTCGCCACCCTGGGTTTGACCATCTACATCTCGGGCCAGGTGCGCCAGGTGCGCCTGGCCGACCTGGAGGCCCAATTGCTGGCTGACGCTCGGCTGCTGGCCGGCATCGTCGTCCCCCTGCTCCAGGCAGAGACAGCCCCCGAGGACCTGGATGAACTGGCTCGAGACTGGGCCGACCGGCTGGACGCGCGGGTGACGATCATTGGCCTCCATGGCGTCGTCGTGGGCGAATCGCACGAGGATCGGACACAGATGGATAACCACCTGCTCCGGCCCGAGGTTCAGCAAGCGTTGAAGGCCGGACAAGGCAGCAGTAGCCGCTACAGTGCCACCCTGGATTATGAGATGATGTATGCCGCCGTCCCGATCCAGGCCAGTGACGGGCAGGTGCTGGGCGTGATGCGCGTCGCCCTGTCCCTGGGCAAGATCGAGTCCAGTGTCGGTCGCCTGCGCCAGAACATCGTGTGCGCTGGGTTGGGGGCCGCGCTCTTGGCGGCGTTCCTGGCCATTCTCATCGCCGGGCGCACCACCCAGCCGCTGAGCCAATTGACCGCCGTCGCCGAGCGGCTGGCCGCCGGCGACCTCGATGCCCGTCTCTTCCCTTCCAGCCGCGACGAGGTGGGCCACCTCACCCGTGCCTTTGACCATATGGCCGACCAGATCCGCCAGCAGGTGACGACCCTGGCCGAGGAGCAGGGCCGGCTGGCGGCCGTGCTGGATCACATGGCCGACGGAGTGTTGATCACCGATGGCAACGGCCAGGTGCGGCTGGTCAACGCCGCCGCGGCCCGCCTGCTGGAGACCAGCGAGGAGCGGGCGCTGGGCCGCTCCTTCGCCCAGGTGGCGCCCTATCATCCCCTCATCGAGCTGTGGAAAGCGTGTCGCGAGCGGGGCGAAGAGCAGATCGAGATGGTGGAGGTCAGCCGCCACGGCCTCTTTTTGCAGGCCATCGTCACCCCCTTTGCAGAAGCCGATGCCGAAGGTTATTTAATCATCCTGCAGGACCTGACCCGCATCCGCCGCCTGGAGACGGTGCGCCGCGATTTCATCAGCAACATCTCCCACGAGCTGCGCACGCCCCTGGCCGGGCTCAAGGCCCTGGTGGACACGCTGCGCGGCGGGGCGATCAAGGACCCGCCGGCCGCCAAGCGTTTCCTGAAGCGCATGGACGCCGAGGTCGACGCCCTGACCCAGATGGTCGAGGAGCTGCTGGAGCTGTCGCGCATCGAGTCGGGCCAGGCGCCGCTGTGCCTGGCGCCTACGCCGGTGGCCGAGGTGGTGGTCCCCCCGGTGGACCGGCTGCGGCCCCAGGCCGAGCGGGCCGGGCTAGAGATCACCACCCTGCTGCCCCAGATGCCCCCCGTCCTGGCCGACGCCGACCGGGCGCGGCTGGTGCTCACCAACCTGGCGCACAACGCGGTCAAGTTCACGCCGCCGGGTGGGCGCATCACGGTCGCTGCCCAGCCTGCCGGGGACGAGGTGGTGTTCTCGGTGCAGGACACCGGCGTGGGCATCGCCGCCGAGGACCTGCCGCGCATCTTTGAGCGCTTTTACAAGGCTGACCGGGCGCGCAGCGGGGGCGGCACCGGCCTGGGGTTGGCCATCGCCAAGCACATCGTCCAGGGCCACGGCGGGCGCCTCTGGGCCGAGAGTGTCGAGGGCCAGGGCAGCACCTTCTACTTCACGCTGCCTGTGGCAGTTGAGCGCGAGGGACCGGCGCCGTCTCGGTGATGATGACCGATGTTAATAGGCTGTTAACAATCTCTTAGCAAATCGTTAACAAATCGTTGACCATTTGTTAACGATGGTGTGGTACATTCTCCCTGGCAAGTCAAAGCTTCTGGGTTTGCCGAAATTCAATGATTGAATATGGAGGAGA
>JAFGOG010000304.1 GCA_016926595.1 Anaerolineae bacterium
CCATAGACGGGGCACTTTATGCCCCGTCATTCATGCGGCCACGATGTTCCTACAAACAAGGGATGCACCGTTGGCAGGGCAGGACCTGCTGCCAACACCCTTGACAAGCAGGGGTGGGGGCGGTATAATGGATGTGAACAACGCCTCGCTGATGACGCACCGAACTCTGTCAACTGCGCTGCACAATCGTCGACATAACGGCCGGGACCTGGAAGAAAGGAGCTGGCTGGTGAGCACGAAACGATGGTTGGTTCTTTTTGTGGTTTTCAGCTTGCTGGGAGTGGTTGTCCTGTCGTTGACCGCCTTGACCTCAGCCGTCCAGGCTGGCAACTCGGTGGCGCCCTCAAGCCCGGAGCCAGAGCAGGGGGCCGGGGGGCATACCCTGCGCGGCACACTGGCCCAATCCGGCACCTGGGGGCCGGGGACGATCACGGTCACCGGCGACCTTCTGATCGCCGCCGGGGTGGTCATCACCGTCGCGCCCAACACCAGCCTGCAGATGGCAACCAGCGATGGCGCGAACCTGGGCATCGATCCGGCGCGCATCGAGTGGATCGTCAGCGGCACGTTGCAGGTGAATGGGCCGGTGACTTTTACCTCCCAGAGTGGCAATCCGGCCGGCGGCGACTGGTACGGCATCCGTTTCCGGCCCGGTTCTGCCGGCTGGCTGGACGGCAGCGTGGTTGAATATGGCGTCGCCGGTGTCTCGATCGACGCTGCATCTCCCAACCTGGTGAATAATACTATCCGCTATATGCATGGGGAGGATGGGAGCCACGGCGCCCATGGGCTGCCCGGCAGCCCTGGTGTGGATGGCACGGACGGCACGGCAGGCGGTCCGGCCTATGGCATCTATCTCGTGGGTAACTCGAGTTCTCTCATCCAGTCCAACACGGTCTATTCCATCACCGGCGGCCTGGGGGGCCATGGTGGCAACGGCGGTGGCGGCGTGAACGGCTACCCATCCGGCGCCGATGGGGGGAACGGCGGGCAGGGTGCTGCCGGAGGCGGGGCAGCCGGCATCTGGGCCGCCGGCGGCGCAGCTCCCCTGATCCTGGCCAACACGGTCGAGTGGATCTATGGTGGCCGTGGCGGCCAGGGGGGCGGCGGCGGCGGCGGCGGCGATGGCCTGGGCGGTCCTCAGCCGGGGTTGCCCGGCGGGCTGGGGGGCGCCGGCGGCCTGGGGGGCGACGGTGGGCAGGGGGGCGACGCCTGCGGCATCCATGTGCGGGATGCCGCAGGCGGGGCTGCGCTGCAATATAACGCCATTCAGGAGGTGCGCGCCGGCGATGGGGGGCCAGGCGGCGCAGGCGGCAATGGGGGCAACGGCGGCGATGGTGCGCCAGGCAGCCTCGATCCGCCCATGCCGGGTGGACCAGGTGGACCGGGTGGCAACGGGGGCAGCGGTGGCAAGGCCGGGCCAGGTGGCCTGGCTGCCGGTATCTGGGCTGAGGATAGCTCTCCCGAGACGACGGACAATGATATAGATACGGTGGTGGGCGGTGCTGGGGGGGCCGGCGGCGGCGGGGGGGGGGGTGGTGCGGCTGGCAACGGCGGGGAAGGTGGCTGGGAGGCGGCGGGTGGCCCTGGCGGGGACCCCGGCGGTGGCGGCAACGGCGGAGCGGGCGGTCCCGGCGGGGATGCCATCGGGATCTGGATCGTGGATGTGGCTACCCCCGACGTAGGGCGCAACAGGGTGGATGGTGTCTATGGCGGCAGCGGCGGTGCCGCCGGAGCGGGCGGCAATGGCGGCGCAGGCGGGGATGGAGGGGCGGCGTATGGATTGCTGATCCAGGGACCTGGCGCCTCGCCGGATGTGGCCGGCAACCGGTTCACGGGCATCTATGCCGGTGACGGGGGCAACGGAGGGCCGGGCGGCAATGGTGGGCAGGGGGGTGATGGCGGGAAAGGTGGGGATGGCGTTGGCTACAGCGCTGCCGGCGCGCCGGGCAGCCAGGGGCAGAGTGGCGGCGATGGCGGTCACGGGGGCAAGGGCGGAATTGCCGCCGGCATCGCGATAGCCGAGACGACGGTCGATCTGCCCGTGCAGCGCAACGCCGCAGCCGAGATCTATGGCGGCAGCGGCGGAGCCGGGGGCGATGGTGGCTGGGGCGGATTGGGCGGCGCGGGTGGCCCGGGTGGTAACGATCTGATGATCCCCCCAGCCGGCCCGGGGGGCAGCGGGGGGGACGGCGGGCATGGTGGAGCGGGCGGCAGCGGCGGCAACGGCGGCGGCGGCGGACAAGCTGCCGGCATGGCTTCGGTGTTGGCGACCCACCAGGCCATCAACAACCTGGTGCACGATGTGGCGGCCGGGAATGCCGCCATGGGTGGCGAGGGCGGCGCCGGGGGGCAGGGGGGACCGGGGGGCGATGCCGGGCAGCCGTGGAATCCGATCCCCAATCCACCCCCCAACAACTGGGGCGGTTGGGGTGGCAGTGGCGGCAACGGGGGCAATGGGGGCAGTGGCAGTCACGGGGGGGATAGTGTTGGGTGGCACGCGTCCAGCTCGACGGTTGACTATTACCACAATACCTCGGCGGATGTCGGCGAGGGCGGCACGGCGGGCAGCGGGGGAGGGGGCGGCGCTGCTGGTCCGATCGGCGCTGCGGGCAGCCCGCAGCCCAACCCCAATCCGGGTCCGGTGGCGGGCGTGCCGGGCACCTCAGGGGGCTCTGGCGCGGCCGGCGATTCGGTGGGGTTGTGGGTCCACGGCTCCCATGTCGAGTTTGCCAACAATATCCTGGCCCACGCTTCGCCGCCAGAGCCCAACACCTACGGTGTGCAAGGCAGTGGGTTCTTTGTGCTCGTGTTGGGCTACAACGACGTGTGGACCCATACCATCCAGTACAGCGGCTTGCCCCAACCGGCTAGCGACATCCAGGAGGACCCGGCCTTTATCGATTGGGCCAGCGATGATTTGTTCCTGGAGCGGGCTTCCCCCTGCGTCGATGCCGGCGATGCCGCCGTGGCCGTAGATGACGATTATGATGGCCAGGCGCGCCCGCTGGGCAGCCAACCCGACATGGGCTTTGATGAGGTGGCGCCCCTCGCTTTTGCCAAGCAGGTGGACCTGGCGTTGGCTGCACCTGGGCAGGAGCTGGTCTACACCCTGGTCGTTACCAATCCCGATCCCCACGCGCCGGCTCCCGGCAGCAGCCTGGGGGATCTGTTGCCGCCAAACACAACCTACTCGAGCGGGCCGGTTTGTAGCCTGCCTGCCTGTGCATATGTCGCGGGCAGCCGGACCGTCACCTGGAGTGGAGATCTGCCGGCAGGCACCCAACTCAACACCTGCTATACTGTCACGGTGGATCTGGGCCTGGCCGATGGCCACACCATTACCAACACGGCCCTTTTCACCTCGGCCACACAGGGGGGCTGGACCAACCGGGTCACGACGACCGTCTATAGCCCTCCCTTGACAAAGGTATATTTGCCTCTCGTTCTCAAGAACGACTGACCGCAAACCATGGGCAGTGCTTGTCGCTCTCCATGGGAGAGGTCTATCGATACTCACCGCACCCCGAACACCGGCTCCTCTGGTGGGCGGAAGACGACGATCTTGTCGTCGCCGACTGGCACGTCCTGGATGTGCTCGGCGTAGGCGATCAGCAGCTCGGTCAGCGCTGGCCGCGTCTCGCTGCGCACGTTTTTGTAGCGCAGGTACCAGATCCGCGGTCGCCCGGCGGCCATCTCGTTCAACCGGGCAGCCTGTTCCCCGGCGTCGAGCGCCCCGGCGAGCACGAGCACCGGCTGTGGGCCGGGGTAGTGCCTGGCCAACTGGCCATCCACGTCCAACAGCACCAAGTCGTCCGGCCCCGCGTGGGCCTGGATATAGGCCAGCTCGTCCTGGTAGGTGTCGTTGCGATACACCCACGCGTACTCGACCCCGCGCAGGTGCGCTGTGAAGAGGGGCTCGGCCCGGCCATAGAAGCGGTCCACGCGCGGTGACTGGTACTGCGCATCGCCCAGGTAGACTACCACGTAATCGGCGACGGCCAGGCCGTGATGATCGAGCAGGTAGGTCTCGCCGACAAAGCCGGGTGCCGTTCCAACCATTGGCCACAGGGCCACTTTCAGGTTGGCCGCGCCGGGCTGATCGTTCAGCCAGTCGACGACCTGATCCATTCCCTCTCCCCAGCCCACAGAGATCGTCCGCGCGGCCGCAGGGGTGCCGCCGAGGAGCGGGTTGTAGACGGCCAGGTAGTTGGGGTGCGCGGCCAGTGTCCACGCGCCCTGGCCCACGAGGGCGAGTGCGAGGAAGGCACACGCCGCCTGGCGCTGTGCCGTGGTGCGGGACACGCCTTCGAGCCAGCCCGCCAGTCCCATGGCAGCGACCAGATTCAGTGCCACCGCCGCCGGCAGGGCGTAGCGCGCGTATTTGCTGGGGCTGATTGACAAGAAGGCGATGTAACCAAGGGCATAGACGAGCAGCACGACCCCTTCGAGCCGGCGCGCCGGTTTCCAGCCCAGGGCCACAAGCCAGGAGAGGGAGCCCACACTGCCGAGCAGTGTCAGTTCAAAGGCGAGGACCACCGGATAGTAGCCCCAGCCTGGGTCACCTACCGCCTGCCCCAGGAAAAAGTTGGCCGAGTCGGGCTGGGCGTTGTACTCGCCCAGCGTGGCGGCCATCCTGGCCACCGTGTCGAAGGGCTGCACCCACATCGCGGGCCAGAGTGCCCAGAAGCAGGCCAGCGCCACGCCGCCCCACAGCAGGCCATTCCCCATCCAAATCGCCAGGCGGCGCGCCGGCGGCTCCTCGGGCCGCTGCCAGGCGGCCGCTGCCAACACGACCATGGCCACCGGCGCCAGGTAGAGCGCCGGCAGCTTGGTGGCGACCGCCCCCCCCGCCAGCGCTCCGGCCAGCACCAGATCACGCCGGCGGCCACTGCATGTGTAGGCCCACAGGGCCAGGAAGGCCAACAGGGTGGCGAGGGCCAGCGCCGCGTCGAGTGCGGCGGCACGCGAGTGGGCGAGCAGGAAGGGGTCGAAGGCCAACAGCAGGGTGCCCACCAGGGCGATCCGCTCGCCCAGCACTCGCCGGGACAACAGGTAGACCCCGGCGACCCCGGCCGCCGTGAGAAGCGCCATGCCCGAGCGCGCCGGGATCAGGAATGGAGCGGCTTGCCGAAGCAGGTCGGCATCGAAAGAGTGGTAGGCGGGCCCCGCGCCCAGGCTGATGAATCGTTCCAGCCCGCCAGGCTCCAGGAGCGAGCCGGCGAGTGAAGCCAGCCCCCCAATCCACAGCACCGGCACTCCTGGCTGGCCAATGATAAATGTATCGGCCAGGCGGCCCTGGAGCAAGGCCGTCCAGAACGCCACGCCGCCGTGCGTCCAAAAGATCTCGTCCCAGCCGGTAAAGGGGGCACTGGTTAGCAGCCGCGGCAACAGCGCCAGGAGGAAAAGCCCTGTGGCTATCCACCCTGGCCGGATCCGCCCGGTGAAACTCGATGGCACGCTTCGCGACGTCATCACGCCTGTCCTGAATGAAAGCGTGGCTCAGTATAATATAACACGTGGCTTTTGACAACCCAGCCCCTGGCGGTGATTACCCTCCCCCGGGTTTCTTGTCGTCCTGGCTTACTTGTGGTATCATCCATCTATCATCTCAAGCCGGGGCGGGATGGGGGGGGGGATTGTCAATCCGCCCCCCATCCTGCCAGTGATCGGGATGATGCGCATCTATCTATCATTCGACGCCGATCCATGAAAGGAGATAGCCATGAAGGCAGTTGTGATGGCAGGTGGCGAAGGCTCCCGGTTACGTCCTCTCACGATTGGGCGGCCCAAGCCTATGGTCCCGCTCGTATCCAAGCCCGTCATGGGCCACATCCTTGACCTCCTCAAGCGTCACGACATCACCGAGGTCGTGGTTACTCTTCATTTTATGCCCGAGGCCATTCAGAGCTATTTTGGCGACGGCAGCAACCTGGGGATGAAAATCCATTATGCCATCGAGGAGGTGCCCCTGGGCACGGCCGGCAGTGTCAAGAACGCGCAAGAGTATCTCGACGAGCCGTTCATCATTATCAGTGGCGACGCCGTCACCGACATCAACCTGCGGCAGATCATTGCCTTTCACGAGGAAAAGCGCGCCGAGGCCACCCTGACCCTTTACCGCGTGCCCAATCCCCTCGAGTATGGCGTGATCATTACCAATCCGGACGGTACCATCTCCCAGTTCCTGGAAAAGCCGTCGTGGGGCGAGGTTATCTCTGACACGGTGAATACTGGCATCTATGTGATTGACCCGGCGATCCTGGATATGATGGAGCCGGGCCAGCGCACGGACTGGAGCAACGACATCTTTCCCCGGATGCTCGAAGAGGGCCGGCCTCTCTACGGGTACATAGCCGATGGGGCGTGGACCGACGTGGGCGACATTGGTGAATATATGCGCGCCAGCGCCGACGTGCTCTACCACCGTGTGGAGACAGAAGAGCCTGGCCGGCACATCGGCGGCGATGTGTGGGTGGGAGAGGGCGTCGAGATCGCGCCCGATGCGCAGCTCTATGGCCCGATTTTCCTCGGCGAGGAGGTCAAGATCAAGGGGGGGGTGATCGTCCACGGCCCGACGGTGATCCGCGACTATACCATCGTCGACAACCGTGCTCACATCGACCGCAGCATCATCTGGCGCAACAGCTATATTGGCGAGGGAGCCGAGGTGCGGGGCGCCATCGTCGGCCGCCAATGTAACGTCAAGAGCCGTGCCGTCCTCTTTGAGGGGGCCGTCGTCGGCGATAACTGCATCGTGGGCGAGGGGGCTGTTTTGCACGCCAACGTCAAGGTGTGGCCCGAAAAAGAGATCGAGCCGGGCGCCACTGTCAAGACGAGCATCATCTGGGGTGCGCGTGGGCGGCGCGTCCTCTTTGGGCGCTTTGGCGTCACCGGAGTCGTCAACGTCGATCTCACCCCCGAATTCGCTGCCAGGCTTGGCGCCGCCTATGGGGCCAGCCTGCCCAAGGGCAGCAATGTTACCATTAACCGCGACCCCCACCGCAGCCCACGCATGATCAAGCGCGCCGTTATCTCGGGCTTGCCTTCGGCCGGCGTCCACGCCCAGGACTTGCGCTCCATGCCGATCCCCGTGGCCCGCTACTACACCAGGGTCACCGACGCGCGCGGCGGTGTGCACGTGCGCCTCTCCCCGTTTGACCAGCGTGTGGTGGACATCCGTTTCTTTGATGGGCAGGGCCGCAACCTGAGCAAGAGCGCAGAGCGTGGCATCGAGCGTATCTTTTTCCGCGAGGACTTTCGGCGCGTGTACCTGGACGAGATCGGCACGATCGACTATGCGCCGCGCGTCGCCGAAGTCTATGTTGAGGGCTTTTTGCGCGCCGTCAACGTCGAGGCCATCCGCAAGGCCCACTTTCGGATCGTCGTCGACTATGCCTATGCCCCGACCGCCGAAGTTCTGCCCCAGATCCTTACTGCGCTCGGCGTGGAGGCGGTGCCCCTCGCGTCGCACGTCGATGGCGAAAAGATGTCGGTCACGCCACAGGAGTTCGATCAGGAGTTGCGTGAGCTGACCCTCATCACCGGCGTGCTCGGAGCCCACCTGGGCGTGCGCCTTGACGTCGGCGGTGAGAAAGTGTTCCTGGTTGATGAGCACGGCCACTATGTGCCCGAGACGATTGCCACGGCCGCCATGGCCGAGCTGGCACTCCGGGCCAGCCCCGGCGGCACTCTCGTCGTGCCGGTCAATATGCCCACCATTTTTGACCGGATCGCCGCGAACCACGGCGGGCAGGTGCTGCGGTGCAAGGCTGATCCCCACGACCTGATGGAGGCGTCGACGCACGAGGGGGTCGTGTTGGGCGCCGATGGAGGGGGCAACTTTGTCTTTCCTCATTTCCAGTCGGCGATCGATGGCTTGATGGCCACGGTCAGGCTCCTCGAATTTCTGGCCATCCAGGGCACGAGCATCTCGACCATTGTCGACAGCCTGCCCAAGTTCTATGTCAGCCACCAGCAGGTTGCCGCTCCGTGGGAGGTGAAGGGCACGGTCATGCGCCTGCTGAACGAGCAATACAAGGACCGGCGGGCCGAGCTGATCGATGGCATCAAGATCGTGCTGGGCGAAGGGAAGTGGGCTCTCGTCCTGCCCGATCCCGATTACCCCCGGTTCCACATCTATGCCGAGGCGCCCAGCGACAGGGAGGCGCAAGAGCTGGCTGAGCGCTATGTGCGCATTGTCCAGGGCTTACAGGAGTAGCCTGCGCCTGTGTATCCGACGCTCTTGACGGTCGGCCGTCTCAGCGTGCCGACCTACACGCTCCTCCTCGACCTGGGCCTGATCCTCGCCCTCGTGCTGGCCCGCGCCGAGGGCCGCCGCCTGTTCGGCAGTGCCGCAGCGGCGCTCGACGCGGGCCTGTGGGCCGTGGTCGCCGGTATCGTGGGGGGGCGTGTCGCCTTTGCTGCTGTGAACTGGCCCGCCTTTGCGGGCGAGCCGGCGCGCCTGCTGCGTGTCTGGGAGGGGGGCCTGTCATTCCACGGCGCGTTCGTGGCGGGCACGCTGGCCGTCGTCGCCCTGGCCTGGCTGCAGGGCTACAGGCTCGTCGATCTGTGGCGCCTGGTGGATGCCCTGGCCCCGGGCCTGGCCGTGGGCATCGCCTTTGGCTGGGCTGCGTGCCTGGCCGCCGGCTGTGCCTGTGGCGCGCCGGGGGAGGGCTGGGGGTATGCCATCCTGCCCGATCTGTACGGTGTCGATGCCTCGCGCTTTGCTACCCAGGCGGCTGGCCTCGTCTATGCCCTGGTGCTCTTGGGGGGCGTCGTGCGGCTGCGCCGCGCATTTTCTCGGCCCGGTACGCTCTTTTGGCTCTACCTCTTGTTTTATTTTGCTGGCAGCTTTTTTCTCGGCTTTACCCGGGGCGACGAATCGATCTACCTTGGCCCCTGGCGCTTGGGCCAGGCTGTCGACCTGCTGCTGGTCTTGATCAGCGCGGTGGTTTTGCTTCTCTCCTGGTGGCGCCGTCGCTCAGGACTTGCTGGCGGGTGAGACGGCTAGAACTCGACGCTGTAGGTCACGAACCGCAGCCGCTCCTTCTCGTCGTGAAATTCCTCAACGATCCCTGAGGGAAAGGCGGCCTGGAGATATGGCAGCTCGCCGGCGCGGTGGGGCAGCAGGATAAATAGCGCGTTCTGGCTCTCATCCACCCCCGTGGGGGGACCATCGAGTGGCTCGACGATGTCGTGCCCCGAGAACTGGGGCGCCAGGAAGGTCATCGTGCCAAAGCTCCAGTAGATGTCTGGAGCGCCCAGTAGATACACCTGGTAGTCGCCGTCGACGTGGCGTAGATAGTGGCCGATCCTGGTCGCCGTCTCACCGTTCCAGCTCCCATAGCGCCGTTCTGGCGTGAACTCGACAAAGTAGAAGCGCACGCTCGCCGCCACCAGCGCCACCGTCACCAGGGCGAGAATTGTGTCTGCCCCCCGCCTGTCAAAGACCAGGACCCGCCGTGCCAGCCGCACCGTCTGCTCCAGCCCCACCGCCACCAACACCGCCACGGCCGGGATGGCGATTACCAGCCGCTGGCTCGACGGTGGGCTCTCTGTCAGCATCCCACCTGTGATGACCACCGACCAGAACCAGGTGAGCAGCAAAAAGTAGCGCCGCTGCCGCCAGTGCGCTGCTGCCCAGGCCATGCCCAGCAGCGCCAGAATGCCAGGTAGAAAGCCGAGCAGCGGCCGCTCCGCTCCATACCACACGGTCCTGTCGGCGAACACGTGAAAGGCGCCCGCGGCGCGCAGGAACTGCTCCGCCAGGATCGCCGCCGTTGTCCTGCCCGTCAGCCCTGGCTCGCGTTCCAGCCAGCCTGATTGTAGAATGCCCACCTGGTTGATGCGCGCGTTCCAGTCGTCGGGGTGCGAGGCGGCAAAGCTGAGCATCGGCCCGGCGGCAATCACGAAAGCGAGGAAGAGGAGGGCCAGCCCGGCACCGATGCGCCGCCCGGTCGGTGCGTGGGCGGCGCCGAATACTCCTTGCAGCCATACGAACCCCGCGTACGCCCCCACCAGCAGCGGCAGCAGCCGCGCCCCGGTGTAAAAATAGACGCTTAGCCCCATGACCAGCCCGCCGGCGAGGAACCATTTCTCGGCGTCCCTGTCGCGCGCTGCCGCCAGCCCGCGCGCCACGGCCCACATTACCACCAGTACAAAAAGTGGGTCCCACACATTGTTCGCCCCCAGCCGGCTGTAGTGGACGTGATAGTCATAGCCGGCCAGGAAGGCGGCGGCGATGAGCGCCGTCCGCCGGCCCCCGAGGTGCAGGGGCTCGCTCCAGAGGTCGCGCACAAAGAGGTAGAGCAGCGGCACCGTGGCCGCGCCTACCAGTGCCGCCGGCAGCCGCAGCCCCACCACGTTGCTTCCCATCAGCCACATCGCCCAACTCAGCGGCCAGTAAAAGGCCGTGGGCATTGACATGTAGCCCATGTGGAAGGGATTGCGCAGCTCGCCCTGCAGCACCTGCCGTGCCAGCAGCCCGTGCCACGCCTCGTCGCCGCCGACGGTAAAGGGGATGCGGTCGAGGGCTGCCAGGCGCAGCCCCAGTGCCAGCAGTGTCAGGCCGGCAATCCCCGCTGCTTCGAGCCACCCGGCGCGTGACACCTGCGCCAGGCGCCTGCGAATTGGCACGCCCATTCCCCCCTCCGCCTCCGGTACGGTCTCGTCCGCCGGGCCGTCGGCTGCTTGCGACGCGCGCGGCGGCCACGCTGCGGCGGCGCCAACGGCTGTCATTCCAAGCAGCCAGGGCAGGATGGCATCGCCCATCGTCGCGTCGAGTCCGCGCCCGGCTGACAGGAGCGTCGCCACCAGGCAGAGAAAGAGGCCAAGGGCCAACAGGATCGCCTGCGCCGCACGGGCACGCAGCCACGCCACCCAGGGCATTGACGCCCGCCGGGCCGGCGCCGTGCGCGCGGTGCCGCCGGCCACGCGCCACGCGAGGAGAAAGCAGGCGGCTGCGGTGGTGAAAAAGATCAGGCCGTCCCACAAATAGTCGCGCCGGTGGAGAAAATAGTGCTGGCCCAGTGCGGCCAGCCCGAGGGCGGCGACCAACAGCAGCCAGGCACCGACGCGGCGGCTCCGTCTCACGGCACGTCTCCGTCTGCCGGTGGGGGTATCGAGATCCAGGGCGGCTTGTGGGTGACGAAAAAGAGGTACGCTCCTGTCTCGGGCAGCGGCTCCTCGTACAGCGGCCGCAGCCAGCGCTCTGTCAGCGCCAGGTTCCAGCGCGCCGGGGCGAGGATCCACCGTCCAAAGAGCTTTTTCGCCACCAGGCTGGGCCCGCCGAGGTAATGGCCCAGGTCGAGGGCATGGTGCGCCCGGCGCGAAAAGTAGGTAAAGCTGTGGTCTATCTCGAGCCCCGCCTCGGCCAGCCGCAGCCGCCACACCTCCCGCCCGTCGCAGTGGTGGTGGCGCGAAATCCGGTTAAAGTAGTGCTCGTAGCGCGCGGCCAGACCGGGCAGGCCAAGGCGCCGAAAGAGGCCCGGGAAGAAGAGCAAGTGCGCAAAATCGTCGCCGGGCACACAAAAGAGAAATTTGCCGCCGGGGCGCAGTACGCGGCTCACCTCGTCCAGCACAGGCTGCACCTCGGGGATGTGCTCCAGCACCGAGTTGCTGACCACCGTCGCGAACGTGCCGCCGGCGAAGGGCAGCCTGTCGCCCAGCGCCTGGGTCACTCCCCGGTATGCGCCTCGCGCCCGGGCCTCGCTCAGCATCCGGGCGTCGGGGTCGACGCCCGCGGCCAGCACGCCACTCTGTGGAGTGAGGGCCACGGCGGCAAAGTGCCCATCGCCGCAGCCCACGTCGAGCACCGGCTGCTCCAGCGGCAGCCAATCCTGGTAAAAGCGCGCTTCCTGGGCGCGGAGCAGCGCCCTGAAGGCAGGGAGCTCGCGCAGATGTTTCCAGAGTAGATCGCCGGTCATGATCGGGCAGGGGGGAGGGCCGAGGCCGTATCGCGAATTGGATGTAAATTCGCCGGTCCTACGAAATTGCACAACTTTCGGCCTAGCGCCCGGGCCGAGCGGGTGCTCGGCGATCCCAGGGGGGAGGGCTGGGCGCTCACGCGTTGGGCTCCCGGGCTTGGGCCTGCTGCCCTTCCCACATCCTGTCGTTCACCAGGGTATCAAAGAGCGCTTCGTACCCCGTCACGGTCCGGTCGAGGCTGAATGTCTCCTCGATGGCCCGCCGCGGCCGGCTGTAGCCGGCGGGGTCGCGAAGGACGCGCCGGATCGCCTCGGCCAGTGCCCCGGCATCGCCGATGGGGGTCACCTCGCCCATGCCGGTCATGCGCGGGGGCTGGCGCACGCCGGGGAGGTCGCTCGCGATGGACGGCGTGCCACACAGCATCGCTTCCACCTGCACCAGGCCGAATGACTCGGTGCTGTTCAGGCTGGGCACGACCAACACGTCGCACGCGGCAAAAAAAGGCGGCATCGCTTCCTGATTCAGAATGCCCAGGAATTCCCAACGCGGCTCGCCCTGATCCTCGCCCAGGGCTTTGATCATGGGCATCAGCCGCTCGTAATACGCTTCTTCGCCCATGACGTCCTGGTACTGGCCGGCAAAGAGGACCTTGAGGCGGGGAAATTCTTGCAGCAGATGCGGCACCGCCTCGATCAGCACCTCGACTCCTTTTTCTGTCGCCAGCCGCGCCGCCATGCCGATCACTGGCCGGCGCAGCGACCCGGCGCCCAGGCCATGCCGGGCGCGGAATGCTTCCACCGCCTCCGGATCGGGCACCGGCATGATCACGGGCGGTGGGATGACGTGCACCTTGTGGAGGAAGCGCGACAAAAAGGGGGAGTGCCGGGCAAAATCCTCGGTGTAGGCTACCGCACCCTGGGCCAGGTGGCCGGCCAGGTAGTTGCTGAGGAACACGACCCGGTCGACGATGCGGTTGAACCATCCCCTGGGCAACTGCAGGTCACAGTGGTAGGTGAGCACTGCCGGCCGGCGCGCCAGGTGGGCCAACAGCGCCAGCAGGCTGGCCTCAAACTGGGGCAGGTGGATGCTCACCACGTCGTGCTGGCGGATCAGGCGCCACGCCCGCCACGGGAAGGTGGGCATGATCACGCCCTTGCTGATACGAAAGAGCACCGGCACGCGCACCACGCGCACGCCTTCGATCGTCTCTTGCTGTGGCAGCGAGCGGTCGTAGCGCGACGTGAGCACTGTTACCTGGTGCCCGCGGTGGGCGAGCGCTGCCGCCAGCCGCTGGGCATAAATCGTCAACCCGCTGACGTGCGGGCGGTAGTAGGTCAGGACGATCAGCACTTTCACGATGGGGTATGAGCCTCCGACGAGATTCGCTGCTGTAGCTGGCTGTAGGTTACGTTTTGCTGGGCCAGCCCGGCCAGCCCGAGCACGGTGAGCGACGCATAGGTCACTGCGTGTGCGACCAGCGCATAGCTCAGCGCCGGGCCAGGGGCCATGCCAAAGAGGACGAGGGTCTCGCGCGCCAGGAATTCAAAGACGCCGATAAAGCCGGGGGACGAAGGGATGGTCATGCCCAGCGCCGTAACGCACGTCACGGCTACTGCCGCGACGAACGGCTGACCGGGATCGAAGGCGAGCAGCACCAGCCAGTAGAAACCGGCGATGACGAGCCAGATGACTGCCGACTCAATCAGCAGCAGCGGGCCGAGGCGCAGCGTGGCGATGCCGCTCAAGCCATCGATCAACGAGCCGGCAAATTCGCTCAGCCCGGCGCGGTCGACCCAGGGCAGGCGCGCCATCAGGCGGCCGAGGAACCGCAGGTGGGTGCGCTCGGCCATCCGCTCACCAAAGCGGCCCACGGCCTGGCGGTCGGGCCAGTGCAGCCCGCACAGAATGGTGTCGAGGAGCCGCAGCGTCCACTCTTTGCGGCGCACAAGCACGACAAAGAGTGCCACTGCCACCAACGCCACTACCCCTACGGTCATGCCCGAGTTGATCATCCACTCGGGCAGCGGCGCGAAGGGCAGGATGATGAAAAAGCCCGCCACCGCCGCCAGCGCGTCGAGCACGCGCTCGGCAACCACGGTCGAGAAGGCGGCGGTGCGGCTTATTTCTTCCGTGTCGCCGAGCAGGTAGGCGCGGGCCACGTCGCCCAGCCGGGCCGGAAAGATGTTGCTGAGCATATAGCCGATGCAGATCACTGACAGGAGATTCGACAGGCGCAGGCCACGCTGCGGGTAGAAGAGGAGGCGCCAGCGCACGGCGCGCAAGACAAGAAAGAGGACGAGTGGGACGAGCGACGCGGCCAGCAGCCAGTAGTTGACGCCGGCAAGCGCCGCCCACACCTCTTTCAGATCGACCTGGCGAAAGGCAAAGGCAAGCGCGATGATGCTGATGATGATGCCAATCCAAAAGCGAGCTTTTTTCAACGACCACTCCCTCCGAGCGGACAATTATAGCACTCTTTGCGGCCTGTGGCGAATTCTTCCCCTCTCGGCGCAAGCCCGCCTCGCCCCCTGTCATGGCGAGGGCTGTCGTTGGGGCCAAGTAATCTCCCACCGCTTTGCTGGTTTTTGACACTGCTCCCCAAACCCGCTATAATATTGTCCACTGTGGGCCGTTAGCTCAATTGGTAGAGCAGCTGACTCTTAATCAGCGGGTTGGGGGTTCGAGTCCCTTACGGCTCACCTGGATGTGCTCGTTCGATCTGTTTGGGCGAGCGAAGGATATGTCATCACCAGCCGTGACCGGGCAGTGGCACGGGTCATCCCGCCAGACAGGAACTGGCAGAGCGTGGACGACGTCACGGTCACCGATGTGCGGACGAAGACTCGCGAGGTCCTCGAAGCGGTTCATCTCTCCTCCTTCACTTCCATGGCCAAAGCGCCGGTCCCCTGGCTGCATCCTTGCCAGGCTCGGCATCCATCTCCCCCACGCCCGATCGTCATACATCCGGCCCTCCCCTAAAAGAGGAGCCGCAATGTGGCAATGGTGCCCGGCATGTGCAGGCGAACGCCCTCGCCTTCCACTGCCAACGGCCGGATGTCACGCTCGCGGGCGTCGCACAGGGACGCCCCCCGGATGGCCCGATCGGGCCAGGTGACGGTGATGGCGGAATCGGGCACAGTCAACGTGTACAGACGCAGGATCACCCCTTCGCCCCGCGAGGCCGGCTTGACGGCCGTAATCCGGACGTCGGGCCGATCGACGGCCGGCGCGGCAGCAACCCGGCGGCGCAGCTCGATGCGATCGGTCACGTCCCAGGGGCTCTCGGCCAGGCAGTCGATCCAGAGGGGCAGATCGGCTTGCGGCCAGTCGCCGCCCGCGGTGAACAGGAGGGCGTATTCCAGGGCATACATCTCTCGCTCATGGCCGGTGGCCGGGTTGCCCGGAATGGGGACCAATCCGAACATCTTTTCGCGCGTGGCATTGCGATGGGCCACCAGCTCAACATACACGCCCGGCCGGTAGGAAACCGCCCCCGGCAGCGCCTGCAGCAGCACCAATCCACACGGGCACTGCTCGTCGGACAGCGATACAAGGTGCTGGAACGGCCAGAAGGTCGGATCGTAGATACGCTGGGGCGGGCGGGCAATCACGCCGCCCGGTGTGTCCATCACCAGCCGCTCGGTCACAATGTCGGTGCCCCAGCGCACCGTCACCGTCTGCCGCGCCGCCGCCCGGCCCTCCACGCAGCAGCGAATCAGCGGCGAATCGCTGCGCAGCCACAACGAGCGACGAAAAGTCTCACCGCCCAGCACGGTTGTGCCCGACAGCTCCAACCCGCCAGCCACTTCACGGACCTCGACCGGGCCCACTACCTGGCCCGGCCCCTTTTCTTTCCAGCGCCCCCCCCAGAACTCGTGCCCCATGCGCCACAGTCCACCCGTCTCCTGGTAGCCGATCAACTCGTTCGAGGGGCCGGTCAGCAGCGCCTGGCCCGTATCGGCCCGGTGCAAACTGGCGATGGTCCCTCCCCCCTTTTCGTCGACCTGGATGAGATAGTGTGACGTGCGCACCTCAACCATGCCGTTCCGGCGCTGCCAGGCGGGCACCGCCGGGGTCACGGTGCTGGCAGCAGGCTCTGGCCACACCGGGCTCAACCGATTGATGGCCGCGCGGGCGGATGCGGTGGCTTCTTCCAGCCACGGAATCTGCTCCTCGTCCACCACCGGGTCCGGCGAGGTGCCGGTGATAAAATCGTGGTGGTTGCTGGCCGCGGCGTGCCACCAGGCATCTTGTAGTGCCGTAGTGATTGCCGGTTCGGCCCCCCGGTTTTCTGGCAGCCACGACAACCGCTCGGCCAGCAGCAGGTCGTCGACCAGGTGGTGGCAGCGCTGCTTGAGCGCCGGGCGCGCGGTGTAAAAGCCGGTCCAATAGGGATTGGGATCCAGCGCCAGTACCGGCAGTTGATCGCGATAATCCTCGACCAGCGCGAGGTAGTCATCCAGGCCGGCCAGGACGGCCCAGATGCCGGTTTGTGGATAGTGGTTCTGATTGTAACGGTCAAGCAGCTCCACCAGGTCGGGGATCGGCTCGACAAAGTCGAACCCGATGGGGCAAAACAGATAGGGTGTGCGGCTGTACGGCTGCAACTGGGCCACGTACTGGCCGATGCGCCGCGCCACGTGTCGATCGGAGCGCGCCGGCCAGGCAACTCTGACCAGGTACACCCGCGTCAGGCCCCGAAAAGCGAGCATGTCGCCCTGGCCATAGGTATAGGCGTTCCAGTGGCACAGGAGCTCGGCCCCGCTCCGGTCGCGCCAGACAAAGTCCAGCGACCCCTCCTTTTTGAGCAGCAGCTCGGCGCTCGAGCCGGGGCGGGGGAAACGCCCGGCGGGTTCCAGGTCGCAGCCGACAAAGTGCATGCCATCCACGCGGGTGATCGCCGTGCGATCAAAGCCCGCCGCGTTCAGCAGCGAAGGCAACGCCGGCGAGCAGCCAAAGCTGTCGGCGAAATAGGCCAGCCTGGGTTCCTGGTGCAAGCCGTTGGCCCGCAGCCATTCCTGCCCAAGTAGCAGGTCGCGCAAGATGGCCTCGGTGCTGGGCAGCAGCGTATCGGCGGTGGTCACGCCGCTGCTGGTCAGGCGCAAACGCCCCTCGTTGATCAGCGCGCCTAGCCGTTCTCGCTGCGCGGGACAGCGATCCCAGTACATGCGCAGGAAAAACACACACTCGATGGAATAGACCCGCCGTGGCTGGCTTTCCAGGGCATCCAGCGCGGCGTCGAGGTTGGCGTGCACAAAGCGCTGGTAGTACGCTTCCGAGGTGAGCATCCAGTTCGGATCCCAGTGGCTCGACTCGGCAAAGATGAGCACACGGTCGGCCTGGTCGGGAATCTGCAGACGACGGCGCAGTGACTCGTCCTCTGACCGCGAGATCGACTCCATCATGCATCCCCTTTTCGCTCGTCCCACGGCATTCGCATACCACCAAAGTACGGGAATCGGATATGCCCGAAGGCGCCCAAGAGGACAAGTCCTGCGCCACCCAGTACCAGAATGGCCAGTATCATGCCGATGTTCTCACCTAGCCAGGACATTTTTCTCCTCCCCTCCCTGTATGGGTCCTCTCCCACTTGAGCCAGGATCTCTGCTTTTTCCCAGGCTCAAAGCCGTGGCCCGGCAACCGGCTGGACCGTCAACGGTCGACAGGCTGCAGCTCCACTTCCAGGTAACGGTCGAACAGCTTGAGCTTCCACGTGAACCGCAGTACCAGCATCCACACCAGCGTGATGCCGCCAATGATCAGGGCATCCACCGGCTGGCGCAGCCCGCCGAGGCTGAAAAAGTCATTCAGGGCTGGCACCCAGGGGCTGATGAGCATGACGACAAAGAGGCCCAGGACCAGGATCGTCGGCCGCCAATCGCCGGCCAACTGGTCGCCGCCTGCGAAAAAGCGGGTCGGCGGCTCGACAAAGACCACCAGCAGCAGGCCGGTGGTAATCGTGGCATAGGTCATCATGAGCTGGCTATACGCTATATCGCGGGTGGTCGTGTAAAACCAGGCATAGACCAGGCTCAGGGCAGGGGCGGTGACGATGGTTGCCGGAATCACAAAGTTGGCAAGCCGCCGCAGGACGCTGCCATGGGGCACCGGGGCAGGCCGGGCCCACAGCGCCAGCGCCAGCGAGGGGATCGACAGGGTAAAGATGGCGATGACCGAGTTCTGCGCCGGGGTGTACGGAAAGCCGGCCGCGAGCATGGACACGGTGGCGATGTTGATCGCCAGGCACAAGATGCGCGTCAGGTAGAGCCTGAGCACGTCGCCCATGCTGTTCATGATTCGCTGGCCTTCCAGAAACGCCTCGGGCAGCGCAGAAAAGGCATCTCCCAGAAGCACAATGTCGGCGACGCCGCGGGTGGCCGGCGTGCCGCTTTGCATGGCGATGCTCAGTTTGGCGTGCTTGAGCGCCAGCACGTCGTTGACACCGTCGCCCGTCATGGCGGCGTAGCGGCCGCGGGCGCGGAGCGCCTGGACCAATCGCTGCTTCTGCTCCGGAGTGATGCGGCCAAAGATCGCCGCCTCACCGGCGGCCTGGGCGAACTGGCTGTCGTCCATCGCCGCCAGGTCGAGGCCGGAGACGACTGGCAGGGGGGCGCCCTCTTCGCCCAGCCCTGCCTGTCTGGCCAGGGCGGCCACGGTCTGTGGGTTGTCGCCGGAGATGATCTTGACCTGGATCCCGGCCTGGCGAAAGCCGTCGAGTGTGCGGCGCGCATCCGGCCGCAGTTCGTCGGTAAAGCCGAGCAGCCCCAGTGAGATGAGATCGGGGGGCAGGCATGGCTGGCCGCCCGGGTCGGACAGGGGCACCATCTCGGGCCGGAAGGCGAACATGACCACCCGCTGCCCCTCTTCCGCCCACTCCTGCGCGGTCGCCTGCCAGGCGCCGTCCCCCTGTGCCAGGGCGGGCTCTAGTATTTCGGGGGCGCCGAGCACGTACGTTCCGTGGATAACCGGCTCCGAGTCCGTGTCGTCAAAGGCAAGCGCGCTCCACTTGCGGGCCGAAGAGAAAGGCACCTCATCCCGGATAGGCCGCAGCGCGCCGTCGCAGGCGGCCGCGATGGCCTCCGAGGTACGGTTGGCCACCGATACGCTCCGGGCGTACGCGCCCAGGATCTGCCGGACGCTGTCCGCGTCCAGGTGCGCCAGGGGCACGACCTCGTTCAGGCGGATCTTGTTGGCCGTCAGCGTGCCGGTCTTGTCCAGGCAGAGCACGTCCACATGGCACAGCGACTCGACCGCGTTCGACTTTTGCACCAGCGCCCCCTTGTCTACAATCCGCACCGCGCCGAGGGCATAGGTCACCACGATCATCAGAAAGAGGCTGCTGGGCGCCAGGCCAAAGACCACCGAGGCAGCCTGGACACTCTCGAGGATGGTGAGATTGTGGTTGATAATGTAGTCATCGACGATAAGCACGCCGAAAAAGAGCACCAGGAGCAGGAGGACGCGGACCGCCAGGTTGACCTCGCGCTGGAGCGGGGTCAGCTCACGGGTGAACGTGCGAGCGCTCTGGGCCAGCTTGTTGGCAAAGCTCTCCTTGCCGACCTTTTGCGCCTCATAGACGACGCGTCCGTTAAGGACAAAGGTGCCCGAGTAGACGACATCGCCGGGCTTTTTGGGCACCGGATCTGACTCACCGGTCAGCAGCGATTCGTCCAGGTCCGCTCCCCGGTCGCTTACCAGGACGCCGTCCACGAGTATCTGGTCGCCGGGGCCGGCTACCAGGAGGTCGCCCACCACCACGGCCGACGGGTCGACCTCCTTCTCCTGCCCCTCGCGGATGACTATGGCCCTGGGGCGGGCCAGCAGGGCGATGCGATCCAGCTTGATCTTGGCCCGGACCTCCTGGGCCGTGGCGATGAGGGCGTTCACGAGCCCAATGGCGGCCGTGAAAAAGGCATCGCGGGGACTGCCCAGCAGCAGCAACACGCCGCCCAGGCCAAAGAGCACGAGGTTGAAGAAGGTGAGCAGGTTCTCGCGAACGATCTGGCCGTACGTGCGGCCTGTCTTGAGCCGGGCGTCGTTGCCCAGGCCCCTGGCCCGCCGCTCGGCCGCTTCCTGCTCGGAGAGGCCGCAGAGGACGACCGGCTCGTTGTGCATCATGGCTGTCACCCCTTCCCCACGAGCTGTTATACCTCACAACAGAATGACTCTGGCTTCTACGGGCGCACGCTAAATGCCCAAGTACTTCTCAACTTGCTGCGTGATAAAAAGTGCTTGCTCCTGCTTTTTGAGACCGCCAACCAGCTCCACACTTTGCTCATCACGTGTGAGGGCGTGCACTTTATAGGTATGGGTCGTCCTGGTTCCGAGACCTCCGCAGGAGCGGGATTGGTGGATCTCTTCTTTTGTGTATACCTTCTTGACATTAGAGACCTTCATTCCCTTGTTGCCCGGCCACGGTACCGGTTGACTGTGCCCGCGTTCGAGTACACCCAGAAGAGTACCCAACCCACAAATACCAGGCCAATTGCCTGGAGCAAGGTTTCCCAGCCGAACCATTTCCAAACGATCTCGATATCTGAGCCACGGTGGAAAAGTTCCATATGGGCAGGAGGCGGAGGCTCCACCCTGGCAGGCTGCGCTGGCTCGGTCTTGGCTGCAGGCGCTGATGGTGCTCTGCATCCGGTCGGGCGGTTGGATGCCGCCGGCCAGGCGTGCCGGGATCTCCATCCCGCCAGCGACGGCCGGGCCACTGAGCGTGATCTGCATCTCTCCGTTGAAGCGATAGGCGCTGGCCTGCTGCGAGGTCTCAAAGGCGGCCTGCAACAAAGCCTCGGCTGACGGCGGCGCCGGGGTCGCCGTGGGTTTCGGTGTGGCCGTCGGCATCGGCGTTGCCGGCGGCGGGACGGGCGTGGAGGTAGCCGGCACAGTCGTCGGCGTGGGGGGAACCGGCGTGGCTGTTTCCGTGGCCGCGCACGCCGCCAGGAGCAGAGCACTGAACATGAGGCTCAGCAGAAAACCGACGCGTTGTTCCTTTCCCATTGTACCCTCCTCATTTCATTCCGCAAACCGGTGTGGCGAGCAAAGTGCCTCGCGCCTGTGCTATGCCGTTGGCGGGCAAGTCCAGGCCGACTCTGCCCTCAGAACTACTGTCCTCCTGCCAGTGCTGCCACCATTAAAGCACATCGAGGCTACCAATCCAAGATCACGAACTACCAAAAAGTGTCAAAAGAGGATCGCCTTGATCGTTCAGAGCCTGATCAAGACGATAGAGTTGCCGGAAAGATCGCACTACCTCCACACCTTCTGACCTGTGGACGTGTGTGACCGACGCTGCCCCGCTGTGGGTGCAATATCCGGCGCAAATGGACGATGTGCAGGCACCTTGCAACGGACCAGGGGAATAGTATGGTGCCTTTACTGTAAAGTATACAGGTGAACTCGGTATCTGTCAAGCACGAGTTTTCTAGCGTGGGAGACTCGGTAGCCAATTCTCGGTGCAGCGGCAGACTGCCTCTGCCGCAGGTACCGGGCAGAGACCGCATTCTGCTTATCCTCTGGAAGATTCGGACCATGTTCACACTGGGCCAACCGCATCGCTCTACATCCTCAGCCAGCAGGTGCCGGCTCCTGGTACACGGCCGGATGATCGGAGGGCAGTCTTTTCCACATCCGGTCGATCAGGATGATCGCCAGGGCGGCAGCCAATTTCAGCACGAGATACATAGTCCAATCCTGGATGAGAAGAATCCGCGCAGTCGTGTTTTCTGCCGCATGGAGTATCCCAGCTACCAGGATAGTGCCTTCGGATTGGCCACCTGTCCTATCTTCCGCCCAATACTGGACGGCATCGCCCTTTCCTGCATTCTAGACCTCCCCTGAACGCTCGGGCTTGGTGGCGGGTTGATACTATTGACAAGTGGGGGAGATGAGAAGAGATGCATAACCGAAACAGAGCCATCACTCCAGCCATTCTTGTTTTGTTTTTGGCCATCGGCTGCGGAGCAATCGAGCCTACCGCCACGCCGATACTCCCTACGCATACACCGCTCCCACCTGCGGCGACCCTTGTTCCGCCAACGCTGACGACACGAGCATCAGACAAGCCCCTTCCGTCCACGGCAATGCCCACCTCGGTGCCTACGACCATCCCGGCACCTGGGGACACACCCGAGCTGCCGATCGCCCCCCTGTCCCTCATCTCCCAAGATCGTCTCTTTGCCTTCTTGGGGGAACTGACCAGCATTCAGCCTTATTCCGGTTGGCGCAATTCGGCCACAGAAGGAGAAGCCGAGGCGCTCGAAACTGTCGCCAACACCCTGGAGGAATTGGCCTACCTGCAAGACCTGGGCCTGGAACTGGAGCGCGAGAGTTTCCACGTTTTCCTGGCTACGGAGCTGTGGGACACCCGGCTATACCTGACCACACAGGGACAAGAGACCGAAGTGCCCGCCGATGCCCCGCGAGGTCACCGGCATGATGTTGTCCAGGCTCTTCGTTTCGACTCGGATGGTGAACTCAACGATTCGGAACGAAACCCAGTCATAGTCGAAGGGGGCGCCCTGTTGATCCGTTCCGCCAGTGAAATCGACGCTCTGGAAGAGAGCGACGTCCGGGGCAGGATTGTGTTCCTGGACAGTGCGGTTATCAATATAGACCCGGCGTATAGGCAAGGTGGCTCTCAAGAGACCGCGCAGATCGTCGCCAAGCTCATAGAAAAGGATGCAGCGGGCCTGGTGCTGGTGACGCAATTCTCCAATGAGAGTAAGGGGAGCCAGGGCAAGTTCGTTGGGGATGGGCTCGCCCTCGAAGGAATCACCACCGAGGCAGCCATCCCCACCCTATACACCCGCCTCGAGGACCTCACCCCGGCAGGCATCTCCAGTTGGGAGGAGCTATCGCAGGTCGAGACGGCCCGCCTGCTCTGGGACACCGACGTTTTCTCGCCGGGTACCTCGGGCAATCTGGTCGCGCGCATTCCCGGTGCGGACCCAACGCAGGCGATCATCCTCGGCGCCCACCTCGATAGTGCGAATTCCCCCGGGGCCATTGACAACGGCATCAGTTCGGTCGCCCTGCTGGAGGTGGCGCACGTCCTGAACGAGGCACAGCTTCAGCCAGCGGTTGACCTCTACCTGGTCTGGTTTGGCAGTGAGGAAATTGGGCTCTATGGTTCGCAGTATTTCGTCAATACGCACCAGGAACTGCTCGATCGGACACTGGCGGCCTTTGTGATGGATGGGATCATTGTCTCCACGCCCGGCCCGATTCTCGTATTGGATGGCTGGTCCTACAGCAGGTTTGGCGACAGCCGGCTTGCCTTCCCCCGCTACCTGGAGGAAAAGGCAGAGGCGAGGGATATCCCCATCGACGAGGTAGAGGACTACCAGGGCATCGGTTCCGACAACGGCGTCTTCCACGGTTTCGTGCCGACGGCCGGCTTTGCCTTTGGCAGCGAAATGGGCGATTGTGCCCACAGCCCCTACGACACCGTAGCGGCCATCCGGGAACAGGGGGGCCTGCTGGAAGATGTGACTTCCCTGGCCTTGATCGCCGCATTGGAAACTGGCTGGGATCTGCCTGAGCTGCGTGTCACCCCGGCGCCAGATCACCGGGCCGTGATCGTCGCCAGCCACACAGAGGTCGTGCACATGACCCCCGCCACACTCGTCGACATGAGCCGGGCGTTGGCCTGGGAAGGCTTTGACGTGGACGTGATCCCGTATGGCCAGGCGATCACCTCTGCGGATCTGGCCGAAACAGAGTTGGTGGTCGTGTTGCCGGTGATAGACTACCCGGGCCCTGGCGGCGACCTGGAGCTGTACGATGAGGCGTGGAGCGACGAGGAGATCGAAGCGTTGGTGGCCTATGTGGCGCAGGGAGGGCGGCTGGTGCTGACCAACAGCGCCCACCGCATCTACCTGTTCGGGCGAGCGTTTGACGCAAACGAAGACGCCCAGGATGTCAATGCCCTCTCGGAGCGTTTGGGCGTCACGTTTGAAGAAAGCACGCTCTCTTCGTCGACCGCCACGAAGCGCCTGGAACACCCGCTGGTGGAAGGGCTCTCGCACCTGGCCATGATCGGCCACAATGGGCATCCTTTTTCCATGCTGTCCGGCCAGGTGCTGGCCGACGTGGGTCGAAAACCGGCGGTCGGGCTGGTCGACTATGGTGAGGCGGGGGGTCAGGTGTTGGTCCTGGCCGACGTGGGCATACTCGGATTCGCCGGGCCTGAGGCCTCAGAAGGGGGCAACTTTGATTTCCTGCGCAACCTGGGCCGTTATGCGCGCACACCGACCTCCCAATAGACCCATGGGATATCACCGTTGACAGGATGGACAGGATCTGCAAGATGTTGCGTGCGTAGAAATTCTGGCAATCCTGTCTGAAACGATCCGTGGCTGAGTGGATGGCATTTCTCGGCCAGGACAGAAGTAGCATGCGAGGAGGAGACACCATGCCACATGCACAGCAGGAGCAAGCGGCAATCAGCGTGCCCGGTGCACCGGCCATCCCCGGCCTGAGCTTTCGCGGCTTTCGCGGCGAGGCCGACTATCCTCTGATGGCAGACGTGATCGCCAGTGGCCTGGCGGCCGACCAGACGGAGTGGGCGCTGTCGGCGGAGGACGTGGCGCGGGATTACAGCCACCTCCAGAACTCGGATCCGTGGCACGATATGCTCTTTGTTGAGGTGGACGGACAGGTGGTGGGCTACAGTCGGGTGGAATGGTACCAGCAAGACGACGGCGTGCGGCTGTACCAGCACTTTGCCCACCTGCGCCCCGAGTGGCGCGACACTGGCCCCGGCTCGCCTGCCGCCAGCGCCGGAAAAGAAGGGGGAGCCAAGGGCCTGCGCCACGCCATGGTGCGCTGGTGCGAGGAGCGGCTGCGCCAGATCGATGCCGGCCTGCCCGAGACGCGGCCGGTCACCGGCCGTTTCTACCAGGTGGGAGCCAGCCAGACCCAAACCGACTGGCGCCTCATGCTCGAGGATCTGGGCTACACGCCGGTGCGCTGGGGCTACGAGATGGTCCGCTCGCTCGCCGAGCCGATCCCCGACCTGCCGCTGCCGGAAGGCGTGGAGGTGAGGCCGGTGGGCAAGGAGCACCTGCGGGCTATCTGGGAGGGCGCGCGCGAGGCGTTCCGCGACCACTGGGGCTTTAGCGAGGACGGCTGGAGCGAGGTGCGCTTCGAGGCCTACCGGGATGACCCGTTGACGCGGCCGGAGCTGTTTCAGATCGCCTGGGCCGGCGACGAGCTGGTAGGGGCGGTGCAGAACTTTCTCAACGACAAAGAGAACGAAAAGTACGACCGGAAGCGCGGCTACACCGAGGGCATCTTTGTCCGGCGGCCCTGGCGGCGGCAGGGGGTGGCCAAGGCACTCATCAGCCGCAGCATGCGCATGTTCCGCGACATGGGCATGACCGAGACGGCGCACGGCGTGGACGCCGACAATCCCAGCGGCGCGCTCAACCTCTACACTGGCTTGGGCTATCGCGTGAACAAGGAGTTCATCACCTTCCGCAGGGAGATGGAGCCGGCGTAGCGTGTCCTGGCCGAATATTCTCAACTAAGGCAATCGCAAGATATGAAAAGGCAAGGTAGTATCCTGCAGAATGATTTCCCCATAGAGGCATTGTCGGACATTCGGGGTTGCGGCACAGGCCTGGCGACGCCCCTATTATGCACCCAGAACCTGTACGTGTCAAGCGGATCGGTCAGCACCTGAGAGACCTACCGTCGACAGTTGACAACCTCATTCTTGACCATGCCCAATCCACGATACGACCTGCCTTGAGGTGGACAGGGCTTGGTGTTTGACTTTGTACGACAGAAAAAACGAGGCTTATTGTATGACGCATCCTGGCGATCATCGCCTGATCAGCGGCAGGTAGACCCGATAGGCATCGACGGTGGTCGTGACCGTGATGGCGGTCGAGGCCGGCCCCATCTGCCCCATGGCGTCGTAAGCCGCTACGCTGATGCGCCA
>JAFGOG010000305.1 GCA_016926595.1 Anaerolineae bacterium
TCACCACGACGGAGGATTGCCCCATCGAGGAGGCGGCGCAATTGATGCTGGAGCACAAGATCGGTTGTCTGCCGGTTGTGCGCAAGGGCAAGTTGGTGGGCATCATTACCGAGACCGACCTGTTTCGCGTCTTCCTGGAGCTCTTCGCCGCGCGGCAGAAGGGGCTGCGCATCACCATGGAAGTTCCAGACAGGGCAGGCGAGTTCGCCAAAGTCACCACGGCCATAGCCAATCAGGGAGGGTATATCTCGGCCAGCGGGGCGTTCCTGTCCGACGACCCAACCAGGGCCGGCATGGTCATGAAGGTGAGGAACGTCAACCGCGAAATGTTGCTCAAAGCCCTGTCGCAGATCGAGGAGATCAAGCTAACGGACGTACGCGATATGTAGTAGTTCATAGCATTTGGCCCACGACAGGTTGTGGTCCTGCTAAAAATACCCCATGGGGAGTATTGTAATCTCATAGAATCTGGGATATAATAGTAGTCGTGACTGAGCCTTTTGTGGTGTGCAACTTGCGACAGGGAAAGGAGTAGTCCCGATGAAACTGCGTCTGCTGATCGTTCTGTTGTTGGTCGTGGTGCTGGTCGGGCTTGCCCCCGTTCGGAACAGCTATGCTTCCAGCGCCAACTATTCGCCCTGCTGTGCGAACTGCTGCTACACCACCCATGTCGTCAAGCAGGGCGAATATCTGAAGCTCATCGCCGCGCGCTATGGCACCACCGTAGACGCTATCCTCTGCTGCAACAACATTAGAAACCCGAACCTCATCTACCCCGGCCAGCGGCTGAGGATCCCCTACCCCTGCACGGCGGCGGGGCCCTGGAAGGGACAATTCTGGAACAACCGCAACCTGAGCGGCAGCCCCAAGTTCACCCGCAACTACAAAAGTGTGAGCTTTAACTGGGGTTCGGGAGCTGTGGGCAGCGGCGTCGGTTCTGACAACTTTTCGGCGCGCTTTGCCAGTACTCAAAAGTTCGCTGCTGCCAACTACCGCTTCCACCTCGAAGTGGACGACGGCGTCCGCCTGTTCATCGACGGCCAACTGGTGATCGATCAGTGGCGCGTCACCTCAGTCGCCCACTATACCGCCGACAGGCAGATGACCGCCGGGAACCACACCCTGCGGATCGACTATTACGAGCAGTCCGGCCTGGCCAGGATCAGATTCTGGATGGAGCGCGTGGCCGTCCCTTCTCCCACCATGTGGACGGCCGAATACTTTAGCAACCGCTCGCTCACCGCCCCGCCGGTCCTCACCCGCACCGAAACCCACGCCATAGACTATGATTGGGGCGGCGGCTCTCCCGTCGCCGCCTTGCCGGCCGACAACTTTTCCGTGCGCTGGGTGCGGAACGTGAATTTCGAGGCGGGCACCTACCGCTTTACCGTCGAAGCGGATGACGGCGTAGTAGTGCGGATCGACGGCACGCCGATCATCGACCAGTGGCACGATGCCGGCAATAAAGCTTATGTTAAAGACGTTTACCTCGCCAAAGGTGTGCACGAGGTACGGGTCAGGTACTACGAAGCGACCGGCGCGGCCAAGATCAAGCTGTCGTGGGCCAAAGTGCCGCCCGCCGCATGGACCGCCAAATACTTTAACAACACGAACCTTGAGGGGAATCCGGTCCTGACCCGCAGCGACGCCGCCATCAACTTTAACTGGGGCAACAAGTCTCCGGCGACCGTGGTCGCCGCCGATCAATTTTCTGCCGTGTGGAACGGCGATTTCAGCTTTAGCGCAGGCACCTACCGCTTTACCGCCACGGCCGACGACGGCATCCGCGTCTACCTGGACGGCAATCTGATCATCGACGAATGGCATGTCACATCAGTCCGCACCTACTGGGCAGAGCTGTACGTGCCGGCAGGGACCCATCACGTCCGGGTGCGGTATTTCGAGAACAACGGGCTGGCCGTAGCCAAAGTGTCGTGGGTGAAAAAGTAACAGAGATCGAGCACGGCTAACTGCCCGAGCCTCGCCGCAGGCGGACTCGGGCAGTTTGTTGCTTGTCGGTTTTTGACGAAAGAAAGCTTTTGCATTACAATAGGCCGCTGTTTTCGAGACCAAAACTTGTGGAATTGCAGGAGATGTCTTATGGAACGTGTTGAGCTACAGTCAGCTAGCAGGACTGTCGCAGGAAAACAAGTCAAAAAGCTGCGATCTGAGGGCATTGTCCCGGCTGTGATATTTGGACCGGACACGCCGTCCAAGATGATACAGGCGCCGGAGCGCGCCGTAGACAAGACATTGCGCCAGGCTGGCTCGATGCTGATCAACCTGTTTGTCGATCAAGAGGACCAGCCGCGTGCGGTCCTGGCCCGCGAGGTCCAGCGCCATCCGATCACCGGCCGGATCCAGCACGTCGACTTTTACCAGGTGCGGATGACCGAAAAGGTCAGGACGACGATTCCACTCCACTTTGTGGGCGAGCCGCCGCTTGTCGAATCGGGCGAAGCGCTGCTCAACCCCCAGATCTCAATCCTGGAGGTAGAGTGCCTGCCCGACGATCTGCAGGACCATATCACGGTGGATGTGTCTGGTCTGCTCACTATGCACGACACTATCCTGGTCGGCGACCTGGCGCTGCCGTCCGGGATCACCGCGCTCGACAAGCCAGACGATGTCATAGCCAGCTTGCAGCATATGCGGGTCGTCGAGGAGGTCGAAGTGGAAGCCGAGGTGCCGGCCGAGGAAGCGGCAGAGGAAAAAGAGGCCGAAGCAGAGCCGGAGGAATAGCCGCCCCACAACACAGGGGGCGAGCCCTCGACGAGACTGCGAGTCACCTAGTCAGTGGCGATCAAGGGATCACGCACAGCCTTTCAGCGTGATCCCTTTTCTATTAACAAGACGAGCGAAAGAGCTGTTTTAGGTGAGCTGCCATGCCCGACCTGGCGCCGCAACCGATGGAAACCGTAGGGGCGCACGGCTGTGCGCCTTCGAGCAGGCTGGCCAAGTGACGTTCCATCCGTGTATCCGTGTCAGGATCCGGGTTGTGCTCGACCCGACCAGCTTTTTCCAAAGAAGGATAGGGCAATGGAGATCGTCATAGCCATCACCGGCGCCTCTGGCGTCGCCATAGGCGTCCGGCTCTTGGATGTGCTGGCTCAGCAGGCGGCCCACACCGTCCACCTGATCGTATCGAGTGGAGCCGAACCGGTTCTCGCCCAAGAGGTTGGCCCGGATCCGCAACTGCCGGCCGCCCACCGTTGGGCGCCTGGCGATCTGACCGCGCCCATCTCCAGCTCCTCACGCGCGCCGCAGGCGATGGTTGTCGCCCCCTGCTCGATGAAAACCCTGTCGGCCATCGCCCATGGCTATGCCGGCGATCTGACCGGGCGGGTCGCCGACATGATGCTGCGCATGGGCCGGCCTCTGGTGCTCATGCCCCGCGAGACGCCGCTGTCGCTGCCGGCGATCGACAACATGCGCCTGGCCAAGCTGGCCGGGGCGATCATCCTCCCGCCGGTAATGGCCTACTATCCCGGGCCTCAGACGGTGGACGACGTGACCGACTTTTTTGTGGGCAAGGTGCTCGACGCATTGGGCATAGAGCACCGCCTGTACCGGCGATGGAGAGAGTAAGGGATGAACCTGAGACACTTTCTCGCCTGGGCTGAGACCGAGGGCCGCCTGGTCAGGATCGACCGACCGGTGGACCCTCACCTGGAGATGGCCCGCCTGATCCACGCCCGGCAGGAGCAGCCGGTGCTGTTTGCCGACCCCCGGCGTCCCGGCTGGCAGGTGGCAGCCGGGGTGTGCGCCCAGCGCGAGCATTTCGCCTGGGCCTTGGGCGCTGGCGTTGCCGGTATCGTCCCCCGGTTGATCGAGGCGTTACGCCAGCCAGCCCCGCCTGCGCGTGCAGTCAGGGCCCCGTGCCAGGAGGTCGTCGACCGCGCGCCCAACCTGGACCGCCTGCCGATCCTGAAGCACCTGCCCGGCGATGGCGGGCCATACGTTACGGCGGCGGTGGCGATCATTCGCGACCCCGACCATGGCCGCAACGCCAGCTTTCACCGCCTGATGCAGATCGGCCCCCGCAGCTTTACGGCGCGCATCGTCGAGAGCCGCGGCACCGACACGGCCTGGCGCAAAGCGGTCGCCGCCGGCCACGACCTGGAAGTAGCCATCTGCCTGGGCGCCCCGATCCATGTCCTGCTGGCGGCGGCCATGAGCCCGGCCAAGGGCGTCGACGAGCTGGCAATCGCCAACGCCCTGGCCCCGACGCCGGTCATCCCCTGCCAGACCATCGGCCTGGAGGTGCCGGCCGAGTGCGAGGCCATCCTCGAGGGGCGGATCACCGCCCAGCTCGCCGACGAGGGGCCGTTCATCGACCTGACCGAAACATGGGACATTGTCCGGCCCCAGCCGGTGATCCAGATCGACCGCCTCACCCACCGCCGCGATCCGATCTACCACGCCCTCCTACCCGGCGGCCTGGAGCACAAGCTGCTGATGGGCCTGCCCCGCGAGCCGACCCTCTTCCAGGCCGTAGCCGAGGTAGCCGACTGCCGGGCTGTCAACATCACCCCCGGCGGCATGAACTGGCTTCATGCCGTGGTCCAGGTCGCCAAGCACGGACCAGAGGACGGCCGCCGGGCGATCGAGGCCGCCTTTCGCGGGCACGGCTCACTCAAGCACGTGGTGGTCGTCGACGACGACGTGGACCCCTTTGATCCCGCCGCTGTCGAGTGGGCCATTGCCACCCGCTTCCAGGCCGACCAGGACCTGGTAGTGCTGCCCGACCAGCCGAGCAGCAGCCTAGACCCGTCGGCCAAGCTGGTGCCAGGGCTCAAGGCCCGCTCGGCCAAGATGGGGATCGACGCCACCATCCCCTGGACCGACCCGACAGGCCGGCCTCTGACCCAGGCAGAGCGGAAAGGCTTTTACAAGGTGGGCTATGGACCTGCGCCTGACGCCTGACGAACAGGCCATGCTCGCCGGCGAGGCTGGGCCGGGCGTCCAAAAGGCGATAGAGATCGTGGTCGCCTTGGGCCGGATCTATGGCGCAGCCGACCTGGTGCCGGTAGCCAGCGCCCAGGTCTCGGGAGTCAGCTACAAAAACCTCGGCGACGCCGGACTCGAGTTCCTGCAGGACTGGGGCGCCCAAGGTGCGCGGGCCCGGGTCCCGGCGGCGCTCAACCCGGCCGGCATGGACCGCTTGGCCTGGCGTGAATTGGGGTTCTCGGAAGAGTTCGCCCGGCGCCAGGAGGCGGTCATTGCCGCCTACGAGGCTTTGGGCGTCACCCCCACCTGCACCTGCGCCCCTTACCTGGTGGGTTACGTCCCCAGCCTGGGCCAGCACCTGGCCTGGGCCGAGTCGTCGGCGGTCAGCTATGCCAATTCGGTGCTCGGAGCGCGCACCAATCGCGAGGGCGGTCCCAGCGCCCTGGCCGCCGCCATCGCCGGCCGGACGGCCCGCTACGGCCTGCACCTCGACGGCAGCCGCCGGCCCACAGCCATCGTCGACGTGCGCTGTCCGCTCACCTCCCAGGCCGACCTGGGCGCTCTTGGCCACCTGATCGGCCGCCAGGTCGAGAACGGCGTCCCCTACTTTCGCCTTGCCGATTGGCGATTGGAGATCGGGGACCTGAGGGCTCTGGGCGCGGCCATGGCAGCCAGCGGCGCGGTGGCCCTCTACCACGTCGAGGAGCTGACGCCAGAGGCGGCGGCGATGAAACCGGGCAGGGAGACGCAGCGGCTGGTCATAGACGACCTTTCCCCCGGCTATGCCGCCCTGAACGGGCCGGCGGACCGGATCGACCTGGTCAGCCTGGGCTGCCCACACGCCTCACTGGCCGAGCTGGAGGCGATCTCCGCCTTTCTGGACGGGCGGCGCGTGATCGCCGAGCTGTGGATCACCACGGCCCGGGCCATCCGCCAGGCTGCGGAGAAAACCGGCCTGCTGGCCCGCATCGAAGCATCAGGCGGCCGGGTTGTGGCCGATACCTGTCTGGTGGTCGCCCCGGTGGCCGATCTCGGCTTTCGGACCATGGCCACCAATTCGGCCAAGATGGCCTTCTACGCCCCATCGCACAGCGGCCTCTCGGTCCGCTTTGGGACGATGGAGCAGTGTCTGGAATCGGCGGTGACGGGCAGATGGAGCTAAAGGGTCGGGTCATCAAATCGGGGGCAGCCACAGGGATTGCCCTCGTCTCCCCGGAACCGATCGGCTTCCTGGGCGGCGTGGATCCCGAAACCGGGCTCGTCGTCGAGCCGGGACACCCGCTGCAGGGCCAGTGTGTAACCGGCCGGGTGCTCGTCTTTCCCACCGGCAAAGGCAGCACCGTTGGCTCCTACACCCTCTACCGCATGGCCCGCTCCGGCGCCGCCCCAGCGGCCATCGTCAACGCCGAGAGCGAGGCAATCGTGGCCGTGGGCGCGATCATCGGCGACATCCCCATGGTCGATCATGTAGACATTACCCAGATCAAGACCGGCGACCGGGTGCGCGTCCAGGGCGACCGGGTGGTGGTGAAACCATGACAGCCAACAAGCAACTGATTTATGTCAAACTGGGTGGCTCGGTCATCACCGACAAAGCCGCGCCCGAGACGGCCAGGCCCCAGGTCATCGCCCGTCTGGCCGCCGAGATCGCCGCAGCCCTGGCAGCGTGTCCCGATTTGCGGTTGGTGCTGGGCCACGGCAGCGGATCCTTTGGCCACCCGGTCGCGCAGCGCTACGGCACCCACCTGGGGGTCCACTCCCCGGCCGATTGGCGGGGGTTTGCCGAGGTCGCCGCCGCGGCCGCCCGGCTGAACCGGCTGGTCGCCGGCGCGCTGCTGGCTGCCGGCGTGCCGGCCTGGTCGATACAGCCCTCAGCCTCGGCCTGCTGCCGGGATGGCGAGCTGCAATCCCTGGCCACAGGCCCTGTCGAACAGGCCCTGGCTCACGGCCTGGTGCCGCTGCTCTACGGCGACGTCGCCCTGGACGAGGTCAGAGGTGGCGCGATCATCTCCACCGAGCAGATCTTTGCCTGCCTGGCCCGCCGTCTACGCCCGGCGCGGCTGATCATGGTTGGCCAGGTCGACGGCGTCTTTGACTCCGATCCACTCCGTGACCCGGTGGCACAACAGCTCCCGGAAATAACAGGCCGGAACTGGGCCCAGGTCCGGGCTCTATTAGGCGGCTCCCACGCCGCCGACGTCACCGGCGGCATGCTGGCCAAGGTCGAGGCCATGGTCGCCCTCGTCCGCGACCTGCCCGGCCTCACCGTCCACCTCCTATCCGGCCTGCATCCTGGCGCCCTCCAGTCGGCCCTCACCTCCCCCACCGCCCCCACCGGCGGCACCCTCATCCACTCCCTATGAAGCCCATCTCACAACTACGGCCTATTCCCCCGCCTGGCTGGCGCGGCGATCCCGGCGCTGTCCATCTCCGTCGCGCCAGGTTGCGCCCAGCCCACCAGGTAGCCGCGCAGGCACTTGACGTCGCCCGGCATCTTGTCGCACGGGCCGCAGTCCCCCGGCTGGCGCTCGACGTAGTGGGTCGCCGAGCTGCGGGCGCACACCAGTCGAAAGGTGCCAAACCGCACGATGCGCGCTGTCAGATAGTCGCCGTCCCACCGCATCTGGTCATAGATCGGGATGGTCACGGTCGGTATGAGCGTCACACCGGGCGGGCAGTTGGTGCTATTCATGCGACACCCCAGCTCATCCAGGATGGGCTGAAAGTTGACGCCAGGGTTGCCGCGCATCCAGTCGCCCACCCGCCAAAACCCACTGCGTCTGGTGTCAAGGATGTTCTCCCCCAGTATAGACACCTGGGCGTTCTGCGGCGGGTAGCCTCGCGTTACCCCACCGCCGTCCACCCAATACAGCCAGGTAAAGCGGCCCGGCGCTTCCCTGTCTTCGAGGTCCCACAGCGTATAGACCCTGCTCGAGCTTGGTTGGCCAAGGGTCGAGTCACTCACGCCAACCGGAAACAGATTCCCGCTGGCGCCCGGGTCCTGCCCCACCTGCGCCTCGGCCGCCAGGCCGACCAGCGCCAGGAGAACCACAGTCAGAAAAATGGCGATGCCGCCCGATACTCTCCGTTCACTGCCTCGATCTGCTCTGATCACTTGCTTCCCTCCTCGAAAAGACCATCGACCAGGTCGCCCACCCTCCCAACCCTTCACCACTAAGGATACCCCCGCAGCACCAGCGGCAGATAGATCTCGTACACAGCCGCCCCGCCGCTCCAGAAGCCGCCAGCCAACCGGTAGCCGGTCCCGCTCAGCACCCCGGCATCCGCCTGCCCGATCGTCCCGCCCAGCGAGTAGCCGCCGCCAGCGCTGAAAGTATGCCCGCCGCCGTCGACCGTCCACCACGACAGGTCGTATCCCTCTTGGGCCAGAGCCGTGGAGGCAATCAGTCCAAGGGCAAGTGGTATCAACAATGCTGCCAAGCTTGCTCTTGTTGCAAGTTTCATCCTGCACCCCCTCCCTACGGACATGTGCTGGGGTAGAAGGTGTAGCTTTCGTCCCACACACCAGCGCAGACCACCGTGCCACCACCCGGATTCGTCACTGCCCCACCGTTCAACAAGGAACCACCCACAAAAGTCGTGCCTGCTCCGTTTCTAATGGTGTTCGTGCTGCCCGAGATCTGGCAGTTGTTCACACGCACGGTATAGGTCCCCGAGTCAACTCGGTTATCGAGCCCCCAACTGCTCAAACCTCCTCCAGAACCAACGGCCGTGACATCATTCAGCGTTGGCGAAGAGTCCACGTTCAACACGCCAATGCCATACAGTCCGCCCGTCCCAAGGCCGGTTGCGACTACGTTTTGCATCAACGGGGCAGAGCTGTAGTTATCCACACCGTCGTTGTAAAAACCCCCACCAGAACCACTGGCTTTCACATTCATCATCGTGGGAGAGGAGGCATAGTTCGCTACACCCCGGTTGCTATAGTTGCCTTGAGCAGCAGCAACCACATTCATCATAAGGGGGTTGCAGTTGATATAGTTCTCCACCCCATAGTTCGTGCCGTCCCCAACACCGCCCCAAGAAGATGCAATCACACCCAGCATTGTTGGCGAGGAGTTGAGGTAGTTGACAACGCCAAAGTTGTAGGATCCGCCCGCACCGGACGCAGTAATCTGCTGCATCAATGGCGAGGCACCATCGTGATTTCGTACGCCGACGTTGATGAAAGCCCCCCCCGACGCCAGCGCAGTGACATGGGTCAGGCTGGGCGATACCCCCCTGTTGTAGATGGCAGTAGCGGCATATTGCCCACCCCCGGTGTTCTCCACCGTCAGGAAACGCAGCTCGGCGTTGTCTGCGCCGATGACAGTGCCGGTTGTCCAGGTGTAGCTGCCCGTTGCCGTGATCTTGGTCGCCAGTTTCCCAGCCCCCTCGATATCCACCCACAGCTTCATCGTCACCGCTTCAGCATAGATACCCGGCGCTATCCAGACAAGATAGCGATTGCCCGAACTGTTGTCGGTGATGCTGTCCAACGCAGCCTGAACTGAGGTATAGTCACCGCCGCCCTTGGCGACGATGACTACGTTGGCATATTCGCTGCCCGAGTGGGTGTGGTCCACTAATGCATAACGCGCATCCAGGTAGCCCGTGTCGGCCAGAAAGGTAGTACCGGTCAGCACCAGGCCCGCTCCTGCCGTATAGGTAGTGTCATTGTCCACGCCGTCGGCAAAGCCGGCCGGCACCCCAGTCAGGCCGCTCCACGGCGCGCCAGTGACCGAGAATTGTGTGCCGGTCAATACAAGCCCGGCGCCAGCGGTGTAGGTCGTGTCGTCGTCCACGCCGTCGGCAAAGCCGGCCGGCACACCGGTCAGGCCCGACCAGGGCGAGGCGACGGCGTACAGCGCGTGGGGCGCCGCCGTCAGCGCTTGGCGCGGGTCAAGGGTCGTGTAGCCGGGGTCGCCGCTGCACTGCACGGCGACCTCCAGCCACAGCGCCGTACCGTCAAACACCGCGCCAAAGTCAAGCTGCACGGTAAACAGCCCCTTGGTCACTACCGCGCCGGTCGGGTTCAGCAGCGGGCCCACCTGGCTGCCGGCGGTGGCATCATCCCACAGGCTGAACTGGAAGGCACAGGTGTCATCGACCGGCCGGCCACTGTCGTCGGTCAGGCGGCCCTGGTAGGTAAAAGCCGTTGTCAGCGCTCCCCCAGGCTGAGGTTCTACGGCCAGGCCCAGGCCGGCGGCCAGCGCCAACGCCAGGGCCAAAGTCAAAGACACATAAAGCTGTCGCGTATTCATTTTCTTTCTCCTTTTATCATGGGATCTCTTCAAGCTCATACACGCGCACGTACTGCCGTCCGGTTAGAGCAATCCTGGCAAGTCCTGCGCTCCTGCCTTCCGCAGGCTCGGAACCCGCGCCCGGATCGTCGGTCCGAGTATAAACGCGACGTGACGCCTCCTTGGCCGCTCAGGGTGCGGCCTCCCGATCCAGCCGTCACCCCTGAAGAGGCGAGTCATCAACCTCATAGGCGTAACATACAAGTGGGACAAGCGTCGCCGCCCACCGGCGCGGCGGAGTAGAAAGGGAGGTAGAAGCCAGGCCTGGTGACAGCAACGCGCAGCGCACAGACAGGCAGCCGCTAGCCCGAACCTCAATGATCGTATTATACAGCAGAAAACTCCGGCTGTCAAGAGGTTTAGATTACAACCGATAAAGCAGAAAACCA
>JAFGOG010000306.1 GCA_016926595.1 Anaerolineae bacterium
CTGAGCTGGCATGTGTCCCGACTGGATTACTGGTGGTGGTTCATCAATCCACACCTCGAAAAGATTCCACTCGCGGAGAATCTGTTCATTTGGGAGACGGGAACCGGGCAGATTGCGGCTGTGCTGCACCCGGAAGATCGGAGACAGGTATTTCTGCAGGTTCATCCCGATTATCGCACTCTTACACTGGAAGAAGAGATGATTTCGCTGGCCGAAGAGCGCCTGTCGGCGACCGGCCGGGATGGCCGCCGGAAGGTGTGGCTGTGGGCTGACTCGCAGGACGGAATGCGCCAGGAGATCCTGACCCGTCGCGGCTTCCGTCGAGTTGATGGGCCGGAAGAGCGGGAATACCAGCATCGCCGTTCGCTGGATGAGCCACTTCCAGATGTTCCGCTCGTTCCGGGCTACACCATCCGTTCTCTCGGCGATGGGCTCGAGTTGCTCGAGCGCTGCTACGCTTCGGGGCTCGGTTTTCACGACGATGACATCAACGTCGCCCGTGACAACCGGGATCATCCGGCCTGGTACCACGATATTCAGTCTGCACCGCTCTACCGCCGCGACCTGGATATTGTGGCCGTGGCAGCCGACGGGTCGATCGTCTCTTTTTGCACGATCTGGTTCGACGATGTGACTCGCACAGCCTGTTGCGAGCCGATGGCGACCGTGCCGGCCCACCAGCGGCGCGGACTGGGCAAAGCGGTGATGATCGAAGGGCTGCACCGCCTCAAGCGCATGGGCGCCAAGGTGGTGTTTGTCAGCGGATATTCTCAAGCGGCGAATGCCTTGTACTTCTTGGTGATGGGTGAGGAATATGACCTGTGTGAGCCGTGGGAGAAGGAGGTCTGAAGGGACGAAACATGCCGGAATACACGATCGCCCTGACCGATTCGCCAGACCCCGCCGACGTGGATGTGGTCAAGCAGGGGTTGGATGGGTACGACGCGTCTCAGGGGGCAGTAGTAGATTGGGTGCCGCTGGCGCTGTTCGCGCGGGATGCCGACGGGACGATTGTCGCCGGACTGACGGGAAGCACCTATTGGGAGTACCTATATGTCGGGCGGTTGTGGACCGACGAGCGGTTCCGGAAGCTGGGGCTTGGCAGTCACCTGCTTGCCGAGGCCGAGCAGGCAGCGCGGCAGCGCGGCTGCCACTCTGTGCATTTGATGACGGGTAGCTTCAACGCCCTGCCTTTCTACCAGAAACGCGGCTACACGGTTTTCGGAGTACTGCCCGACATGCCCACGGGACATACCCAGTATTTCATGACAAAGAGGCTGGATTGATTCGTATGGATCGTCACCATATCATCGAACTGTGTGAAACCCACGTTCTGCCGCGTGCCGCGGCGCTGTTTGGCGCGTCCAAAGACCGTTTGGGCAAATTTGGTGACTATGAAGGGTGCGCCAACCTGGTCTACCACTATGAGTGCGGCGGCCAGCCGCGCATCCTGCGCATCTCCTACCGCCCGGACCGTACTGTGGAGCATATCCAGGGCGAGCTGCACTTTGTCAACTATCTGGCCGACGGTGGGGTGTGCGTTTCGAGGCCGTTGCTTTCTGAGAACGGGAACCTCGTTGAGGTGATTCACGCCGGGGGGATACCTTTCATTGCCGTGTCCTTTGTCAGGGGCCGGGGAATGCGTGTTCCCGACAACGGCTACCGCTACCGGGAAGGGGTGCCCATCCAGGAGTATTTCCAGAACTGGGGGCAGGTGCTTGGCCAGATGCACCGGTTGGCCAAGACCTACCGGTCGCTCAGCGAGTCGACCAGACGGCCGGAGTGGCACACGTGGGACTGCTTTACCGGTTTCCCGGTGGGAGAACGGCTGCCCACCATCCAGCAAAAGTACAAGCAGCTCATTGCCGAGCTGCACGCGCTTCCCAAGGACGTAGATTCCTACGGGCTGATCCATTTCGATTTCAACGACGGGAATTTCACCGTGGATTACGATAACGGCGACGTCACCGTGTTCGATTTTGACGACTGCTGTTACTTCTGGTTCGTGTACGAGCTGGCCTGCGCCTGGGAGGGCGGGATCGGCCGGACGATGTCCCGCCCTCTGGCCGAGCGCAAGGCCTTTATGGATCGCTACATGGAACAGGTGTTGGTAGGCTATACGCGGGAGAACAGGTTGAGTGACGAGTGGCTCGAACGGCTGCCGTTGTTCCTACGCCTGATCCAGATGCAGGAGCTGATGCACTATGCTCAATACCTGGACGAACCGGACGGGGAGATCCAGGCCGGGCTGCGGTACAAGATCCGCTGTATCGAGGATGATATCCCCTACTTGGGCTTTTTCGACCCGGTATTCTCCCCCGAGAATCCGTTTGCGCTGTGAGGGCTTGGCTGTATGAAGGTAGCCATGCGACAAGCCCGAACCGGAGACGACTACTGGCAGATTCGCAACTTTTTGCGGGAGGTATTTCTGCTCAACGGCCGCCGCGAACATAGCTGGCACGTGGCGCGCCTCGATTACTTGCGCTGGCATTTCGTCTTGAACCTTCAGGTGTGTGACCCAGTGGAGAAGGCGGCAGCCCTGTGGGAGACGGCCGAGGGCCAGACAGCGGCGGTGCTGCATCCGGTCGGCTGGAGCGAGGTGTGCCTGCACGTACATTCCCATTTCCGCACGGCAGATCTAGAAGGGGAAATGCTCGCCCATGCGGAGGAGCACCTATCCGGCCAGAATCAGTCCGGGCAACGGCTCGTTTACGTCCCCGCCTTTGCGGACGATACCCAGCGCCAGGAGGTCCTGGCTCAGCGTGGATATACCAAGCAGGGCGGAGTTGTCCATCACTGGCACCGGGATTTGGAGGAGCCAATCCCGGAGGTATCGCTTGCGCCAGGGTATGTCATCCGCTCGATGGGTGATCTGAGCGAGCACCCTGCCCGCAGTTGGGCCTCATGGCGCGCTTTTCACGCCGACGAGCCAGATGAGGACTATGATGGCGATTGGTCGTGGTACCAGAATATCCAGTCCGCCCCGCTCTACCGCCGTGACCTGGATGTCGTGGCTGCAGCTTCGAACGGCGACATCGCCGCGTTTTGCACCATCTTTTACGACGATTACACCCGCAGCGCGGTGTCGGTGTTGGTTGGGACAGCTGCGGAGCACTGGCGCCGCGGGCTGGGCAAAGCCGTGTTGACCGAAGGGATGAGACGCCTGCAAAAGATGGGCTGCACCCGCCTGTTTGCCAACGCCTACGACCCGCCTGCTGATGCCCTGTATGGGTCTGTGCTCGGAACGAAAGAGGATTCCGAGACCTGGCTCAAGAGGTTCTGAAAACTGGGGGCGTTTATGGACGAAATCCGCACTTCACCCAGGTGGCCCCGCCGTGGTTCGATACGTTTTGGCGGCTGCAGAAGTAAGAATCTCATTGCCCTGGAGGCTCACATGAAAGCTGCGCGGTTGCTTCTGGTGGGTTCGCTGCTCCTGGCTGCATGCGCTTCTGTCCCTAGCGCCGTCGGTCCAGCAGTGACTGTGGCGCCGGTCACCGTGGTGCCTGCCGCTGGCGTGCCGACTGCTGCTCCTGCCGGGCATGGGGAGGTAGACCGTTCGCTCCTAGCCTACGATGCACTGATGAACGGTTTCAATGCCGCCTCGCCGGTCGATGAGAGGGCGCTTGCCATACCTGCCGGTGCCGCTCCACCCACACACATCTTTGAGGGCCGCCTGGAGTTGGTTGGGGAGCGGGAAGGCGGCCAGGTCCAGGTGTTGCGCGGCGAGCTGGGGCCAGAGTACGCCTGTCTGCCAGAGTTTGATTTCGAGTTCGTTCAGAGCGACGGTTACCTGATCCCCACACAACGTGGATCGATCGTCGCCAACCATCCCAACTGGAACATCATCCTGGAGCCAGGGCGTGTCTGGCAAGAAGCCGGCGACGGTGGTTTCTCTCGGGCGTCTTTTCCTTTTGCGCTGGTGGTCAAGGGCGGCAATGCCAGCTTTAACGGCACGATGACTTTTCTGTTTAATGACAAGAGCGTCTCCAAGGTCTGGTACCAGGTCACCCAGGAGATATGCTCCTATACACGGGCTAACTTGTGGGGGTTGTTGGATGCCGCGTATCATCCGGTGCAGGTTCAGGATGCAGACCGCATCCGAGCCGAGCTTGCAGTCGAGTTGGCCGCCCGCATGCCAACCAAACCGATCCAGGCGCTGGCCGAGGATTATCCTGAGGTTGACATCTCGGCTTTTGGGCGTGGCGTGACCCGTGAGCATATGACCTGGTATGGCGTCGTGGTGAATGGGGTCAACTACCTGGGTGGCTGCCAGACCCGCTTTGGAGTCTATCCTTACTGCGAGTCGATGCGCGCCACCTCCTTTTCCACGGCCAAATCGGCTTTTGTCAGCGTGGCGCTGATGCGCCTGGCGCAAAAGTACGGTCTTGAGGTAGCCAACCTGTTTATCAAGGATTACGTCCCGGAATATGCCGCCAGTCCGGGGGACTGGGAGCGGGTGACGTTCAACCACACCATTGACATGTCCACCGGCAACTATGGCTCGGCGGGCTACATGGCCGACGAGGATGGCCCCAACATGGGCGAGTTCTTTGGCGCCCAGCCCTACGCCGCGCGGATCGCCGCGGCATTCAATTGGCCGCACGCCGCCGATCCGGGTACCCGTTGGGTCTACCACACCGGCGATACCTTCATCCTCACCCGCGCCCTTCACA
>JAFGOG010000307.1 GCA_016926595.1 Anaerolineae bacterium
CCACCAGAGGGGCTGGTCTGGTCACGGGCTGGCCGTCGAGGTCGCCGTCGAGAGAGCGCTGGGGCCGGCCCTGGCCAACTATGACCTAGCCCGCTTCAACGCCGCCTGTCACGCCTCAGCCGTGGAGGGGATAGAGCACGGTCAGGCGCTGGCCGAGCGTCTGGGCGTCTGGCCTGACCCGGCGGATACCTACCTGACCTTGGATCTGCCGGCCATCGATAAAGTGTGGGCTGCCCTGCGGCGGCTGTGGGACGCAGGCCAACTGAGACAGGAGCTCCGGGTTGAGCCGGTCTGCCCGCGCTGCGCCACCCCGCTGTCGGCGGGCGAGGCGAGCCGCCGGTCCGCCGAGCGCGAGGCAACCTCTGCCTGGCTGTGCCTGCCCTGGATCGCGGATGGGCAGGCGACGGATGCCTACCTGCTGGCCTGGACACCCGCTGCCTGGACTGTGTTCGGGCTGGTAGCCCTGGCCGTGCATCCCAAAGCCGAATACTTGCTGGTCGAGCTGCCGATGGGCAGAGGTTACTCCCCGCTGCGGCTGCTGTTGGCCGAGGCTGCCGTAGAGCGGGCGTTACATGGTCCATATCGACTGGTGCGGCGGCTGCCGGGCAAGGCGCTACGCGGCGCCCACTACCGGCCGCTATTCACCTTCCTGCCAGCTTCCAGGGAGATTAATCAGGTTGTGCTGAGCGAGTCTGTGCCGCTGGATCGAGGCAGTGGGGTTGTGCCGCTGTCGCCTGCCTTTGACCCGCTGTCGCTGCAATTGGCCGCTGCTCACAAGTTGCCGCTACTGGAGCCGATCGAGCAAGGAGGGCGGCTCAACGACGCAGCCGGTCCCTGGCGCGGCCTTGCGCCGCTTGACGCCGAGCCGCTCCTGCTTGAAGATCTGCGCACACGGGGCCTCCTGTTCCGCGAAGAGACCGAGACGCGCTCCCAGGCCCTGTGCCCCTACTGCGACACGCCGCTGCTCACCCTGGCCCGGCCGGTGTGGCTGGTCGGCACGTGGAACGTGGGCCGAGATCGGGCCTGGGGGGTGCCGCTGCCGGTGTGGGCCTGCGATCGGTGCGGGCACGAGGTCTGCGCCGGTGGGCTCGCCGACCTCCTTGTCCTGACCGGCAGGTCAGGCGCAAGTCATGCCGCCGTAGATCCCAGCCAGCTCGACCCCCATCGCCCGGCAGTGGACCGGCTGACATTTCCCTGCGAGCAGTGTGGAGGTACGATGCGTCGGCTGTCACCCGTGCTGGACGCGGCCCTGGAGGCGGCCGTGCTCCCCTGGGCGACGTCCCCCGAGCCCGGCCCGGCAGACGTGGCCGTCGGCTTAAGTGACAGAGAGCTTGGCTGGTTGGGCGACCTGACCGAGATGGCCGCCCTGCTCCGTGGATCGCTGGCCTGGGGACAGGCGGTGACGTTCTCTGAGGGCAGTGTCGAGACAGGGTGGGACCAACGACAACCCACACCTGCTGATGCGCTGCGATGGGCCGCCTACACTGGCACGACCCCTGACCAGGCCGAACAGGGCTTTTTGCAGCCGCTGTGGGCCTGGGTCTATGCACAGATCGACTCACAGGGCACAGCCGAGGTCACCATTGCACAGCCGGGAGCGGAAGAAAGGGCGTGCGGCGATCCGTTGCGGGCACGCCTGCGCCAGGCGGTTTCGACCGTGACCGAGGCGCTTGAAACGTGCGATCTGTCCCGGGCGACCTGCGAGTTGACCACGCTCGCTGGCGATCTGCCCGGCCTCTATGTGGCTCAGCCGCCAGATGCCGAGGCTATCGAGATGCTCAGCAGGCTCCTGGCGCCGTTTGTCCCACACCTGGCCGAAGCCATCCACCAAGCCAGCGGTCCGACGGCAAGCGTGCACCTGAAAGGCTGGCTGACCGTATCGTAGGTGAGGCCGATTTGCCGATTTGATGAGCTTGGAGTACAATTGCAGTTATGATTGTTGTTGGCCCATCACGTTGGAGGTGTAATGGCAGTACAGAAAACTAGCGCGCTCCGCTCAGTATTGGAGGCCGAGCAGGCGCGGCTGTTGGCCATGATCGCCCAGATGGAGATCGAAAGCGACGAGAATCTGGGCTATGGCAACCACATGGCCGACGATGCGACCGAGGCGTTCGAGCAGGCCAAAGACCTGGCCCTACTCCAGAACGCGCAACGGTTGCTGCAACAGGTCAGAGACGCACTGGGGCGGCTCGACGACGGAACATATGGCAAATGCCAGAACTGCCGGATGCCGATCGATCCGGCACGGCTCGAGGCATTGCCCTACGTGACCCTATGCCTGCGTTGCCAGCAACGGCTTGAAGGATAGAAAGCGCACCAACCTTGTTCTCTCACCGCCTCCGCAATTGGGTGCTGTTGGCGGCGCTCGTGCTTTTGATCATAGCCCTCGACCAGGGAACCAAATGGCTGGTCAGGCACGACCTCGCCGTCGGTGAGTCTTGGGCACCGATCCCCGCCCTGTCCAAGATATTCACCATCACCCACGTGCAGAATACAGGTGTAGCCTTTGGACAACTACCTGGATTAGGCTGGCTGTTCATGGTGGTCAACCTGGTTGTCTTGGCCGTTGTGCTGATCTACTACCCCAGGATCCCCGCTGGGCAGTGGCCCACCCGCCTGGCGTCGATCCTGATCCTGGGCGGCGACCTGGGTAACATCATCGACCGGCTGCGGACAACTCTGCATATCGCCCAGGACATTGGGAGTGTCTGGACGGCGCTGCCTAAAGCATCGGTCACCGATTTTTTCGACTTTCAAATATGGCCGGTGTTTAACATCGCCGACATGTGCCTCGTCGGCGGTATAGTCGTCTTGGCCCTCGTCCTGTGGAGGCAGGACCAAACCAGGGCAGTGGATGACCAATTGCCACTGGTCAAGGACCAATGAGGGTAAGAAGCCGGGGCTGAATGCCCCGGCTTTGCATAGGGAACGATGTGCGGACGACGGATAGAACTTGCAGTTGACAGTGGTGGGGCTCGCCTTGACAGATTCCTGGCCCAACAGACGGCTAACCTGTCCCGGTCTGCGATCCAGCGGCTGATCGACGCCGGCCAGGTAACCGTCAACGGCGAGCCGGTCAAAACCAGCTACAAGGTCAGGCCAGGCGACCTTGTCGTCGCCTGGGTACCGCAGCCGGAACAGGTGGGACCGGCTGCCGAGGCGATCCCGCTGGATATCGTATACGAAGACCAAGCCTTGATCGTGGTCAACAAGCCGGCTGGCATGGTGATCCATCCCGCTCCGGGCCACCAGCGCGGGACGCTGGTAAACGCCCTGCTGGCCCACCTTCCCGATCTGGCTGCGACCGGAGAGGGCGCCGGGAATGCCCGGCCTGGGATCGTCCACCGGCTGGACCGCGACACGTCAGGCTTGGTCTTGGTGGCCAAAAATGAGCAGGTCCGCCGCGCCCTACAGCGCCAGTTCAAGGCCCGCCAAGTGCACAAGGTATATGTGGCACTGCTCGAGGGGCGCTTGCAAGCGGCCCGTGGGCGGATCGAAGCGCCGCTGGGCCGCGACCCACGCCATCGCCAGCGCATGGCTGTCGTGCCCGGTGGTCGCGAAGCGATTACTGAGTATCGCCTGCTGTCCAGCTATGCCGGCGGCGACTATTCGTTAGTTGAAGCCGAGCCGAAAACAGGGCGCACCCACCAGATCCGCGTTCACTTTGCCTCGATAGGCCATCCGGTGGTGGGCGACCCGGTCTATGGGCGGCGCCGGACGCGGCTGCCCACACCGCGCCAATTTCTCCACGCGCAGCGGCTGGGGTTCACCCACCCGCTGACGGGGCAGCCCCTGGAGTTCGAAGCGCCGCTGCCAGATGACCTGGCGGCAGTGCTGCGCTCGTTAGAACAATAAGAAAGTCTCTTTTACTTCTTGTCTTTCTTCTTGCCCTTCTTGTTGCCTTTTTTCTTGCCTTTTTTCTTGTCCGCCATTTCGACTTTCTCCTTTGCTTGATGACTTGCAGTGCTACACCTGTAGGAACAAGAGGGATAGGCTAATTGCCCTGATCGCCTTTTTTCTTGTCCTTCTTGGGTTTTTTCTTGAGCTTTTCCTTGCCCTTGTTCTTTGCTCCCATCTCGGCCTCCTTTTTCCGTATCTCGTCGCCTTTCTCAACCTTGGCGTTCTTCTTCTTGCCCCGGCCGGCAGGCTCGGGAAAGACGTAATCCAGCTCACGGCTCACCGTGTCTGCGATGGTTCGCAGGATCTTGACCCGGGCATACCACTTGTCATCACCCTCGACGACCGTCCAAGGCGCGGTGATGGTGCTCGTCTTGAGCAGCATGTCGTCTACCGCCTGGGCATACACGTCCCACTTTTCGCGGTTGCGCCAGTCCTCAGAGGTCAGCTTCCAAGCCTTGTAGGGGGTATCCTGGCGCA
>JAFGOG010000308.1 GCA_016926595.1 Anaerolineae bacterium
ACGCCCTCCCAGTCGAGGGCATAGATGACGTCGCTGATCTTTTCGACCAGGTCCCGATAGCGCTCTTCCGATTCCCGCAGTCTCTCTGTGGTCTGGACCCGATCAGTAATGTCCTGGACCCCGGCCAGGGAGCCGGCATAGTTTCCCTCCTCGTCAGAGATCGATGAGGTCTCCAGAGAAGCATAGAACCGGGTTCCGTCCTTGCGCAGAAACTGGAAGTCGTGCTGTTCGCAGATCCCCTGCCTGCGCCGCTCCAAGTTGCGCTTGCAGGCCTCGACGCCCGCCTCGTCCATGAAGGAAAGCAGAGGCCGGCCAAGCATTTCCTCCACACTGTAGCCCAGCATTTCTGCCATGCGCCGATTGACAAAGCTGGTATTGGCATCCTGATCGATTTCCCAGATGCCTTCCTGCAACGCATCCAGGAGCTGGCAATATCGCTTCGCGCTCTGCCGAAGCTGCTCCTCAGCCAGCACGCGCGCCGTGATGTCCTCGATGGTTACCACGACGCCGTCGATCTCTCCAGAGTTGTCCAAGATCGGTGTCGCGTTCGACGACAGGTATAGCCGCTGCTCGTCCGGCAGCTCGATGGCATAGCAAGACTCCAAGACAGCTTTGCCACTGCTCATAACCTGGGCAAACGGCAACGCCTCGTCGGGCAGAGGTTCACCATCCTCAGTCAAGAGCCGCCATAGCGGATCATTGTAGGCACAGCCCGCCAGGCTTGGAATGCCCGCTCGCTCCGCTACGTCTTGCACCAGGCGATTGGCAAAGGTGATCCGCCCCTGCCGATCGAACACCGTGATCCCCACTGGACTGGTATCCATAATACGGGCGACAATGTCATACACCGGTGGTCGTGCTTGCCCAGATTGACTGCATTCACTGTCATCCTCGCATACGACGTGTACCCCACCGGCGAGTCGGTTCGCGTCCACCATTTTCAGTTCCCTCGAGTCTTGACTCGGCGCCTCAGCCGCATAGGCCCCTGACGTGCCACCTTTCTCCATGTCCATCTGAAAGCCTATTATGCCTCAAGTCCGGCGCCAAGTCAAAGGTCTGCCGTCGCCTCATGAGGGCAGAGGCGTTTGGCCGGCCAGCCGGCGCGGTCGAGTCGCCGCACGGTCTGCAGGGTGGGAGCGTCGTTACTTCCGTTCAACACCTTCCTCTTTCCCAGTTGTGGGACCGATTCACAGTCCGTCAACCGTCGGTTGCGAAACCGCCAGGGTCTCTATGCCATTCCGGCCACCCTCATGAGCTCGTGGCAGCGCAGCAAGGCGTGCTCCTGAAGCCGAGCACCCTTGCGCCGCAGCTTGTGGACCACCTCCTCGAACCCCCGGATGCCGGCCCAGGCCACGCCGAACGCCTGCCCTGCCCGCCAGCGCAGCGGCCAAGCCTGTCGCCGGCAGGCCAGCAGGAACTCGGCAGCGCGGGCCGCGTAGTTCTCGTGCGACAACGGCGCGCCAAACCACAGCACGAGGATGCCCCCCTTGTCGCCGAACTCGATCTGGCTGAGGCTGCCGTCGTAGGTCGCGGCCAGCTCCAGGACCGAGGCCAGGAAGGGGTGCGGGCGGGCCTCCTCCTCCGGTTCTTCTAAGGGCAGGAACAGGGGGCACACCTCGCGGAACTCGGCTCTGGCTGTGAGATCCAGAACCGCTTTCGGCACAAAGGGGCTCAGGTCGGCGCGGGAGAGGGGCGGCAGGCTGACGCCAGGCGCCGCCAGGTCGAGCGAACAGGCAACCAGTTGCTGGCAGGCCGTGCCGGCGATGGGCTGGGCCGTTACCTGCTCCCGGATGAAAGGCAGGATCTGCTCGTCGGCGACGATCTGGCCTCTGATCGCCCACTGTTCGGCCTGGGCGCAGCCAGTCACCGCTGCGCCACGAAAGTAGAAGGAGAACCTACCCTCCCTGCCGGGAATGCCCCACCTCACCGGCCCGTGGGACAGGCCCACCCGGACGCCGATGGCAAAGTCGCCATACTTGGTGGGAAAGATGCGGTCCCTGACCCTGGGGCGAAAAAGGTCTGGATGAAAAGGGCAGTCTGCAGGGTGTGGAGCGGCGCATCGGGCGTACCTGCCGGATCGTGGGGAAAGAGGGCGGTGAAGGCGTCGCCGGCAAAGAGAGGGATCAGCCCACCACGGGCATAGACTTCGCGAACGAGGGGGACAAAGATGGCCGCCAGGGCTTCGCTCAGCACCTCAGCTCCATCTTTGCGATGCTGCATCAGCGTTTCGGTCAGGGAGGTGAACCCGGAGATATCCACAAACAACGTCGCCGCCGGAAGGGAGCCGCGGTCGATGCCTTGGCAAAATCGCTCCAGATGAAATGAGGGATCAGGTTTTTCATCTGTCCCACTCCTTGCGATCGATTTGCCGAGTTCACCAGCCATACCAGGTGAGGAGGGAGAGGTTGTGCAGGTCGCCGAAACGGGTTTTTTCTGTTGTTAACGCGCTGATTATAGCACAGGCCGGGGAAAAGGCAAAATGGGCAGCGGGCCGGTCCGCCGGATTGGGGCAAGTGCGGTAGAATCTACGCGCCGTGCATCAAGCTCGCCAAGGTAGTGACATGGCATGCGACTAAGGTCCATTGGGAGCACGTCCAGCCAAATGCGAACGAGTCTGCCAGCCAACTCCTATTCTGACAATGTCCCATAACCCCTGTTTCGGCTAGATGCTCCCCATCATCTCTTCAAGATACCGGGCTGGGTTCTCGGCCATCTTATCAACAATCTTCGCGTACACGGTGGTCGTGGTCACGTTGGCATGCCCCAGCATCCCGGCGATGGCGTCTAACCGGGCGCCGCCCGCCCGCGCCCAGGTCGCAGCCGAGTGGCGCAAGGCGTGGCACGAGATGCCTTTCGCTTTCAAGCCCAGTCCTTTGAGATACCTATCGACCAGATAGCGGATGCCCCGCGTGCTAATGGCTGTGCCAGGCCCGTTCGGGCCGAGTACTACAAAGAAAGCATGGACTTCGCTCAGCGCCTCACGGCCGCGCACCTCCAGCCAGGCAGTCAACAGCCGGGCCGTCAGGTCGGTGAGATAGACCGTTCGTATCTTCCGCCCCTTGCCCAACACCTTGACCTGGCCGGCACTCAGGTCCACATCGTCTACCTGCAACCCGGCAACCTCCGCCACCCGCAGGCCATGCACCCCCATCAGGGCCAGGATCGGCCGGTTCCGGCGCGCCAGTGAGCCGTCACCCTGGGGAGCCGCCAGCAGCTGCTTCAATCCTTCCAGCGGCAGGTATTTCACCTGTTCCTCATGAGCCGTCCTATCTCGTGGGGCTTTGACTCCGGCCGCCGGGTTATCGCCTCTGAGGCCGCGCCAGCGAATCGCTTCGTACAGCCGCCGCACCACCGCCAGCTTGAGAGCCACCGTGGCCTGCTTGTAGCCGCCGTCGATCAGATATTTGCGGTAGGCGATGATTTCCTTTTCGGTCGCCGTCTCGGGCCTGATACTCTCCCGCCGGCACCAGGCCACGAACTGAGCCGCCTGCGCGTGATAGATGC
>JAFGOG010000309.1 GCA_016926595.1 Anaerolineae bacterium
CATTGATAATTAAGATTGAAAAACGAGGACAAACATGGACCAAGACCCCCGTCAGGTGGCTGACTATCCGGCTTTGCAAGAGTTCGCCGACGACATCTATACCTGCAACCGCACCCGGTGCGGCTTTTGCCGCGAAGAGTGCCCCATCTACCGGGTCAAGCGCCTGGAGACCTACTCTAGCCGTGGCCGGATGCTGGTGGCGCGCGGCTTGATGGAAGGTATCCTCGAGCCGTCGGCCGAGATCCAGGAGATGATGGACGAATGCCTGATGTGCGGCTACTGCCAGGCGCGCTGTGCTCTGGACAACATGGAGATCTTCCGTAGCGTTCGCCAGGAGATGCGTGCGGCGGGCTTTAGCTCGGCCAAGCATGAAAAGACCGCGGCCAAGATCCTGAAAGAGGGGACCCTGTTCGACCGGCCCACCCCCTTCCACCGGGCAGGGACGGTGCCCCTATACTTGGGCTGCGCCTACCAGAGCCAGCCGCAAGAGGTCAAGACGATCGTGTCGGTATTGGACAAGGTCGGCCTCGACCCGCTCGTGTCCGACGAGGTGTGCTGCAGCTACATCGTCGGCGCGATCGGTTTTGCGGGCGAATATGAGCAGGCCCAGGCCCGCTTTCGCCAGGTGTACGAGCCATACCTGGACAGCCAGATCCTGGCTGTGTGCCCCACCTGCACCGCCACCCTGCGCGATGAATACGGCCTCAACGTCAAGCACGCCCTGGTGGCTGTGGCCGAAAAGCTGGGAGAGATGCAGCTCAAGCCGCTGAATTTGAGGGTCACCTACCACGATCCGTGCCACCTGGGACGGATGCTGGGTGTGTACGAGGAACCGCGCCAGATCTTGAAGGCGTTGGGCGTCGAGCTGGTAGAGATGGAACACAACCGCACCTTTTCCACCTGCTGCGGCGGCGGGGGCGGCGTGCTGGATGTGGACCGTAACATGGCGGTCGAGGTGTCCAAGAACCGGATCCGTGACGCCGTGGATGTCGGCGTCCAGGCGATAGTGACCGCCTGCCCCACCTGCCGGCCCACCCTGCTGCGCGGCGCCGGTCGGCTGGCCAACGAGCTGGGCTATTTTGTCGACGTGCTCGACCTGTGGGAGATGCTCGACCAGGCGCTGGACTGACGCATGTACCAAAAAAAGGGAGCGGGTGAAGAGCCCGCTCCCTTCTATTTCGTGCCAGCTATCACTTGCCCAGCCGGGCTGCACGCCAGTCCTTCCGAGAGACCCAGTGGAACCCCTGCGGAGTAATGACGGCGACGTCGATCGCGCCGCCACAGCCTGCTGCCCCGATCACAAACCTGTGCCGCCCGATCGTCGTCTCGATGAGATAGACCGCCAGGTCCACCGCGTCCTGGAGGGGCATGCCTTCAAACGCAAGGCGGTATTCGAACTGGGCCAGTAAGCGCCAGACTTCGTCCGTCGGCATTCGCAGGCGCTCGGCCAGGATGTTGGCCAGGCGTGGATCGGCCCCCTTGACCAGCCGGGTGATGGCGTCGTTCATCCCAAACCAATCCGCGCCAAACTCCGGTTCCCCGTTGGCTTTGTTGGGGTGGCGGACCTGAAGCTCTGGTATCATGGGGAACTCGAACAGGTACTGCTCGGGGAAATAGGCCCCGTCGGAATAGCCGCAGGTCAGGATGCCCAGGCTGGGCATCCGGCTGGCCGCCTGGGGAGATATGGGGCCGAATTGGGCCTCGTACCGCTGGCGCAAAAAGACCTTCAGATTCTCGGCGATATCGCGCACCTGGAACCCCTTGGCCGCCGGGTCCTTGGCGCTGGGCAGGCCGAACTCATACTCGCTGATCAGGCTCTCGATGGTGCGCGAGCCGATCGTGCTAATTCCCCATGTCAGCGTGCCGATCGGATAGTCCTTGATATCGGCCAGTTTCCGTCCGTGATCGTAGGTTTTGAGAATGCTGGCAGGCTGGCCGGGCGGCCCGCCATGGATCGCCACGGTGCTGTCGGCGGCCAGCACCAGGCCGTCGTTCACCTTGACTGCGACAACGATCGTCATCGAATAGGTCCTCCTTGATTGCTTTTATGAGTTTTCATCCCGCCGGAAAGCTTAACTACCCGGCAGATCCATCGCCTCGATGAAACGCCTGTTGAAGGCAGGGTCCATGTCCAGGTCCACCTGCTCCGCCTGGGCGGCGATCCGCTCGCCGCGGGCGAACTCCTCGTCGTTCAGAAACAGCGCCGCGCCTAGGCCTGCCCCGTTGGCCGATGGCTCTACGACGTCTGGGTCCAGCGCCGGGACCATGCCCAGCCCCAACACCGCCTCGACGTTCAGTTGGCTGCCGAACGAGCCGGTCAGGATCAGGCGGCGCAGGTCGCCAGGCTGCAAGTCCAGGCGATCCAGCAGGATCTCGACCGCGGTGCGGATCGCCCCTTTGGCCTTTTGCAGCTCGCGGATGTCGTGCTGGGTCAGGTACAGCGGGACGCGCGGCGCCTCCTCGACCGATTCAACCCCCCGCAGATCCACCCCCTGACGGAGATCCCCTTCAGGGGAGTCGGTGATCAACAGCCGCCGCACGCCGCGCTGGTCCTGGCTGAGGCGGTGACCAAAGACGGGGTGCTCCTTGGCAAACCGGCCGGTGCGGTCCACGACGCCTGTGCGCCGCAGTTCGCGGATCAGGTCGAGCAGCCCTGCTCCGGTTAGTCCCACCGGCGGCTGATCGCCGATGGTGGTCAGGCTAAAGCTGCCGTCATCGGCATCGGCCTTGACCCCGACGATGGCCCCATCTACCGCCCGCGTGCCGCACGAGATGTTCACACCCTCAAAAGCCGGCCCCGCGGCGGTGGATGCCACCATGATCCGCCGGCCGTCGGTGACCATCACCTCGCCGTTGGTGCCCAGGTCGATGGCGGCCATCGGGCCCGGCGCCCGATCGAATCCATAGTAGGCCAAGCAGGCCAGCGCGTCCGAGCCAACAAACCCGCCGATCAGCGGCGGCAGGGCGACCCGGGCCTGGCGGGGGAAGGTGTCGTCGAACCGGGCGCCGGCGTTGTGTATGGCGGCAAGGCTGTACGGCTGGAAGGGCAGCTCGGCCAGGGTGTCCACCGGGTAGCGCAGCAGCAGGTGGTGCATGACGCAGTTGCCGACGATTGTCACCTTTTGGATCCGCTCCCGAATCCGGGGCGACAGCTTGAGAGCGTCGACGGCCTGCACGATCGATGACTGGGCCAGCATCGACAGCCTGCTCGCTGCCTCATCCCCCTGCTGCGCCGCTGCCATGCGTGAAATGACGTCGGCTCCAAAGGCGGTCTGTTGGTTTAGCGCCGCTGCGCCCAGGCAAACCCGGCCCTGGTCCAATGTCGTTAAAAAGGCGGCCACGGTGGTGCTCCCCAGGTCGACGGCCAGCCCCAGTGGCGCGCCCGGCCGCCGATAGTCGTCGCAGGCGCGAAAGATCTTGTTCGAAAAGACGACGATGGGGGCCAGCGTTACCGTGATGTCGCCCTGTACTCGGGCGCGGCAGGCCAGGCGGTAGCCGGCGGCCCTTTCAGCCTTGGTCAAGCCTTCCAGTTCTTTCTCGTCGAGAGACCCTAAGGGTTTTCCCAAACCCTTAGGGTCTTCTTGAACAATGACCTTGCACTTGTGGCACGTCCCGCGCCCGGCGCACGGCTGCTCCAGCGGCAGCCCCGTGGCGATGATCGCCGCTCCGAGCGTCGAGCCTTTCTCCACGACCACCGACCGTACGTCGGTGCCATAGCCTACTGTGACCTTTATCAAGTGACCGCCGATTCGAAGGAGCACGGCCCGATGGCGCACTTGCCGCATACGTCGGCCGGGCTCACCATCCCATACTTTTGCGCCACGGTCTTTTGGTGGTGGCGGCAGAGTTGCTTGTCCAGCGGCCGGTCGGGAGCGAGCGCGCCGGCCGGGCAGTGCTGCACGCACTCCACGCAACTGCCATCGCGGAAATAGAGGCATCGTTGCTTGGGCTCCACGGTCGGGATCGGCAGGTCGGCGTCCAGCACCAGGCTGCCGAAACGGCCGGCGCAGCCGGCATCGGTGATGACCATCTGGTGCAGGCCAAAGCTGCCCAGCCCGGCGATGACCGCTACGCTCTTGTGCGCCCAGCGGCAGACCAGGCTGACCGGGTCAAAATTGTGGGTGGCAGGCTGAGCGGCAGCGCCGACGCCCTGCCCGGCCAGCAATTCGATCAGCCGGGTGTTGATCCGCCCGATCAGGGCGTTGGTCTCAACATAGGCCGTGACCCATTCCGGCGCAACCTGCTCCCTATGTTGGGCGTTGGCCTCGACCACCCACTGGGCAAAGGGCAGGAAGAAAGCGACGACCGACCGGGCGCCGGGAAGCAGATCTTGGGGGAGCATGTGGCTCGGCTCGACGATGCGGCGCAGATCGAGAAAGTGTGGATCGTCGGCGGCGGCAAAACCGACCAACGGCTCCCGATAACCGGTGACGGTGCCTGCTTGGGCCACCTGGTCCTGAATAGCGACGATGATAGCCTGGGCCAATTCCCCAGAATTCATGGCCACCTTACAGGTCGACCTCGGCGCCCAGGCCCAGCTTGGCTGCCCGGCGCAGGATGAGGCCGGCCACGGCGACGTCCTGCACCGCCACGCCAACCGACTTGAAGAAGGTAATCTCGCCATCCGACTCTCGGCCTGGGATCTGGCCGGCGGCGACCTCGCCAATCTCGCCGTGGATCTGCTCCAGGCTGATGGTGCCGTCGTTCAGGGGGATGAGCAGGTCTCCCGCTTCGGCCAGGCTGGCCGACCGTGAATCAACGACCACTTTGGCCCGCGCCACAGTGGTAGCCGGTACCTCCTGCATCTGGGGCGTGTAGGAACCGATGCCGTTGATGTGGACGCCGGGTTTCAGGTCGGCGTCGTCGAATACTGGCGTCTGCGAAGTCGTGGCCGTGCAGATCACGTCTGCTTGACTCACCGCCTGGGCTGCCGATTTGGCTACCCTCAGGCCGCGGGGGATGGGCCGGCTGCGCATCCTCATCTCGGCGACATAGGCTGCCGCCGCGCCGGGGACCGGGTCAAACACCCACACCGTCTCGATGTGCCGCACGGTGCACACTGCCTCCAGTTGGGTGCGGGCCTGGGCGCCAGCGCCGAAAATAGCCGCCACGCGGGCGTCGGACCGGGCCAGTAGATCGGTCGCCACACCCGATGCGGCGCCGGTGCGCAGCGCTGTCAGATAGGTACCGTCCATTATCGCCGTCGGGCGACCTGTCTCGGCGTCGACGACTACCACCACGGCGTGGATGGTGGGCAGGCCCCGCTCTGGGTTGCCGGGAAAGACCGACACGATCTTGGCTCCCAGCGCACCGCTGGCCGCTAGGTAGGCCGGCATGAACAGCGTCACGCCCTGCCGCTTGTCAACCGGTAGCGGCGTCCGCAGCGGCACGACCGCCTGGCCCGCCGAAAGCTGGATGTAGGCCTCGCGGACGGTCTGGATCGCTTCGGCCATGGTCACTGCTTGCCGGACATCCGCCTCAGATAGGATCCGTAGCTTCATCTCATACCACCCTCGTTTCACCCTTTCCCTGGACATGGTCAAATCGATCGTGGGCAAAGGGGCTCAGGTCAAAGTCGGTCCGGCCATCCAGGATCAGCTCGGCCAGCACCCGCCCCACCGCTGGCCCTTGCTGAAAGCCGTGGCCCGAAAAGCCGATGGCGCAGTAAAACCCCTCCACACCCGGTAGCAGGCCGATGATCGGGTTGTCGTCGGGGGTGATGTCGTACAGCCCGCCCCAGCCGCGAAGGATCTCGGCCTCCTCCAGGATCGGCGCCCGGCGCACCGCCGCTTCGATCACCCGCTCCAGGAAATGGTAATCGACGTTGGTGCTAAAGCTGGGCGGCTCTTCTTGGTCGCTCATGCCCATCAGGATGCTCGGCCCCTCTCCCCGAAAATAAAAGGCCGGCTCGATGTCGAGGATCATGGGCACCGGCTTGGGGATGGCTTTGAACGCCTTGGTGATGAACACCTGGCGGCGGTATGGTGCCACCGGCAAGTCGAAACCGGCCATTTTGGCCACCTGGGCGCCCCACGCCCCGGCCACGTTGACCACCATCGGCGCCGAGATCGATCCTCGTGTCGTTTCCACCCCCTGCACCCGCCCGCCCTCGGCCAATATGCCGGTTACGCCAGTCTGCTCCTCGATGCGCACGCCCATCCGCCGGGCGGCGGTGGCAAAGGCCATGGCTGCCGTGTATGGGTCAGCATAGCCATCCTTTGGCCCAAAGGTGCCGCCCCGCAGGTCGTCCACGACGAGGTAGGGCCAGCGATATCTGATCTCGTCGGGCGTCAGTACTTCGACCGGGACGTTGTGGGCCCGTTGGACCTCGACGTTGTCCAGGAACTCTTGCCAGGTCGTCTCACTTTGCGCCAGAAAGAGGTAGCCCACCTGGCGAAAGTCGATGTCCACGCCGAACTCATCTTCAAAGCGCTCGAGCAGTCGGATCGCCTCCTGCGATAGGCGGATGTTCGCTGGGTGAGAGAACTGCTGTCGGATGCCGCCTGCGCTCAAGCCGGTGGATGCCTGGGCCAAGAAATCCCGTTCAAGAATGACGACGTCGGTGCAGCCGCGTCGAGCCAGGTGATAGGCGGTACTGGCGCCCATGATCCCGCCGCCTACGATAGCCACCGCCGCACTGTTTTTCCACTCCGCCATACTTGTCAGCTCCTCGAAAAATACTGTGTGGCAGACATCCCTGCCTGCTGGTTTTCGTCCTTGCGGGGCGCCCAGTTCGATATGGTAGCCCGTAGTTAAATCAGACCGCGCACTTCCATTTCCAGCCGCTCGAAAAAAGCGACCATGAAAGTGTGGCGTTCTTCGGCCAGGCGCCGGCCGCTATCGGTCAGCAGGCGGTCGCGGATCTTGGCCAATTTGATCTTGAATTCATGGATTGGGGTGTGTTCCTGTTGGGTTGCCTTGCTTTCTTCGTAGCCAGGCGGCACCTCGGCCCATAGCCGCTGGCCATTCAATCCACCGTAGGCGAACGCCCGCGCCACGCCGACGGCGCCGATCGCGTCCAGTTTATCGGCGTCGTGGACGATTTTGGCCTCCAACGTCTGCGGTGTCGGGCCGCTGCGGAAACGATGGGCTGCGATGGCGTGTGCTACGGCTTCGACCCTATCTGGGGGATGTCCGGTGAGCAGGCGCCGGGCTATCTCTGCGCCGGCTTGCGCGTGATCTGTAAGGGAATCACTGCGGGCGATGTCGTGGAGCAGGGTAGCGGTGCGTACGATCTCCACGTCAGCGCCCTCGATCTCGGCCATGCGCTCGGCCAGGGCTAACACGCGGAGGACGTGGCCCCAGTCGTGTACAGCCTCTGCCCCCTGATAGAGGCGGCGGGCTTCTTCGATTGTGATCATACACGCTCCCGCCTCGACCGGTTCTCGAATTCTCTGAAGAGGATCTCCATCCGACGCAGCAACCTCTCAGGCCTGCTCCTGCGCCGTGGGGCGGGGGGGCTCCGCAACGGTGAGCTTTGCCAGCGAATCGCGAAAAGTACGCAACTGCTCGTCATCTGGCGCCTGCGCCAGCGCTCTGTCGGCCTCGTTCAAAGCGGCCGCCATATAGTCTAATTTGACATAAGCTTTGGCAAGGGCGGTGTGGTATTCCACTTTTGCCGGCATCAGCCGGGCGGCTACCTGCCAGTGCGCGGCGGCCTTGGCCCACATGCCCATGTCCCAGTAATGCGATCCCTGGTCATAGTAATCCAGGTCTGTTTGCAGATCAGGGTCGATGTCGGGGTTGTAGCGCCGCGTCATCCACTCGAACGCGGGAGCGGCGTCCATCAGCCACTTGAAACAAAAAGCGACCAGGGCCAGCCGGACCAGGCCTGGCAGCAGCCCGCTGAACCCCACTACCAACCCCACCACCGCCGTCACAGCCAACAAGCCCACCACAAAGAGCGTGACAAAATAAGCGGCCCGGCTGCGCAGGACGAGGCCTAGGGCAAGCGCCAAACACAATACAGCCAGGGCTGCATTCATACCCACCAGGGTCTGCCCCAAGCGATCCAGGTTGGACTCGAGGCCTGCCAGGTGAAAGGCCGGCCCGATCAGGAACTTGATGGGGGATTCGCTCAGCCAGGCCGGCAGTTGACCGATCTCGGCCATCCGCGATGCAAAGTACGCCTCGCCTGTGCCGACAACCCCCTGGAGGACCACGAACATGGCCAGCCATCCCAGCCATTGCCCGTCGCTCCGTTTCCGGTAGCGCAGCTCTACCAGCCGGCCGCAGTTGTCGCAGCGAGGCTCGTCGCCGCTGACCGACCCGCCGCAGTATGGGCAGCCGTACGGGTCGAACTCTAGCGTCGTCGGAGAAGACCGAGGTGGTATCGAGGGCGCTGGAGTGGGTGCTGCCTGTAGATCGGGTTGGGCTGTGGGCGCTGGCGCCTGCACGGGCGGCTGCGGGGCAGAAATGGTCGGCTCCTGGCGGAGATCACCTAGATTGCGCAGATCCCCATCGGGGGATTGTTCGCTGCCGGCCAAAAAGCGCAGGCCTGCCTGGGCGGCGGCATTGTTGGGGTTGATGGCCAGCACATTCTCCAGGCAGATCCGCTGCTCCTCCGGATCGTCCACTATCCCGCTCAGCCACAACCAGGCCGGCTCGCTCCGCTCGTTCTGCTCGATCACCCGCAGCAACAGCTCGCGCGCTCGTTCCTTCTGCCCGGCACGGGCGGCGGAGATGCCATCTCGCAGCAGTTGTTTGAGCTCATTCTCTTCCATGGCTGGCTCTTGACCCTGGTTCTTGCCAACGGTCCCGTTGGCGCCAGGATGATACCATCATTGCCCGAAAAACGCAAGCAGTTTGCCTGCAACCGATTCTTGGAGTATAATACCGCTGTTCAGCTATGAGCCCGACGACTCGATCAGTACTACCGTCGATGGCTGACCGCTCGGATGAGAGAGCCATGCCAACTATTTCTCAGACTTTTCGTCACTTGCGCCGTTACCGCCAGATCGCGCGCATCCTGACCCGCTATGGCTTTGGACACATCTTGACCCAGCTTGGCATTGGCCGGATGATCGCGCCTGGCCTGCAAAAGCTGCGTTTCAGCAGCGCCGAGATCCTGCGCGCCACCCCGGCCGAACGGGTCAGGATGGCCGTCGAGGAGCTGGGACCGACCTTTATCAAGCTGGGCCAGATCCTCAGCACCCGCGCCGACATCATCCCTCCCGACCTGATCAACGAGCTGGAAAAGCTGCAGGACACCGTCCCGCCGACGCCCTTTCCCCTAATCCAGGCCCAGGTCGAGCTTGAGCTAGAGCGCTCGCTCGAAGAGCTCTTCGCCGCCTTTGACCCCGTGCCGGTCGCTTCGGCCTCACTGGGCCAGGTCCATCTGGCGACCCTTGCTGGCGGCGAGGAGGTGGCGGTCAAGGTCTTTCGCCCCGGGATCGACAAGGTCATCGACGTTGATCTGGACATCCTATTGCAGGCGGCGGCGCTGGCTCAAAAGCGGACCGATTGGGGGCAATACTACGACGTCCTGTCGCTGGCTCACGAGTTTGCCAACACCCTGCGCCAGGAACAGAATTACGAACAAGAAGGCCACAACATGGATCGCTTCCGGCAGATCTTTGCCGGCGAGCCGTCTGTCCGCGTGCCCTCTGTTTACTGGGACACAACCACCCGCCGGGTCCTGACCATGGAACGGTTGGGGGGGGTCAAGATTACCGATCTGGAGGGGCTGGAGAGAGCCGGACTTGACCCGGCCGTGATCGCCCGGCGCAACATCCACATCCTGCTCAAAGCAGTTCTGCAGGAGGGGTTCTTCCACGCCGACCCCCACGCTGGCAACTTTGCCGTACTGCCCGGCGAGGTGATCGGCATGATGGACTTTGGCATCATGGGCCAGGTCGATCCGGGCGCACGGCTAGGGCTTATCCAGCTTTTTGTCGGCCTTTTCCGCGGTGATGCGCAGCGATCTGTCGAGGCCCTGTCGAGCTTGGGCATTGCCACGCGCGCCGCCGACAAGCGCGTCCTGACCCGAGACATGGACCGGCTGCGGCTCCAGTACTACGGCCTGGAGCTGCGCAAAATCCGGGCTCGGACCTTTGTCGAGGATCTGATGGGGATTGCCTTTGCCAACCACCTGAGGATGCCCAGCAACCTGGTCCTTGTGTTCAAAACCATCGCCATGCTTGAGGGGATCAGCCTGATGTTGGATCCCGACATCAACGTTTTTCAGGAGGTAGAGCCCTACGTCCGCGATGCGCTCCTCGAGCTCGAGTCACCCTTTTCCCGGGTCAAAAGACTCTCTGAGCAGTTGCGCGAGTCCACCGAGGCGACCCTGCTTCTGCCCAAACAGATCCACGCCCTGTTTGAGCAGATGGAAGACGGTGAGGCCGGTCTCAGCTTCCGGCTGCGCGGCCTGGAGGAGCTGACGGGGCGCCTAACTTCGGCGGCGAACCGGTTGGCGTTGGCCATCCTGGCAGCGGCATTTGTCGTCGGTCCGGCTCTGATCATCCCTTACCTCAAGCAGCTTTGGCCCTCTTGGCAGTCTCCAGCCCTGACTCTCATTTTGGGCGGTTTTAGCTTGTCGCTGCTGATTACAATGATACTGCTGTTGTCCATTTGGCGCGCGGGACGCCAGGGAAGGCGGTGAGCTGTGCAGGGACTGGGTGGCGATATTGTCCTGGGCCTCACCTTCGTTGTCATGTTCATAGGCCTGGTCGGCATTGTCCTGCCTGTACTGCCGGGGTCGATCCTGATCTTTGCCGCGGCGCTGTTCTATGCCCTGCTCGACGGCTTCCAGACGATCGGTTGGGTTACCCTGGTTGTGTTGGGCTTGCTGACGGCTGCCGCCACCACTGCAAGCCTGTGGGCCACCAGCATGGGGGCCAAGGCGGGCGGCGCCAGCGGTTGGAGCATCCTTGCCGGTATAGTGGGTGGGCTCGTCGGTTTGCTGTTCTTCAGCCTGCCTGGGTCGATCGTCGGCGCGTTGTTGGGCATGTTCCTGGTCGAGGTGCTCCGTGTCAAGGATTGGCGCAAGGCGCTCAAGTCTGGCGGCGGCTGGCTGATGGGCTGGCTGCTGTCGGTCATCTTTGAGCTTGGGATCGGGTTGGTCATGATCGCCATCTTTGTCTGGCGGGTAACCCTTCCTCGTTGATTCGCGACCGCAGAGTCCCAGAGCATCAGCAGAGTGGACTGATTCGCGGATCCTGTGCTATACTGGCCCATCGGAGGAAGAAGAACGCGTGTCATTGCGCTGGAAAGCTGTATTGCTGGTCGGGCTGATCGGTTGCTTGCTCATCCCCGCCATAGGCCATTCCCCACTCGTCCAGGCGAGTGACGAACGGCTGGTCCTTGCCTTCTACTACGCTTGGTACGACAACAACACCTGGAGCTCTGGCAAGGTTCCCGATCTGCCTGCCGCCTTGTACACCTCTGCCGACCGCGAAGTGATGGCCCGCCACATTGACCAGGCCAAGGGCGCAGGGATCGATGCCCTTGTCCTCAACTGGTGGGGAAAAGGCAACCAGACCGAAAAGAACCTGTCGGCGTTGCTGGACCTGGCGGCCCAAAAAGGCTTTCGAGTTTCCGTCGATTTCGATCCCAATTCGCCCTTTATGAGTGGAACGGCCAGCTATGTAGACAACCTCCGTCACCTGCTCGCTGTCCACGCCGCCCACCCCGCCTACCTGCGTTACCAAGGCCGGCCGGTTATCTTTTTCTTCAACACCTCCCGCCTGCCGGTCGCCGCTTGGCGGAGCATCCGTGATCAGGCAGACCCCGGTCGCAACGCGGTGTGGATCGCCGAAGGCACTGATCTGAGCTATTTGTCTGTCTTTGACGGCCACCACCTGTACAGCATCACCTGGACAAATCGCATCGCTCCGTCACAGACCTTGCCCTCCTGGGGTGAGCGAGTGCGCAAATACAACCGTGACCACGGCGCCGGCAAACTGTGGGTTGCGACAGTCATGCCCGGCTACGACGATCGCAAGGCGCGGTCAGGGGGCTTTTCCCGGTCGCGCGACGGCGGCGACTATTATCGCCAGTGCTGGCAGGCAGCCATCGCCAGCAAGCCCCACTGGGTGATCGTAAACTCGTTCAACGAATGGCCCGAAGGGACCTACATCGAGCCGAGCCAGGCCTACGGCAGCCTCTACCTGGATCTGACCCGCGAGTGGGCCGCCCGCTTTAAATCGGCCGATTTTTCGGTCACTGCGCCATCGCTTGCCGTCGCGCCAGCTCCTACACCCACGCCCGCTCCCACTCCTACACCTCTCCCTCCCGACTATGCGGTCGAGGGCGGCTGGTTCTTTAGCCAGGGCAGCTCGACGCCAGGCGCGGGCTATGCCGTCACCAACGACGAGGAGATAGCCTTTTGGGACTTTTACCGCGACGGCGGCGCCTCGCTCACGCTTGGCTATCCGATTTCGGAGCGCTATCGCTGGCAGGATTTTGTCATGCAGAGCTTTCAGGAAGGGCTCTTGGCCTGGCATCCTGAGCTAACTTGCGTCTGTCGTCTCGACGCTTTCGACGAAGAGGCCCTTGCTGCCCTGCTACTGGGCCGCTGAGTTTCTCTGCTGCGCAGAGCGCGGCAGGCGATTTCTGCCCGTAGAAAGCGAGTTGGGGGTATTCCGGGTGGAGGTGACCATGCTCGAAGGGATCTTGGATCGCATTCTAATCGACGAAGCGACGCTCCAACGACGGGTGGGCGAATTGGGACAGGCCGTTTCGGCCGACTATCAGGGCAAGGATCTGGTGCTGGTGTGTGTTCTAAAGGGCGGAGTGGCCTTCCTGACCGATTTGATGCGCTGTGTCACCGTCCCGCACGAGATCGACTTTATGGCCATCTCCAGCTATGGCGGCCGGCGGACCGAGAGCAGCGGCGTGGTTCGCATCCTCATGGACCTTCACGCCGACATCGCCGGGCGGCATGTCCTCCTCGTCGAGGATATCGTCGACAGCGGGCGGACGATTGACTATTTGCTGCGCGCGCTCCAGGCGAGAAACCCGGCCAGCCTGCGGGTCTGTACGCTGCTCAACAAGCCCTGCCGCCGCGTCGTCGATGTGCCGCTCGACTATGTCGGTTTTGACATCCCCGACGACTTTGTGCTGGGTTACGGGTTGGATTTTGACGAAAAGCACCGCAACCTGCCCTTTGTCGGGGTACTGAAACAGGAAAGGTAAGGTTGTTTTGGTGTCGGCCTATCGCTATTGCCCCATCTGCACTGCCGGGCTAGTCTGGCGCGAATCCGACGGACGCTCCCGCCAGATCTGCCCTGCCTGCGGCTTTGTCCACTACCAAAACCCCACTCCCGCTGCCGCTTGCCTGGTCGAGCGCGACGGCCGGGTGTTGATGGTGCAGCGCAAGTACCCGCCCTACGTCGGCGGCTGGACCCTGCCGGCCGGCTATGTCGAATGGGACGAGACCCCAGAGCAGGCTGCCGTCCGCGAGACGCAGGAAGAGACCGGCTTGCAGGTTGTGACATCCGGTCTGTTCGGCGTCTTTCCCTGGCACCACGAGTTCAACGACGGCCAATCGCACGACAACGGCCTGCTGGTCGTCTACCTGGCCGCAGTGACCGGCGGCGAGCTACAGGCTGGCGACGACGCCCAGGACGTCCGTTGGTTTGCTGCCACTGCCCTGCCGGACCAAATCGCCTTTGCCAGCCATCGCGCGGCGCTGGCTGTCTGGCTCCAAACCATCGGCCACAGGCAGCCTGCAAAATAAGAGCCCGGCCACCTCTGGCCGGGCTCTCTGTCCTCGATACGCTAGGGCTCGATGTAGTAGCTTACCTGAATCTGGTAGCTGACTTCTACCTCGCCGATGCTCACGGAAGTATCTACGCCCATCCCCCGCTCGACAACGGCATAAAATCCCGGGCTCGAGCTGCCGATCACCTCGCTCATGGCCATCACTGGGCCAAGTGTAACCTCGCCCAGTCTTGCCAGGGCTTCGGCCCGTAGTTTGGCGTCGGCCATGGCCTTGGCCCGGGCATCGGCCAACGCGGCGTCCGGCTTTTCCACCGTAAAGCTGATGCCCCAAATATTGTTGGCCCCCGCCTCGATGGCGGCGTCAATCACCTCGCCGACCAGGGACAGATCGCGGATGGTGACGGTGACATTGTTCGACACCGTATAGCCGGTAACAGTTGCCCCGGTCTTGCCCATCTCGGTCACTGCCAGTTCCGGGGAGCGGTTGACCATGATGCTATAGTTGGTGGTTTGAATGTCCTTCTCCGGGATCCCAACTACCTTCAGGGCAGCAAGGAGCGCCTTCATCTTGGCCTGGTTCTCGACGGAACCGTCGGCCACGGTGCCGGCTGTCGTCTCGACGCCGACCGTGATCCGGGCGATGTCAGGCGCGATGCTGGCTGTTCCTTGCCCGACGACGGTGATCGTCTGGGTTGCATTATACTTGACCTCGTTGGGTGCAGGCGTCTGCGCCTGCACCGCGGGTTTCATCTGGCCCATCGCCCAACCGCCTGCCAGGCCCAACGATGCGACCATGACGATGGCTACGGCTACGAACAAAACGCGCTTGAACATGTTGACCTCCATTTCCTGCTGTTTTCTCCACCGCGATTCTCGCGTGTGCCAGTCATAGACGCTGCAGGGCCAGCAAAGGTTCCGCGAAAAATCTGGACGGTGAACCCCACCTCTATGGACGATGGCCTTTGGTTCGATGGCCGCCCAGGCATAGAAGCATGCAAAAGGCGCGAAGGACCTTTCGTGTCCTCCGCGCCCTTGGCGTCTTTTGCGGCATAATGCTCAGCGCAATATCCACTCCCGCAGCCCTTTGATATCCAAGACCTCGCTGGCGCCGGCCAATTGCTTAGCCGGCAGGCTCGTCTCCAGGGC
>JAFGOG010000310.1 GCA_016926595.1 Anaerolineae bacterium
GGCCGAGCAGTCCGGGCTGCGGTTGGCCGTTCTATCGATCGCCGCGTTCATCCTCGCCGGCCTGATCCTCCTGCTGTTCGTAAACGAGAAAAAGGCGCGCGAGGCAAGCCACACTGCATCGGAGGGGTAGACGCCATGGCAGAGATCACCGGAGGCGAGCTGCTGCTCAAGTGCCTGAAACAGGAAGGCGCCAGCGTCCTGTTTGGCATCCTCGACGGGAGCTTTAACCCGTTTCTGGCCAAGCTGGGGGAGTATGGCATCCGCTTTGTCAACGCGCGCCACGAAGCAGCCGCCGCGCACATGGCCGAGGCGTGGGCGCGCATCCGCGGGGAACCGGCCGTCGTCGTCGGCGGCATCGGGCCCGGCGCGGCGAACATGATCTCCGGCGTGGTCACGGCCTACGCCGAAGGCAGCCCGCTGATCGTCCTCAGCGGCCAGCGCCGCCGCTCCATCATCTATCCCGATCGGGGCGGCTCGTTCCAGAATGTGGATCTGTTGGGGCTATACCGGCCGGTGACCCGCTGGTGCGCAGGCGTCCGCGACTGGCGACGGCTGCCCGAGCTGATCCGCCGCGCTTACCAGGAAGCCACCAGCGGCCGCCCGGGACCGGTGTATGTCGAAATCCCGGAGGACATCCTGCGCGGCAAGGGTGAGGCCGGGTCTGTCGACGTATGGCCAGCCTACCGCGGCCAGACAGGCCAACCAGGGGCAGGCGATCCGGCGTCGATCCAGGCAGCGGCGGAGATGCTGGCCGGAGCGGAGCGGCCCCTCCTGCACGCCGGCACAGGCGTATCCTGGGCCGGCGCCTGGGCAGAGTTCATCGCGCTGGGCGATCACCTGTCGGCAGCTCTAACCACCAGCCTGGGCGCGCGCGGCGTGGTGCCAGAGGACCATCCCCGCTATTTTCATGCACTGAACCGCGACGCGCTCGCAGCCGCCCGCGGCGAGGCCGACGTCGTGCTCGTCGTGGGTGGGCGGATCGGCGAGCTGGACGGCTGGGGCCGGCCGCCAACCTGGGGCCCGGCAGGGAAGCAGAGGATCATCCAGGTGGACGTCGACCCAACCTCCATAGGCCTACACCGTCCCGTCGAGATCGGCATCACCGGCGATGCGCGGGCGGTGCTGGCGGCGTTGTTGGCAGCGGTCCAGGAGCGCACCGCCCCCCGCACGGAGCACAGAGGCTTTGAGGGCTACCGGGCGCTGACCCGCGAGTGGCAGCAACAGCTCGACATGGCACTCAATGCCGGGCCCGGCGCGGTGAACCCCGGCCAGATGGTCCAGATCGTGCGTGACTTGAACCCGCGAGACGCCATCACCGTCATGGATGGCGGCAACACCAGCCTGTGGACAGCCAGCTACCATCCCATCCTGGCCCCGCGCAGCTACCTGTACACGGCCAAGTTCGGGCACCTGGGCACCGGGCTACCCTATGCCATCGGCGCCAAGCTCGCCGCGCCCGAACGGCCCGTTTGCCTCATCTCGGGGGATGGAGCTATTGGCTTTAATCTCCAGGAACTGGAGACGGCGCGCCGCTACGAGCTGCCGATCACAGTCGTCGTTTCCTGCGACCGCGGCTGGGGGATGGAGCGCTCGTCGCAGATGTTCGCCCAGCTTCCCGGCCTGGTCGAATGCGACCTCTATCCAGGGGCGCGCTATGATCGCGTCGCCGAGGCCTTGGGCTGCCACGGCGAGATAGTAGAGGAAATCGAACAGCTCCGCCCGGCTCTGGAACGCGCCGCCGGGTGCGGCAAGCCGGCCCTCATCCAGGTAATGGTCGACCCGATGGCCAACCTGGCCCCGCCAGGCCTGATGATCTTTGGCTCAATGGTCTACCGGGCACAGGACTGACGGCTGAAGGAGGGGATCGATGCAGACCCTAGCAGGCAAGGTAGCGCTGATCACCGGCGCCGGCCGGATGGGGAGCATCGGCGCAGCAGTAGCGCTAAGACTGGCACAGGACGGCGCAGACGTTGTCGTGGCCGATTTGTGCGCCCCACCGACCGATATGCCCCACGCCAGCAACGGCCAATGGGAAGAGCTGTTAGCTGTCGCCCGGGAGGCTCAGTCTTTGAGCGTGCGCAGCCTGCCGCTGCGCGTGGACATCAGTGACGCGGCATCGGTGCAGGCCATGGTCGCTCAGGTAAGGAAGGATTTTGGCCGGCTGGACATCCTGGTGAACAACGCCGGCGTGGTCGTCGGCCCGGCGCCGGTAGTGGACATGGCCGACGAAGCATGGCGCCGGACGCTGGAGATCAACGCCACCGGCACCTTTCTGTGCTGCAAGTACGCGCTGCCATTGATGCTGGAATGGGACCGAGGTGGACGGGTGGTTAACATGGCCTCGACCGCGGCGGAACGGCCCAAGCCGTTCGTCTCGGCCTATGCCGCCAGCAAAGCGGCGATCGTGGCCCTCACTCGCTCCCTAGCACAAGAGGTAGCAGCGCGCGGCGTCACCGTCAATGCCGTCCTGCCAGGCGACGTCGACACGACGATGAAACGGTGGGGGTTGCAGCTCGAGGCGCAGACCACAAACCGATCGTATGACGACATTGTGTCAGCCACAGTGGCCCGCATCCCGCTGGGGCGGCTGGCGACGCCTGAGGACGTGGCCAACCTGGTTGCCTTCCTGGCCTCTGATGAGGCCGCGTTCATCACCGGTCAGGCGTACAATGTCACCGGCGGCCGTGAGCTGACGTGAGGATAGGGTGAATGGCTCCGTAACTTGAGCGTTGATCCGGTGTTATATCTGCGAAATCTTACCAGTGATGGCACGGAATGTGAATCAAGTTGACAGGCAAAGCCACACCTGGTAGAATAGGCCGATTCTGCAGGGCCGCCACAGCGCGCCGACTAAAACTGTCTGGGAGGTTGAGAAAGCATGGATCTGTTCGAAAAAATCAAGGAGATCATCGTTCGAGAATTGGGAGTAGACGCCGAACGCGTCACTATGGATGCGCGTTTCAAGGAGGATCTGGAGGCCGACTCGCTGGACCTCGTCGAGCTGATCATGGCCTTTGAGGACGAGTTTGGCGGCGAGATCTCTGACGGCGAGGCGCAAAAGATCAAGACTGTGCGCCAGGCTGTGGAGTACCTGGGCGCCCGCATGGAAGCCGACGAGTAGCCGCAGGTACCATTTTCACGCTAGTGCTTCAACGGCGCTGGCGATCGGCAAGGGGGCCGATCGTTAGCGCCGTTGCTCAAGTGTGCTGCTCCTGTGACTGCTGATCCTGTCCCTCTTTCCCGGCTGCCGGCCAGCGCGTTAGTGCTGGCCGGCGGCAAGAGTTCCCGATTGGGCGCCGACAAGTCCCTTTTGCTGCTGGATGGACAACCACTGATAGCTCGCACGGTCCAACAACTATCCGCCCTCAGCGACGACCTGATCATCGTGACCAACACCCCCGAGCATCTTGAGCCGCTTGGGCTGGCAACGCGCCTGGTGACCGACGAACGGCCGGGCGAAGGCTCGTTGATGGGCATCTACTCCGGGTTGAAGGCCGCTCGCCACACCCATGCCC
>JAFGOG010000311.1 GCA_016926595.1 Anaerolineae bacterium
ACAGGGTCAAACGAGAACTGCGGGTGATCTATGGAGCGTGATGACGCGATCTATCTCCGGCACATTTTGGATGCCATCTCCAGGATCGAAGAGTATCTACGTGGCATCGATGAGGAAGCATTCCAGGACCAACATCTGGTTCAGGATGGGATCATCCGCCAGCTCGAGATCATTGGCGAAGCCACCAAGCGGCTGTCGCGTGCAGTACGGGGCCAAAGCCCGCACATTCCATGGCAGGACATAGCAGGAATGTGGGACAAGCTGATCCACGACTATTTTGGTGTGGAATATCGACGCAGTATGGCTCACAGTTCGTGACGATGTGCCAGGACTCAAGGCCGAAGTGTTGAGGCTGTTGGAAGCATCGTAGGTAAACTCTCAGCCCCAGGCCAACCTCATAACTCGACGAACAGCCATCGCTGACGGATCAGATCCAATCTACGGCTACAAATTCAGGCAACCTGCTAGAAAGTTGTGCTTTCCCCCTCGATCACCTGGATGGCGCCGCCGACATTTAAAAAGATCAATAGCGCTCGGGGCTGTTCACCCAACAGGCGCTCGACTGCCTGGATGTAGCGCGCCATCTGGACATCGTACCTCTCTTCCCGGATCTGTTGTTGCAGGGTTCCTAGATCGGCCAGCCGGTCAGTCTTGAATTCGGCGAGGGTCCAACGGCCATTTTCCCGGTAGAGCAGATCCAGCACGCCGCGCTCGCCGTCGAGCACATATGGCAACTCGTGATAGCGTTCAGCGGTGTTCATCTCGGCCCACAGGGGATGGGCGGAAAAGCGCACCAGCAAGCGGCGGACGGTGCGCACGGCGTCCTGGATCTCGACTGGATCGGTCAGACCGGCATCTAGAGCATGGGGCCGAAGAAAAGCCTCAAAGTCAGGCTCGGTCGGGAAGCGCCAGCGGCGCAATGCCGCATGCACCAGCGTCCCAACGACCCAGGCCGGACTGGTTGGACGCGCGGCCCGGGGCACCACTCGCCACACGCGCGGTGGGGGATCGCTCTCCCGCTCCCGGGCCTTGTCGTCGGCAGCATCGCCGCCCGCTGCAGGAATAACCCCCGACAACAAAACCAGCTCGCCGAGCGGAGCTGCTCCCTGATCTTTGGGTTCCAGTGTAGTGGGGGAAGGCTGCGGGCGCAACGGATGACAGATGCAGGCCAGAGGACCACACACCTGTGCCAACTCTACCACTCGCGGCAGGGTGGGCATGCTGTCCAGCCGCACCGCATCCAGTCCAACGACCTCACCAAGCCAGGCCAGCCAGCCGTCCAGCAGTAGCCGGCCGGGATCGCCCTTGGCCGTGCTGATTTTGGCATGGCCAGAGACGATCAACTTTTCCTGAGCACGGGTGGCGGCTACGTACAACAGCCGCCGCGACTCGGCCTCCTCCATCGCCGCCTGGCGCAGGACGGCCAGTTGATGTACCACCGAATGGGCATCCCCATCACGAAGGTCGGGCAGCACCCCCCAGTCGGCCTCTACAGCAACCGGCGGGGCGCCAAAGCGGTCGCCCCGCGCCGCATCGGCAATGACGATCAGTGGGAATTCCAGGCCTTTGGCCTTGTGAACGGTCATCAGTTGGACAGCCCCCTCGGCCTCGGTGGGTGCTTCGCCTTCCCGCGCCCCCACGTCGCGCAGCGTCCGGACGTATTCCAGGAACCCGGACACGCTGACCTGGCCGCTACGGTGGGCGTCGTGCAAAAGCTTGTCCACATTGCGCAGCAGGCGCTCGCCGCCGGCCAGGGCCAGGGCAGCGCGGTAGTGGGTGGCGTCCAGCAGTCGCTTCAGAAGCTCACCCACGGGCACCCGGCCTGCCAGCCCCATCAGTTCCGTAACCAGCGTCCAGGCAAATGCTGCCTGCTCTGCTTCAGGTGACCCCAGTGCCACGGGCGCATCTTTCAAAGCTGCCCAAAAGCTTTGCCGTTGGCCGCCATGGCCAAAGCGCAGGCGGTAGAGGGCTGCATCAGACAGCCCGACGGCCGGCGAACGCAGCAGGCCAGCCAGGGCCAGGTCATCGGTTGGATCGGCCAGGGCGGCCAGGGCATTAAGCAGGTCGCGCACCTCGGGCCGCTCATAGAAGCCACGTCCGGCCACGGTGACAAAAGGAATACCCGCTTGCTCCAGGGCGTCCTCGTAGGGTGGAAAGCCAGTGCTGGCGCGAAACAGCAGCGCCACACCACTCCAAGAGATCCCCTCTTCAGCGCCGATCTCACGCAGGCGATGTGCCAGGGCCTGGGCCGCTGCCTGGCGCCCCTCCTCGGCGTTGTTGCCCAGGCCCAGGTGGAATTCGACAAAGGGCTCGCGAACACCGGGACGGGCTTGATCCCGGAACGCTTGCAGCGGGGCAAAGGGCACCTGGAAAGGCCGGTCGGCGTCATCCGCATCGCCCAGGATCGGCGCCAGCAGGGCGTTGAGAGCCTGGACCAGTGGTCTATGAGCACGGAAGGTAAGATCCAGGTCGATCTGGCGGCCTTGAGCCGCAGCCACATCAGCCTGAACAGTGCGGAACACGGCCACATCCGCGCCGCGAAAGCGATAGATGCTCTGCTTGGCATCGCCGACGACGAACAATGACCCGGCAAGCCCGTCAGGCTTTTGAGATCCGGACGGGGCGGGGAAGCCAGACAGGGCGTACACGATCTGCCGCTGGCGGGTATTAGTGTCCTGGAACTCGTCCACCAACACAGCGCGGATCTCTTCCTGCCGGCGGGTGCGGACGGCAACGTTGTCTCTCAACAAGCCGGCCGCCAGGCTCTCCAGATCGTCAAAGTCAAGGGCATTGCGTTCCTCCTTGGCGCGACGATAGTCACCTACAGCGCGCACGAAGGCAGATTGCAGGAGCGGCGAAAGCACGGCCGCTTGCTCGTCGATCGTCCAGCGGAGAGGTTTTTTCCGGTCGGCGAGGGGAGCCAAATGGTCGTTGAAATAGTCACGCAGGCTGGCCATCGCCTCCCGTGCCCCAGCCAGGGCGTCGGGATCCCAGGCGGTCTTGGCCCCGCCGCTGACAATCGCCTGGCGCAGCTCGGCCAGCTCACCCAAAGCCGTATCCCAATCGGCCGCCTCCAAAGCCATTTGTGCGTTGGCCCACCGATCCAGCACCTCGCGACGGGCCTGTTCCATACGATCGTCGTCGCGGTGCGCCTGGATCTCGGCCAATGCCGACAATGGGTTACGCCAGGCGGGCGCGGACAGTGCAGAGTCAAGCCAGCCCCGCAGCGCCGCCCCCCAGACCGACAATGGGGCATCGCCCAGGGCTTTGAAGGCCGCCTCGGCCTCCAGCCGCCCGTCGAGCAAAGCGGCCAGTACCTCACGTAGCTGGAATTCGGTCCATGGGCCAAAGAGTGCTGATGCTTGGGCATCATTTGCTGCCCAAGCCATGGCCGATTCCAAGGCGCGGGCTCTGAGCACAGCGCTGGTGTTCTCGTCCAGGACGTCAAAGGCAGGGTCCACGCCGACCTCAGCAGGGTGGGCACGCAGCAGCCCGGCGCAAAGACTGTGGATCGTGCCAATGCGGGCCGCATCCAGCCCGGCCAGGATCTCTTGCCAATAGGCACAGCCGGCAGGGTCGCACTGCGCCAGCCAGCCAACTATGAGACGACGGATGCGGCTGCGCATCTCACGAGCAGCCTTGTCGGTGAAGGTGATGGCCACCAGGCTTCGTAATGGATAGCCTGCTTCCAGCAAGGCTACAAAGCGGGCAGCCAGGGTGCGTGTTTTACCCGACCCGGCGCCGGCCGTCACCACCAGGGCCGTGTCAAAGATGGTGGCGGCGTCAGCCTGGGCGCCTGTGAGCTGCAGTTGGTCAAGGATGCCTGTCATTGGAGCCCTACCAAGCGCGCGGCGCGTAGCGCCAGCAGAAGGCGGCAGGAGGGCAGTTGCCGGGGCAGCCTTCAGTCGGCGGTCGGGGTGGAAATTGGCCGGCCTGCACCGCCTCGACGGTGTCCAGCGCGTGCTCCAGCGCAGTGTGCACGGCAGATTCGACGCCGCCCAGATAGCTCTCCAGCCGCAGGCGGCTGGGTTGGGCCGATCCGATGTGCCAGTAGAATCCGCCGCCTACTTCGCCCAGCCCCAGCGCTTCGCGCACGGCCAGCGCATAGAGCGGGAGCTGCACCCGCTTGCCGCTGTCTAAATCGCGGGGCGAGATGGGGGTAGATCCGGCCTTGTAGTCAATGACCTGTAGTCGCCCGTCGGCGTCTCGATCGAGGCGGTCCACGAAACCACGCAGGCGCAGGTGGCGGCCGTTGTGCTCAACATCGAGAGGAGGACAGCCCTTGATGCCGAAAGCCTGTTCCAGTGCCACCGGCTGCCAGCCAGCCGTCGCGTCGATCAGCGCTTCCAACGTCTCGACCAGGATGCGGATCAGCTCCTCGCGCTGGCGGGTCCAGAGGGCGGTGGGCCGAAATGCGTACTTGTCAGGCGCTGCGTCAAACACCTCGGTGGCCACGCCGGGTAACAGCGCCCTGAGGGCACCCGGCAGCCGATCTGGATCAGCCCCGGGCAGGGCGCGGCGGTAGGTCTCTTCGAGCACAGCATGGTACATCGTGCCCAGGATACGAATGTCATAGCCCTCGGTTGGCGGTAGGCGGGGTTCAAGGCCCAGCACCGAACTGGCAAAGAAGAGGTAGGGACAGGTGGCATAGGCTTCCAGGCGGCTGGCGCTCCAGACATGGTCGGGGTTGTAGTGGGCAGCCAGGGCCGAGGCAACAGCCGTCAGGTTGCCCTCCCAGGGGCTGCCCGTCGGATCGGCTGCTTCCCGGGCGCGCACCACGTCGGCGGCGCGCAATACCCGATCCCACCCTGGCAGGGCGGACGGCCACCCTGCACTACGCTGCGCAGTAGTTAGCAGCGCTTCCGGCAGGGAGGCCACATCGATCAGCGGCAGTGGGTCCTGGGCGCGCATCCGCACTACCGGTGCGTCGACCAGGCGCAGCACTTCGTCCCAGTAGGGTGATGGTTCCCAGGCCTGCCCGTCGTCGGCCAGGTAAGGCCGGGTGAGGAGCAAACGCTCGCGGGCACGGGTCGTGGCCTCGTAGAAGAGGCTGGCCTCATCCCCTTGCAGGCGCGCTGCCAGGGGCAGCCCGGCCGCACACAAGCGCGCGCGGTCGGACTCGGTGAGCAACGGATCCTCGCGCTCCGGCTGGGGAAACTCGCCTTCCGACAGGCCAAGCAAGGCCACCGCCCGGAAGGCGAGCCCTCGAGCGTGGAGCAGTGGCGCGGCCAAAAGCGCGCTGCCGGGGGGCGGTGCGGGTAGCTCGTAAGTCGTAGTCTCGGTGGCACCGCGCAGCTCGACGAAAAAACGGGCATAGTCGATCGTCGTAGATGGCCCATCCGACTGGGGCAGGATCGCCTCGGCCAGCACCAGCCCGCGCAGCACGTCCTTGAAGCGTCGCAAAGCGGCTACATCACGCTCGGCAGTGACAGGCTGCTCCCAGGCACGGGCCACGACGCGCAGGCTGTCATCCTCCGCGTCGAGGTCGCTGCGGAAGCGGGGCGCCAGCTTGGGATCCTCACCGATGAGGTCCTCGACAAACGCGACATAGCTGCGCATCGTACCACTGGGTGGCGGAGTCAGCCGGGTCACGACCGCTTCCAGGCTCGCTGGCAGGTCATGTGCCAACTCGCCGGCAACCGCACCAGGCGATAGCATATCTTCGGCGTCGGCGGAATCTGCGTCGCCAGGGGGCAAGCCGATCTGGCGGGCCAGCGCATCGCGCCACTGATCGAGCCCGGCAATGACCAGCCCTGCACGGGCCACGGCTCCCAGAGCACGCACCTCTTCGGGGCCAATCCTGGCTGCCGACCAGTCAAAGTAGGGGCAGGCCAGGGCGTCGAGCAGGGGGCGCCGTGGCCAGTTGGTTGCCGGCAGGGCCAGCAGATTGAGCAGCGCGACCACAGCCGGGTTGCCCGCCAGGGGCTGGCCGCCGGCCAGGTGGAGGGGCAGGCCGAATTCGGCAGCCACCTCGTCCAGATAGGTTCGGTAGGGCTCCAGATTGCGGGCCAGCAGGGCGACTTGATCCAGGCGGTAGCCCTCTCGCACCAGGAGAGCCTTGAGCCAGCGCAGCGCAGCCCGGGCCTCAGTGGCCCGGTTCTGGGCTTCGAGGCAGAGGACAGTGCCCCCGGCGGGCAGGCGGTCGGTGGCAGGCTGAAAAAGTGCTGCTTCCAGGTGAGCCAGGGCCGGCGGATAGTGGATACCAGGCGTTGGAAGTTGGAATGGTAACAGATCTGGCACCAGGTGGAGGGCATGTTCCACGGCCTGCCGGGCGCGGCAAAAGCGGCGATGAGCGATCCGATCCTCGCAAGCAGGGTCACCTGTCAGAGTGATCACCGCCTCGGCAGCACGTTCGGCCAACAGGGCCAGGACAGCCAATTGGGTGGGATTGAATTCGTCAAAACCATCGACGACCAGGAGGCGCAAGTCAGCAGCCAGGGCCGGTTCGTGTTCCAGAGCGAGGGCAGCCAGCCAGCCTTGCCCCTCGGCGTCCATCCAATCGGAGCGGATGAGCCAGTCCTGGTAAGCAGCATAGAGAATTCCCAACTCGGCCAGCCGGGGCGGGGCGCCGGCGAGGACGGCTTCAAAGGCTTCGCGCTGGACGCGAGCCTGCTTCAATTCCTGGAAGAGGGTGCGCAAGAGGCGGGCCAGGCCTGCACAGCCACGCAGGGAGGCATAGTAGCATAGCGTGCCATCGTCGGCCAGCCGGTTCACCAGGCGCAACAGCAGGCGGTGAAGCATCGAGTCGGGCAGGCGGGCAGTGGGTTGGCCGCTGCGTGCCAGCAACTCGGCGTAAAAGCGATAGAATGTGCCCAGCTCGACACCGAACGCGCCGCCGGCCGCGCCCAGTCGCTGCCCGAAGGCGCGGATCTGGATCTGGTTGGGCAGAATGATCCAGATAGGGGCCAGGGGATCATCAGCGCGCGTGGCGCGGATGCGGTGCAGGGCATACTCGGTTTTGCCGTGACCGGTAGGGGCCAAGAGCAGATGGGTAGCCATCGAGCTATTTGGTGGAACGAAGCCGCTCTTCCATCTCGATCGCGGAACACCGGGCACAAAAGTAGTCACCTGCCATCATCGAGTACCCATCTGTACCAAGCGCAATCACCCTGTTGCAGCGCGCACACCGGGTTGGCTCGTGCTCGGGAGGATTTTCCAGCTTTTCAAAGTTGTACTCATTGGTGCCATAGTATACATACATTTCCGTGTCGAAGGCTTCTCTGCATTCTGGACACGTCTGCCAGTCACCCGGGTGCTCTTCATGATAGTGATAGCTGCACAACGTGTAGCGGTCGTGATTTCGATAGCAACTGTTCCGGGCGTAGGAAAACATGACGTATTGGTTAGCGTCGTCACAGATCCATTGATCGCAACATTCTGTCTTGGTCAGGTTACGCGTCTTGCCGCACAGCCCACAGCGCGGGATATCCGACCTACTTGCAGGCGCCGTCCTGGCGCCACGGCTAGTTGACCGGGGCGATTTCTCTCTCTTCTTTGTCATTCCTTGTCCTCCTGAGGATCCACATCTACAGTCCCACTTTTACTACCAATTGCCGGCCCAGATCGATGGCCTCCTGGATGCTGGCGATAAAGCCTTCGGCAGCCTCCAGCGAGGGGGGCGGTGCATCTTCACCTTCCTCGGGCGGGGCACTCAACTCGCGGACGCGGGAGAGTTGAGCAGCCAGGTCGGCGGGCAGGCGGCCCGGCTCGACCAACTCGGCGTTGACCAGGCGCGGCGAGGGCAGGTCGGCGGCAAGGGTATAATCCTTGAACAGCCCGACCAGCGAGCTGAGGGTCCAACCCAGGGCCTCGCGCACGGGGCGCAGCACCTCCTCGGGAAAGCCCCCCTCCAGGACAACCTGGGCCAGCTTGAGGCGGCGGTCGGCCTGGTCCAGGCCCTTGGTCGCGGCCTTGGCCCGCCGCTGAGCGGCTGTCTCCCTGGCCTTGTGCGCCGCAGCCATAGCCGGGGCGCGATAGACCTCGGCCTCAGGCATTTCAGGTAGCAGACCGCCGGTGAGGGCCATGAGAGCGCGGTAGCCCTCCTGCTCCATCAAGTGCAGGCCAGGCAGCGGCGGCGCCGGGCGGAAATGGTCGCTCAACAACCGCTCGACCTCTGGGCGCAGGCCGGCCGGGTCACGGTCCACGACGACGAGGATCTGTCCATGAAAGCCGTCGCCGTCGGTTGGAGTGGGAGCGGCGACGCCCGGGAGCTGCGGGGCCGGTGTCACCAGCAGGACACGGCCGGGGAAGCGGCCCACCAGCAAGTCGGCGAATCCGGCCAGGGTAGGCGTGGGAACGATAACCTCGTAGGGTTTCTCCTCCTCGACGGCGACGGGAGCCAGCTCCAGCTCCGGCTTGACCTCCGCCGGTTTGCCGAGCATCTCATCCAGCGTCTTGAGCAGCTCCTGGCCACTGTCTTTGAAGCTGATCTCAGCCGGGCCTTCTTCGACGCCGAAAATGGTAGTAAAGACGTTCATCTTGGCCGCCAGGGTGTCGAGGATGCGCTCCTCGATGGTGCCCTGGGCGATGAGGTTGACCACCTGCACCGGGCGCGGCTGGCCGTGGCGGTGGGCACGGGCGATGCGCTGCTCCAGCACAGCCGGGTTCCAGGGCAGGTCGAGGTTGATAACCAGGCTGGCGGCTTGTAAATTCAAGCCCACCCCCCCAGCGTCCGAGGAGAGAAAGACACGGCAATCCGGGTCCTCGAAAAAACGCTCAATGAGGGCGCCGCGCCTGGCGGTGGGCACTGCGCCTGTCAGCTCGACGTGACCCAGCTTGAGGCGCTCCAGGCCCGGCTTGGTCAGGTCAAGCATCTTGGTCCACTGGCTGAACACCACCGCCTTGTGGCCGTTGCAGGCTACTTCATCCTCCAGGATGGCGCGCAGCTCGCGCAGCTTGGGACCGGTGCGCTCCGGGTCCTTGCCTGCCGCCTCGGGGTCATGGAGAGCCAGAGCGTTGCAGATGAGGCGCATCTTGATCAGGCACATCAGCACCAGCTCACGCTCCTTGGGGGTGAGGGGGCGCCGCTTGGAGATGGCGATCAACTTGGCCAGTTGGTACTGATATTCCTCATAAGCGTGCATCTGCTCGCGGGTCATTTCGACGAAATAGTTGTTATCGGTCCGTTCGGGCAGGTCGGTCAGCACCTCGTCGCGGGTGCGGCGCAGCACATAGGGGCCGATGCGTCCGCGGAGATGGTCCAGGTTCTTGTAGCCCAGCACTTTGAAGCTGCCAGGGCGCTTCATCTCCAGTTGGAAGAACTGCTGGTTAAAGCGCCACAGCGGCCCCAGGATGGTTGGGTCGAGGAATTGAAAGACACTGTACAGCTCGTCGAGGCGGTTTTCGAGAGGCGTGCCGGTGAGCACAAAAGCGTAGCGACTGCGCAGGCGCTTGACAGCATCGGCCGTCTTGGTGCGCCAGTTTTTGATGCGCTGCGCCTCATCGAGGATGATGACATCGGGCTTTAAACGCTGCATCTCGTCCACGTCGCGCAGGACAATCTCGTAATTGACGATCTTGAAAAAGCCGGATTCGTGATATTGCTGCCGGCGGGCCGGGGCTGGCCCCCCGATCACCGCCACCGGGAAGGAAGTAAAGCGCCCAATCTCGCGCGCCCATTGGTGCTTGAGCGAGGCGGGGCAGACGACAAGCACCTTCTGGATATCGCGCAGTTGGTGCAGCAGCGAGCAGGCAGCGATGGCCTGGACGGTCTTGCCCAGTCCCATGTCATCGGCCAGCATGGCCCGCGCGCCAAAGGCCAGATGCATGGCCCCCTCCTCCTGGTAGGGATAGAGGCGAGTAGAGAGCAAGCTCAACGAGCGAGTACCCTGCTCCACCTGCTCCAGGAACCACTCTTTCTGCCGGCGGATGGCGTCCAGGTCTTGCAG
>JAFGOG010000312.1 GCA_016926595.1 Anaerolineae bacterium
ATCCTGGACACGAGCCAGGACCGGATATGCGTAGAGGGGGCATCGCAAGAGCCTATCCGACTGATCTCTCAAGAGTGCGATGGCTATTGCATATCGCTTGCACTGCCAGCGGCGATTGGCGCCAGTTGGGCTACGAAATGAGGCTCGGCTCTGCTCACAATCTATTCGAAATTCGCTCAGACCCCTGTCTCAGGGGTGTTGTGCGCCCTCGTCCCCGAGGCCTCGGGGACGAGGGCTAGAGCAATTTCCGGATAGGTACTAACTAGCGCTTTTTAACGGTGCTGGTGGGAGGTCGAGGGATCAGCACCGGGGTGCGCTCTTTGTAGGCCTCATAGCCTTCCTGGCCACCCCACCTGTCATCTGCCCTCTTTTCCAGCATGGGCACTCCGCTGATGCGGGTGAGTAGCAGGGCGACAAACACCGGGGAAATGAGGGTGACCCACTGCCAGCCCCGCAGAACGGGCAGTGCAATGATCGCCACGCCGATCCAGAGCACGATCTCGCCAAAGTAGTTGGGATGGCGGGACCAGGCCCAAAGACCGGTGTGGACAAACTTGCCCTTGTTCTGCGGATCCGCCCGGAAGCGGTTTTTCTGGGTGTCGGCCGCAACCTCGGTAGCGAACCCGAACGCCCAGACCAGGAAGCCGACCAAGGCAAACCAGCCCAATTCTTTCCGCGTCGTCGTGGTGATCGCCGCCAGTGCGGCGGACAGGGTCAAGGTCACCCACAACGCCTGCAGGGTCCAGGTATTGAGAAAGCGGATCAACGAGGGTTTGATCTCGTCAAAACGGGCGTCCTTTCCTGCCTTGTGGATGCGGCGGACCAAAAAGGTCCCCAGGCGGCCCGCCCAGATCACCACCAGGGCCAGCAGCAGGACCGACCGGCCATCGACGACCGGGCCGAGCAGCACGGCAAGGATGGTCACCGAGATGTAGGTGATGCTGCCGGTGAGATCAAAGAATCTTTCGGTCTGCAGCAGGTAGGCCGGGATAAAGGCCAGCCACTGGATCAGGAAGGCCAGGCCGGCCGAGAAAGCAAAGATCGGAATCCCAAAGGCTGAGGCGCCACCCTGGCTGCCGGCCAGCGCGACCCCCAGGCCGATCAGGATGACGATGGGAAGCGAGACAAGTGCAGTACTGACTTCTTTCCTCATGGTGTTTTGTCCTTTTTGTCGTCCTTCAACTTGCTTGACTTTGGCTGACACACGCAAAGCCGACTGCCCCAGGCCCCAGGTGTGTGCCAAGGACCGGGGTGATGTCCACGGACAAAATCTCTTCCTTGGGCAACAGGTGTTGGGCTTTCTGGCGCAGATCTTGAGCTTTTTCGAGGGCATGGGTGTGCACCAGGGCCACTCTTTCCAAAGGCCCTTGTTCCTGAAGCAGGCCAACAAGCCTGTGCGTTGCTGCTTCAGCCGTACGTATCTTTTCGGCTGTGGGACTGCCCTCGTGCATCTTGAGCAGCGGTTTCACCTGCAACCAGCTACCCAAGGCAGCCATCACGCGGTTCATCCGACCGCTGCGCCGGAGAAACTCGAGCGTATCCAACACAGCAAAGACGTGTGTACGCTGCACCTGCTCTTGCATCAAGGCAACGATCTCGCCCATAGAGCGCCCTTGGGCAGCCGCTTCCGCCGCCGCCCATACCAGGAAACCTGTGCCCATGCTGAGCGTGCCAGAGTCAAAGACGGTTACCGGCGTGGGTGCCTCCCGTGCAGCCAACTGTGCCGTATCGACGATCGCGCTGAGGCTCTTGGAGATGTGAACAGATAGGATCTCTGTGGCGCCCTCATCCGCCAGCCTTTCGTAGGCTTGGAGAAACATGTGCGGCCCTGGCATGGATGTCGTCGGCAGCGGGTTAGAATCGGGCAGTCGGGCATAGAACGTCTCGCGCGATAGATCGACGCCGTCCAGATAGCTCTCCAGGCCGAAGTTGATGTATAGGGGCAGGACGGTGATGCCATATTGGGCGGTGATCTCTGGCGGCAGATCACAGGTGCTGTCTGTTACGATCCCGAAGGTCATTTGTCATTCCTCATCGGCCTACCTTTGCGCCGCCTCAAACGCGGCGCGGATCTTTTCCATCCGGTTGCGGTTTACCTGCCAGTCATAGTAGAGCAGCCTGGCACTCGATCTAGAGTGGATGACGTTCGCCTCCGCATCGAAGGCTAACTCGACGTCGTCCACGTACCCCATGGTGCGGTTGACGAAGAATTCGACATGGATGTAGGTTGGCTCATCCACACGGTCGCCCTGAAGCAGAGCTGACGATCAAGGATGCCCTCGATCTCGCTCCAACAGACGCTTCTCGAGCTCCACTGCGCCCCAGACGATGATCCCTAGCGCGACACAGAGGCCGAAATTCACCGCCGAAAGCGGCACGACCTCAAAGAACTCGTCGAGAAAGGGCACATAGACCGCCGCGACCTGGAGCAGAATCGTCAGCACGGCAAAACCGACGATGGCCGGGTTGGCGCGCAGGGCGGCAGCGACGGAACGCCAGCCGCGCGCGTTTTCCCCAGCCGCGCGCAGGCCCAGGGCGTGCCCGATCTGGGTAAAGGCCAGGGTGGTAAACATCATGGTCTGCCAGGTTTTGTTCCCCGGCTCGTAATAGAGGAAACCGATCCCCAGCGTGATCGCAGCGATCACGACGCCTACCCACAAGATGTGCCTCCGCGCATCTCGATCCAGCAGACTAGCCTGGGGAGAACGGGGCGACCGGCGCATGGTGCCCGCTTCGGCCGGCTCCATGCCGAGCCCCAAGCCCATCAAGCCGTC
>JAFGOG010000313.1 GCA_016926595.1 Anaerolineae bacterium
AAAACCACCCCAACGATACCACACACAGCAAAGATTGAAACATTCATAAGCTTGAAGAATTGGTAACCCACCGTCGTGAGCAGGAAAAAGATGACGATGGGAGCGAAACTGAGAAGGAGGACCGCGGTGACCGTGATCGCTGCAAGCATGAGCGCGACGTTCTGGGTCAGACTTTGATTGGAGCCAAACAACACGTTAAAGAAGTAGAGCGTCGGCGAACAGACGATCAGCGTTGCCAGGAACAAAATGGGCAACTTGGCCGCTGAGCTGAGAGCCTGCCACAGGCTGTGGGTTGAGCCAAGCACGGCGCCATACAGCGCCAAGAAGAGGATACTGGAAACCAACATGGCCCGCATCTTTTCATTCAGCCCTATCCCGTCGCGTATCTCGGCAAAAAAGTGGTAGCGGTTGCGGAGGATGGTCTCGATGATGGCTAGATCCTTCATGGATTCGCTTCCTTCCTTTCTTTCAGATCGTTCAATTTGCCACTAACAATGCCCGATGCCTCACCAGCGCATGGCCGGCCCCACAACAAACAGAACGGTCAGTGTCCAAAAGACAGCCCAGGCAGCCACAGCACAGCGCCAGCGCTCCAGTTTTAGGGCGGGAATGAGAAGCGCCGCCAAGGCAATGATCCAGAAAGCAGGGCGGCTGAGAAGCTGGGGCCAGCCCAAGGCGGTCCCATCAGGGGCAAAGACCAGCCAACGCAGAATTAGAGCACACACCACCGGTAGGCCTGCGGCAACAACAGCATCGGCAGTGCCCCAGCCAGCATGGCTGGCCTGCAGCGACCGGCCGATCTCCTCCCCGCTCCCAAAACGCTCTGCTACGTGGGAAAAAGCTTCCGCTTCGTCCAAACCCTCGGCCCGCGCTTCGGCCATCGCCTCTTCCAAGTGGCTGCGGATCTCGGCCAGCACTGCGTGCTCGGTCTCACTGTCCAGATCCATCTGGGCACGGATGTGATCCAGCAAGCTTTCAAGTCTACCGTCAGACATGGACTATCCCCAGGCAATTCGGCACAGGCATTGAAGCAGGCACAGGGAGATCATGCCCGTGAGCCCTCCAAGCCTAGCAGGGCGTCCACTTGGGCGCTAAACGCCTGCCATTGGACTACTTCTTCGGCCAGGTGGCGCCGACCCCGGTCGGTGATGGTATACAGTTTTCGGCGGCGAGCGCCTTCCTCCCCCTCCCACCTAGCCCGCAGCAGACCTTGCCGCTCCATTTCATGCAGGCGAGGATAGACCAGGCCCTCTTGAAAGCGAAAATACCCCTGGCTGCGCGACTCTAGCTCGCGGATTATCTCGTAGCCGTGCACCGGCCGGCCCAGGTCCTGGAGCAGGCTGAGGACGATCACCGTCGTAGTGCCCTTGCGCATTTGTTCGTGGCTCTTCATAGCGTTTCCCAATACCTGAATTACTTATGCATTGGATAGTATAGCATGGATTGCGGTTCTTGTCAAGAACTGATCTGCAAAAAGCAAAAAAACAGTTTGACAAACTGAGGCTCTGGTATATAATGGCATTATGGAAACCAGTGGCCCTGTGGCCGCCCTTTCGCCAGGCATGGGAGCCTTGAGCATCTGGTAACTGTGAAAAAAGGAGGGAGAAATGGAGGAAGTAAAGACGATCTGGGACTATTTGCCTTTCTTGGTTCCGGTGCTCCTACTGCAGCTGGGTCTTGCTGTTTTTTGCCTGATCGACCTGGTGCGTCGCAACAGGACGAGGGGTCCAAAGTGGATGTGGGCCATTATTATCATCTTTGGCGAGCTGCTGGGCCCTCTGATCTACCTGTTGATCGGGAGAGAGGAATAGGGGGATGGCAGCCATCCGAACGGAAGGGATAACAAAGGTCTATGGGTCAGTGCATGCGCTGGACGGACTGACGCTGACGGTAGAACCAGGCATCGTCTTTGGCTTTCTCGGCCCGAATGGGGCGGGCAAGACGACGATGATCCGCCTGCTCACCGGTATGGCCAAGCCCACCCGGGGGCGCGCCTGGGTTGCTGGCGAGGAGATTGCCGACAGCGGCAAGGTGGCGGCGCGCATCGGCTATCTGCCCGAAGAACCAGCCTTTTACCGGTGGATGACGCCAACCGACCTCCTCGACCATGTCGGTCGACTGTTCGGGCTATCGAGCCAGGAGCGCGGTTCCCGAACCAAGGAGCTACTGGAGCTGACCGGCTTGAGCCAGGTCGGCAAGCGGCGTATCGGCGGCTTTTCGCGCGGCATGCGCCAGCGCCTGGGGCTGGCCCAGGCGCTGGTGAACCGGCCAGAAGTCCTGTTCCTGGACGAGCCGGTCAGCGCTCTCGACCCCGGTGGTCGCAGGGAGATACTGGAGATGATCGCCCATCTGCGCGGCCAATGCACCGTTTTTATGTCAACCCATATTCTCCAGGACGTGGAGCGGGTGTGCGACGCAGTAGGCATCATCAACCAGGGCAAGCTGGTCGTCGAGGCGCCGCAGGCCGAGCTGCTGGATCGCTACACAGTACCCGCTTTTGAGCTGGAATGCAAAGAAGGCTCGGAGCTGGCCTTTGAAGCGCTGCTAGAGGCGTTGCGCGGGCTGGATTGGGTTACCTCAGCCGCAGTTGTGCCCACTGGGGGGGCAGTGGCACGGATCGTCGTCAAAGACCTGGGGATAGCCCATCGCGAGCTGCTTCAGCAGGTTGTTCACCAGGCCGCGGCGCTTGGCGTGATCCTTCACCGCTACCAGATCGTCACCCCGTCGCTGGAGGATATTTTCCTGCGGCTGGTAGGGGAGGCTGCTGAGGGTCGCCAGAGACATGCGGCACAGGGCGGTCGGGAGGGAACAGAGTGACCTTTTACGCTTCGCTGCGCAAAGAGTTACTGGAGCTGGTGCGGACGCACCGGCTGTTGGTCATGGCCGTGATTTTGATTTTCTTTGGCCTGGCGTCACCGCTCATAGCCAAGCTCACGCCAGAGATGATGCGGCTGATCCCGGGGGGTGAGGATTTCGTGTCGTTGATCCCTACGCCGACGATAAATGATGCCATCGCCCAACATGTAAAGAACTTGAGCCTGTTTGGGCTGCTGCTGGCTTATCTGATGACCATGGGCGCCGTGGCCCAGGAAAAGGAGCGTGGGACGGCGGTCCTGATGCTGGTCAAGCCACTACCCCGTGGCACTTTTCTGTTGGCCAAGTTCGTGGCGCTGGCCCTTGCTTCTCTGGGTTGCCTGACGTTGTCCGGACTGGGCGGTTACTATTACGCGATGCTGCTGTTCAGCGCGCCAGATCTTTCGGCCTGGGTGGTGCTGAATCTGATGTTGTGGCTGTATATGCTGGTTTATGTCGCCCTGACATTGCTGGCCAGCGCCATTGCCAAGTCACAGGCGGCCGCCGCCGGGCTCGGCATCGGCGCCATAGTGGTCTTGGGGGCGCTGCCTTCAATTCCCGGCCTGGGAAAATACCTGCCCGGGCAACTGGTCACCTGGGGCACGGCGCTTTTTGCCGATCCGTCGGCCAGATCCTGGCCAGCGCTCGGGGTCAGCTTGTGCCTGATAGCCGCCTGCTTGGTCGCCGCCTGGATAATCCTGGACAGGCAAGAGATCTAGTTTCAGAAGATCTTGATATCGAACCAGATGCTCAGCAGCGTGCGCACCTGGAGCAAGATGATGAACAGGCCGACCATGATCATCATGGCTTTTTGTGGGATCCGGCGACAGGCAATCGCGGCGAGGGGGGCGGCGATCGCTCCCCCGATCAGGAGACCCAGGATGATCCGCCAATAGTCGACCAGGTTTCCGATGGTCAGGATAAAGGTGACCGATTCGGAAGTGGTGACAAAGAACTCGCTCAGGTTCACCGATCCTATGGCAAAGCGCGGCTTTTTGCCTCCGGCGACGAGGGTGGTGGTGACGACTGGACCCCACCCGCCACCGCCGATGGCATCAAGAAAGCCGCCTACGATCGCCAGGGGGGGGATCAGCGCCTTCTTGATATCGGCATCTACGAGCTTGCTGAAAGCGCGGACCAGAATATACAGGCCCATGATCAGGAGATAGATGGCAATGTACGGTTTGATCACGTCGCCGTCCAGTTGGGTCAACAGGTAAGCTCCCAAGATACCGCCAATCACGCCTGGGATTACCAGTCTGAGCGCCAACTCTTTGTCGACGTTGCCCACTCGAAAGTGGGCAAAGCCCGAGATGGCGGTGATAACCACTTCTGCAGCGTGGACACTGGCGCTGGCGAGCTTGGGGGGAACTCCCAGGGTGAGGAGAACCGAATTGGAGCTGACTCCATAGGCCATCCCCAAGCAACCGTCGATCGTCTGGGCAAAAAAGCCGACCAACGCGAACAGCAGGATGCTGGAGTTTTGAGTCAAGAGCTGCTCCATGGCGTGCTACCTCTCTGCGAGCGATTTATTCTCTGACTCTACCCGATCTCCATGACAGGCATCGTGATAAGCGTGTGACAAAGCTGTGACAAACAAGACAGACGCGTTGGCCGGCCGATCAAGCCATCTTGGCGCAGTGGAAGAGCCGGTCAAAGCCCGACCGGCGACCTGGAGTTTCAACTCCTCACGCAAAGATCGGACTGGGACCTAACTGGCAGGAACTGCCAGTTAGGTCACTCTTCGTAGCGCATTTCATCTACATAGATGGTGCCGCTGCCGATAAAAGTGTCGACGCCGTCATCCAGGGTCAGGGCATAGAAGGACACGGGATAGTCGATGACCCCGTTGTCCGGGCCACTGATGTGAGCCCACGGCCAGGGCTGATTGACATCCAAAGCGCCTACCATCTGCTGCCAGCCGGTGTGCGAGATCCGACCCAGAGGCACCTGCCACACCTGACCGGCCTGGTCCTTGATCCAAACGTTGAAAAAGTGACCAGCGCCATCGCCATAGATCCAGGCGGTGATGCGAGTCGGCTGCCCGGCAAGAGGGCACGCCTGCACAAAGACTACGAAATCGTTCCCATTCGTATCAAAGTGATAGTCGAGTTGCCCGGAGTAGCTGCCCTTGTGAACCTGGGCTGCGGACTGGACAAAGGACCCATTCGGCTGGTCACCTCGCTTCCAGGTGCCAAACCTCTCGAAACCATAGAGCACACCCGGTAGTTTAGTGGGGGTCGACGGCATTTTGGTTGGAGTCGCCGTATTGGTGGCAGTCGCAGATGGAGTTGGCGTAGGCGTGTCGCTCGGGGGAACCGGTGTCTCGCTCGGCTCTACTGTGGGGATTGCGATTTCAGTCGTAGGCAGTTGCTCTGTGGGCATGCCGCCGCCCTCTGTGGGGGACGACGTGATCACCTGGGTGATGATAGGCCTGGTCGAAACCGGAGAAGCGGGCGGCTCACTGGTCGTCACCAAGGTGAGGGCCGCTATAGGTTCCTCTTTCAGGCGACCACTGATGGCCAAGGCCAGCAGGACGGCTAACACAACTGCCAGCACGGCGACAACCCCGACCAGGAGCCACACCAACGGTTGTCCCTTCCCCCTGGCAGGAGCAGGCGCCACATCCACTTTCGCTTTCCCCCGGGACGGTGGAGGGACAACTGCCGGCGGTCTGCGCCGCATGCGGTCGGCTTCGTCAAGTGTGGGTGCCCTCTCACCCAGTCCCCCCTCTCCCCCGTAAGAGGAGGAGGGCTCCGTCGCAGTCCATAGTGCAGCAGTCATATCTGCGCCTGTTTGGAACCGTTCGTTGGGCTGTTTGGCCAGCGCTTTGAGCAGGACGGCCTCCATCGCCGACGATAGGTCAGGCCTGAGCTGGCGAGGAGGCAAAGGAGGCTGGTGTATCAGCGCATACACGATAGCATGAGGTGTGTCAGCCTGGAATGGGACCCGTCCGGTCAGCATCTCGTACAAGATGACGCCCAAAGCGTACAGGTCGGATCGGTGATCCACCGGTCTACCCTGGGCTTGCTCCGGCGACATGTATTCCGGCGTGCCCAGCAGAGTGCCGGAACGGGTCAGCCGGCTCGTATCGCCAGCGCGGGCGATGCCAAAGTCGGTCACCTTGGGCCGGCCGTCGGCGCTGAACAGGATATTGCCCGGCTTGATGTCGCGGTGGATCAGGCCACGGCTGTGGGCAAAATCGAGGGCACCGCCCACCTGCTCGACGATTTGCAGCGCCTCTTCTGGACTGAGGGGTCCCCTGGCCAGCCGATCGAGCAGGGATCCCCCCTCAAGGTACTCCATAGCGATATAGTGGATGCCGGCCTGCTCGCCCACATCGTAGATAGTGACGACGTTAGGGTGGCTGAGCTGGGCAGCAGCACGGGCTTCACGCTGAAAGCGGGCGACGAATTCAGGATCGGCCTGGAAATAATCCGGCAGGACCTTGAGCGCGACGTAGCGGCGCAGTGAAGGCTGGAAGGCTTTGTAGACAATAGCCATTCCTCCTCGGCCCAGCTCCTCGACAACCTGGTATGGACCTAATGTGCGGCCGATCATGGTCAGGAGACACCTCCATCTAAAGTGTAACGTCTCGTGGGGCAGCTTCGATGAGCGTGCGCCCTATCTTGCTTGGGTCTTTGCCGTCCCATTGGATGACGGCCACCGTCCATTTGAGGTTGCAGAAATAGTCAGGGTTACACCAGCCGGTCACAATCCAGTAAGTGCTTTCGTCACTGGTAAACGAGTAGCCCTTGGTAGGTGGGTGTATGCCACGATGTTCATTGCCCGGGCCAATCAACTGGACTTGAAAGTATTCGTTTGCCGCCAGGCTTCTGCTCCAGGTCCAGGTATAGGTACACCCGCCCTGGCGATAGCAGTTGGCCCCGACGGGAGGGTCCGTCAGAATAGGGGGTGGATAGGCCTTGGGTGTGGGCGGCTTTTTCGTAGCAGTGGCCTTTGGGGTTGGCTTGGGTGTATTCGTGGCAGTTGGCGCCTGGGTGTTCGTAGCGGTCGGCGGCTGGGTATTGGTAGCGGCCGGCGGCTGGGTGTTGGTAGCAGCCGGCGCCGGCGTATCGCTGGGCTGTGGAGTAGAGCTAGCGACGATGATCACCGGGGTTGGCAAAGACAGCACCTCAGTTGGGAGCACAGTCTCTGCGGTCTCACCCGGCACCACGACAACGGTGATAACACCTGCTACATCCTCTCCTTTATCACCCTTGCCGCCGAACGCCAGGTACGCTCCGCCAGCGGCTAGAGCAATGACCAGAAAGGCAATAGCCCCGATCAAGATAGGAACAGATCTCCCTCGCTTGCCGCCTGCCTCCTGAGCAGGAATCGCAGGCTGCGAAGCCACACCGCTCTCCCGGCGTTTGGTCGCCGGCTTGGCGCCAGGGATCGGGGCAGGCGCAGGCATCGACGCCGCCGCACCACCCTCCGGTTGGCTTGATCCGGCTCCCTTTGAGGCTGGCCTTCCTTCGGCGGCAGAAGGAGCAACCGCGGCACCTACCGGCGGCGCTCCGGCCACGCTCCGCGACCGGAGCGCAGCGGCCAAGTCTGCCGCGTGCTGATAACGCCCCTCCGGCCGTTTGGCCAACGCCTTGCTTACCACACCCTCGAGCCAGTCTGGGGCATTGACATTCACCTGATGCAGAGGCGGCGGCGGCTCATTCACCTGTTTATACAGGGTGGCGACCGGGGTTGGTGTGCTGAACGGCGCCCAGCCGGTCACCATCTCATAAAGGACAATACCCAGCGCATAGATGTCGGTCCGCCCATCCACAGGTTGGCCCTGAATCTGTTCGGGGGCCATGTACTCCGGCGTGCCGATGCTGGCGCCGGTCCGGGTCAAAGCCGCGCTCTCGTACAAGGCCTTGGCAATGCCGAAATCGGTGAGCATGGGCCGCCCGTCGCGGGTCATCAACACATTACTCGGCTTGACATCTCGGTGGATAATTCCCTGTTTGTGGGCGTACTCCAGCGCATCGGCCAATTGGGCCCCAATCGACGCCGCATACGCCGGGTCGATAGACCCCTGCGCGATCAGGTCCTTCAGCGAACCACCCTCCACAAAACCCATGACGATATAGTAAACGCCTTGGGCAACGCCAGCGTCGTACACATGCAAGATGTTGGGATGGTTCAACTGGGCCACGGCCAGGGCTTCGCGCCGAAAGCGGGCCACAAACTCCTCGTCGCGGGCCAAATCGGCCCGCAACACCTTAATGGCGGCATACCGGCCCAGCGATTCCTGGTAGGCCCTGTAAACGACCGCCATCCCACCTTCGCCGACCTTGTCCAGGATCTTGTACGGCCCAAAGTTCTTTCCGATCAGTTCATCCATTGTGTCCATTTATCCTCTCCAGATCTAGTAGATCGTTTGCCTGCATGGTCTGTCATCAGGGTATCGGCGGCGGTGCGGCCCCAGGCAGCACTGGTTGCGATGGCGGCAGTGAAGGCCCTGTCGTCGGCTCTGGCGACGCCGGCGGCCCGACATAGATCAAGCGCCAGGGACCGGCCTCAGGGCTGAGCCTGTCTCCTGTGCTGACGCTGACAACAACCACGCTCCACCGATACTGCCCCGGGCCGCCACGCGCCGGCAGGATGCCGTCCAGGTTGATCTTTTGCTCAGTCTGCCGGGTGTACTCGGCGGCGCCCAGGTGCTCGATGCTCCCTTCTTTCCAGATCAGGACCTGAAAAGCCTCGCCTTCCTTCAAGGGTTGGGGATAGGTCCAGCGAAAGATCACCTCGCCTGCGGCGGATTCAGCGTCCTCTTCTTCGGGCGCCACCAATTGGACCGGCGGCAGGCTTGGGATCGCCGCGCCTGTCGAGGTAGCAGTTGGCGTCAGTGTCGGTCGCGGCTGAGGTGAAGGGATCGGCGTTCGGGTCCTGGTCGGCATAAGGGTAACCGTCGGCGGCAGGGGTGAAACGGTCTCGCCCTGCCTTAGACCTTCCCCTGAAGGAGAAGGGGACAGAGCAGGGGTCTGAACCGGTGATAGAGGAGCTTCCAGGTACGCAGTTGTCGTCGGAACAACGCCAGTATCCCCTGCAATAGTCCCGGTGGCGGCAGTGACTGTGTCATGTCCCTTGAGCAAGGGCGGCACGAGCAGGATGCCGGCAATCAGCAACGCAACCATGACCACAGCCGCGCCGATCAGCACAGGGATCTTGGGGAATGTCTGCCTCCGACCGGAAACGGTCGGCGCCGCTGCCACTACCATCGGCGCCTCACTTGTCGCCTCGGCGCGGGTGTCGACGATGAGCACGGTGATGTTGTCAACGCCACCCCGCTCGTTGGCTTTGTCCACGAGAGACCGCGCGGCGTCCTCTGGGGATTGCGCGCGAACGATAGCTTCGATCTCCCAGTCTTCGACAAGCCCTGACATGCCGTCGCTGCACAGCAACAACGCCTCCCCATCGGCCAGGTGGCCCTCGAACAGATCGACCTCCACCGACGGCTTGGAGCCCAGCGCGCGGGTCACAACGTTCCTTTGGGGGTGCAGGCGGGCCTGCTCGCGCGTGAGGAGCCCTGCACGTATCTGTTCCTGCACCCACGAATGATCCTCGGTGATCTGTGCGATCCGATCCTGGCCGACGAGGTAGGCGCGGCTGTCGCCCACATTGGCAACATAGACCTTGCGCCCGGTGACGACGGCCGCAACCAAGGTCGTGCCCATGCCGGCCTTGGCCGGATCAGACTGGGCCTCGTCATGGATCAACCGGTTCGCAGCCTTGTAGGCTCGTACCAGGCTAGTTCCCACATCGTGGGTCAGATCGCTGTAGTACTGCTCGATCACCAGCTTGATCGCCTTGCGGCTGGCAACCTCCCCAGCCTGATGCCCCCCCATACCATCAGCTACCAGGTAGATCCCACCCTTGCTTTCCGCCAAGCGCTGATCCTGGGGGAGATAATGATCTACATAGTCCTCGTTGTGAGGCCTGGCGCGGCCGGTATCGGTCAATGCGACAACTGCAAAGCTCATCGATACCTCCTAATGCGGTTCCTCATGTAGGGGCGGTTCCTGACCGGAGGAAGCGCCACCCAAAACCGAGCGGGCGGTATGGAACTCGCGGCGATCGGTCTGGTCTGGCAGCGTGTCTGTCCCTGCCGCCTCGATACGAGAGGTGGGCAGGACCACCAGCAAATTGACCGGACCGATGACCAGAAGATCGCCTGACTGGAGGGGCCACGGGGTCCCAACCGGCAGGCGGAAGCCGTTGACAAAGGTGCCATTGGTGCTGCCGTCGTCCACGATAAGACACGCTTCCCGGTCACATTGGATAGAAGCGTGCTGCCTCGATACCTGGGACACCGGGAGTACGATGTCGTTGTCGGCGCCGCGGCCCACGGTGACCCGGCCACGGTATACGGGATACTGGCGTCCGTCTGGGCTGGTAAGGAACAGGACAATTTCCCGCCGGCGAGACTCGGTATCCGCCTTACTACCCTCGTCGTCGGCCGCCAGCCCCACGCCCGAGGCTGACGCCAGGGCGGAGGCAAACTCGCCGGCTGTGCCAAAGCGCGCCGCTGGCTCCTTGGCAAGGGCTCGGAATACAGCCTGCTCCAGCCGTGTGTTCACACTCGGGTTGAGGGGTGATAAGGGCGGCGGCGGCTTGTTTATCAGCTCGCGCAGGACTTGATAGGGCGCCGCCGCCGAAAATGGCGTCTCGCCACCCAGCATCTCATAGGCGATGACGCCCAACGAATAAACATCCGAGCGACCGTCGAGCTCCTTACCCATGGCCTGCTCAGGCGACATGTACCGGAGGGTGCCGCTAGTCGTCCCCTCGCCGGTGATCTTGGCCATGCTGGCAGCTTTGACGAGCCCAAAATCGGTCAGGGTAATGTGATCGCGAGCGTAACGGGTGCCGACTAGGACGTTCGCCGGCTTGACATCGCGGTGCACCAGGCCCTGCTGGTGGGCGTAATCCAAGGCGCTGGCCAATTGCCCGATAATAGGAATGACCCGGTTAATGGGCAGGGAACCTCTTTTCTGGATCTCTTGCTGCAAGGTTGGACCATCGAGATACTCCATGACGATATACTGAAAGCTCTCATGCGAACCTACATCGTAGATAATCACGACGTTTGGGTGCCTGAGGTTGGCGGCAGTAATCGCCTCCCTCTCAAAGCGCCGGGTGAACTCGACGTTGGCAGCCAAGTGAGGCAGCAACACTTTCAGCGCTACCGTTCGCTGAAGCACATTGTCATAGGCGCGGTAGACCACGGCCATACCACCGCGACCCCGCTCTTCGATGATCAAGAACCGTCCCCAAGCCCTACCTACCAAGTCTTGCATGCGCCCTCAAATCACATCTTTTCGTTTCTGGAAAAAGATAATCAGCCCGACGAGCACGACCATAATGGCAGTCATCCAGATCCAGCGGGTAAAAACGTTGCCACTGAACGACCGCCAATTGTGTCTAAAGATCGCCTTCAGCAGGCCTTCTGCGCCTTTGATCGCCTGTTCCCGATTGCGAGTCCATTCCTCCTTGTCGTCGCCATACGCCTTCATGGCATCGGCGTAGGCGTCCCCCTGTTCTTCGCGCTGGGCCTGGTACTCGTCGCCCTGTGATTGCCGCCTGGCCTGGTACTCGTCGCCCTGATCCCGGCTGGCATCCATGTACTCCTCCATCTTGGTCGGGTCGCTCGGTTGAGGCAGAGGCGTAGGTGAAGGGTAGGGTGTGGGCGAAGGATAGGGTGTGGGCTCGATCGGCTCGATCGGCGCGGCCCGGGCCAGCTCAGCCTTGGCGCTGTCGTCGTAGAACTCGTCGCTCAGGATGCCGGGGAACTCGGTGCAGGTTTGGAAGATCGCCGAACCCATGCACAGGCAGCCGGCTGCCCTCTTTTCCGAGTCGCTCTTTTTCAGAATGGCCTCCCACCCTTCCTGGCCATCTTTGGTCTCCTGGGACCGGCTGTCCCAGCAAGGATCGTCGACCAATATTTCACCAAAGCCGCTGATGTTGACCATAGCCTCGAACGCCCAGCGGGTGGAAGCAATGACACTGACCTGCTCGCCGCCGGGGATCAGATCGAGCGGCAAGAGAGCGCCGGCGAACAGGAACTGGGGCACGAGGACGACGATAACCAATAGGATGGCGACGTTCAGGTTGGGCGAGGCGGCAGAGATAGTCAGGCCGAACAGATATCCTGATAGGGTGCCCAAGAATAGGGTAAAGTAGATGGCAAGGTACGACTCAAACCCGGGCAGCTTGAGGCGGACAAAGATCAGCTTGAAAATGAGAAAGACAAAGGCCTGATAAAAGGCCAGGATGAGGCCAATCCATACCTTGGATAGGATATAGGGGCCGATCTTGAGGCCGACGGTCCGCTCTCGTTTGTAGATGTCAGTTTCTTTGACGATCTGGAGGACTGAGCTGAGAGCCCCGGTCAGGATGGTGATGATGCCAGCCATGAACAACATGGTGGTAATGGTAGTCGGCTCACCCTCTACAGGGTCAAAGATGCTTGGCTTCCACATAAAGTCCATCAGGCCGATGCCTGGCGCCAGGAGAAGCATCAGGGCCAGACTCAGCCTGTCACGCGCCAGGATCTTCAGGTTGCGGGAGGAAAGGATGGCGAGCTGCCGCACCGCGCTGATCCGCCGGGCCGCCCCACCTGTAACGTACCGAAAGGCCGCTGTAGGCGTCGCCGCGTTGCGCTCCTGCGGAGTACCGGTGCTTTTCCGGTGCAAACGCTGGACCACGTACTTCTGATACTCGGGCGATTGTCGATAGCGATCGAACCAGTCTTTGGGGCTACCGCGCTTGTCATCCTCAAGGACGATATAGATATTGTCAAACTCCATGTCCTTCTCGCGGCGTTCCTGATCGGTCCGGTAACGGTCAAAGTAGATCAGGGCTTCCTCCGGCGGGCCGTAGAAAGCGACGTACCCGCCACGGACCAGAAAGATGACCTTGTCGCACATCATCACGTTCTTGGTAGCGTGGGTGATGAGGACAATAGTCCGGCCCTGGTCGGCCAGGCGGCGGAGGAGTTTCATCATGTTGTATTCGGTGCCCGGGTCGAGGCCGGAGGTTGGCTCGTCGAGGAAGAAGAGACGGGGCTTGGTCAACAGCTCGACGCCGATCGACACCCGCTTGAGCTGGCCGCCTGACAGCTTGTGGATCGGCAGGTCTTGGCGCTCGGCGAGATCCAGGTCGTCGAGCACCTCCTCGATCCGCTTTTTCCGTTCCGCCGCCGTGGTATCTACCGGCATGCGGAGCTGAGCAGCATAGTCGAGGGCCTGGTAGACCGTCAATTCGGCGTGGACGATATCCTTTTGGGGAACGTAGCCTAGCTCATTGCGGAAAAGGTCAAAATTCCGATAAAGGTCTATGTCGTTGACAACCACGGTACCTTTGGTGGCCGGCCAGAAGCCGTTCATTGCGTTCATCAGGGTCGACTTGCCTGCTCCCGATAGGCCGACGAGAGCGACAAACTCCTGGGGATAGATCGAGAGAGAGATGTCCTGGAGGAGGTTCTTCTCCTTGGAGACCCACTTTTGCAGGCCCAGAGCATCCATGCGCAAGCCGGTAGTATCGGCCAACTGGCGGACGCCGCCCTCTCGCATATCGAGAGGGAAGGGACCGATGCGGATTGTGTCACCTTCCTTGAGCCAGGTTTCGTTGTCGATGCGCTTGTTGTTGACAAACACGCCGTTGGTGCTCTTTAAATCACGGATGCGGTAACGGCCAACGCCCATGCGCTCGACCATGGCATGGTAGCGGCTGACCTGAGGATGGTCCAAGACGATCTGGTTGTCGCTGGCCCGGCCGATGCGCACCGGTTGGTCATCGGTCGGCAGGCGCTGGGTAATGATCTCCTGCTCCTTCTCGACTACGGGGAGCAGGCCAACAGCAGCCAGGTAGCGTATGGCCACCTGGTCGGTTATGTACAACGTGTCGTCGTCGGCCAGGTCTTTGCCTGGAACACGCTGGCCGTTATAGACCAGGCCGTTGGTGCTGCCGAGATCCACAATGCGATAGGTGTGCCCGATCCATTCCAGGCGAGCGTGGTGGCCTGAAACAACCTTATCGGGGACGACCAGGTCGTTGTCAGCCTGCCGGCCGAGGGTTATCTGTGGTTTATCGAGGGGGAATTTGGTCAAGCGGCCTTGGGCATAAATGGCGAGCCCTGGTTGTGGCCGGGCGGAGATGCGCAGCCGTTCGCCCAGCACTGCGGAGTACCGGTGCTTTTCCGGTGGGGGCCACGGCGCTTCAGGCGTGGGCAGGCGGAGAGCCAGTTGAAAGCTGCCAACCTGGACGATGTCGCCCGGACGCAGCGGGCAGGGACGACGAGGCGGCAGCGGCTGGCCGTTGAGAAGGGTGCCGTTGGCCGAGCCGAGATCCTGAACCTGAAACCCCTGCGGGGTGTGGCTCAGCCGGGCATGGCGGCGCGAGACCCGTGGATCGTCGACCACCAGATCGCAGTCGCCGGAGCGCCCGATCTCGACGGTCGGCTTTAGAAGCGGGTGCTCTTCTGGACGCTGCCCACTTCCGGGCCCCTGGATCTGGAGGATGCCATAGTACAAAGATGCGTCGATCATTCACTCTTCCCTTCTGCCAAACCCTCTACGCCGGCTCCCGAGCAGCCACAAGGAGGCGCAGCAACCCACCCAAGATCAATGCGACCAAGCCAATCGCAACCAGATAGACCCCGAACTGGATAGAGATGTGGATCTGGTCGTCAAGATACTGAGTCAAGACCTCCACCAGGCTGACCCCAAGGATCTGCTTGGTCCCAATCTGATAGTAGCGATAAAAGCTCGCAGCGGCGACGGAAACCGCCACCACACCGGCCAGCGCCTGACCTACACCAGCGGCCAATCCCGATCCCCTCTTCCGAGCCATGATGTCGGCCAAGAGCAATCCCAGGGCCAGCAGGGCCACGCCAATGAACAGCCATGCCTGCTCGCTGTCCAGGCCGTTGTAGCTTTTGTCCAAGGCCCCGCCCAACAGCGGCAGGCGGAGTACCGGTGCTGTTCCGGTGCTGACCTCCACCCGGATCCAGTCCAACAGGGTACCCACGATCAGTATAGCGCTGCCAATGGCCACCACCAGCCGGGGCAGCCAAGCCAGACGATTCTGGCCGCCACAAAGATGCGGCACAGGGATTTCGCCCTCTCTCAACAGCTCCTGGGCAGGTGGCTCTGGAAGGGAATCGGGAGATGGGAGCGTCTCTTTTTCCAAGAAGAACCGGGTGTCGCCGATCTGGACCGGGACGCCGGGCGGCAGCGGATAGGCCTCATCAGGACGCAAGCGCGCGCCGTCGACGAAAGTGCCGTTGGTGCTCCCCAAATCGACGAGAAACCATTGGCCGCCGTAGCGCCGCAACTCAGCGTGGCGGCGCGAGACTTGAGTATCCTGTAACACCAGGTCACAATCCTGGCCCCGGCCAATAGCCAACAGGCCCCGCTCCAGGCGCAGCGCCTGCGCAGTACCTTGGCCCTGTTGGACGATTAGCTGCATAGTCATGCTAGCCCTTTGCCGCCCCTACCTAAGGCTCGAGCGAAGGCATGGCCGGCAACCCGGTAGGTAATGGCATCTCCCCCGTCGGCACCGGCAACCCCGTAGGAAACCCGGTAGGCGCTTGAATGGTGGGCATACCCGTCGGCAATTGGATCGTTGGAAAGGCAGACGGCAATCCCGTAGGCAGCCCAATCGACGGCAAGCCTGGCGTCGATCCGGATTGTTCTTCCTGGCCGGCCAATCCGTCAAACAACAGCACTGCGGCGACGGTCAGGAGGATCACCACCACAGCGATCGCCGCCGCCACCACCCACTTTGACTGGAATCGCTGAGAGGCGACACGATTTCCCTGCGCAACCGCTCGAGCTTGTACCCCATGCCCCTGCGCCTCTACGACCTGGGGGGGATGCACGACGAAAGCAAAGGCCGAATCTCCCATGCCGATGAGGTCCCCGTGATTGAGCGGCTGAGGGCTGTCCTCAACCACCTGGCGGTTGAGAAAGGTGCCGTTCGACGATCCCAGGTCGCGCACAAACCAGCGGCCAGCCTGCAGCTCCAGGCAGGCATGCCGGCGCGAGACAGATGACTCGGGTATGATCAGGTTGTTGTCGGCGCCACGGCCGATAGTGAACGGCGACCGATCTATGGCAAAGCTTTGGCCAGCCAGTGGGCCACCTTCGACGCGGAGGCTGGCCGTCACCCCCTGTCCCCTACTCCCCACCTGAGGCGCATGTCTCCCCCCGGCTATTGCCGGCTGGCTCGCGGGATAAAAGCCCGCCTTTACCCCCGGCAAAGCCGCCTGCTGCACAGGCTGGCGCCCCCGGAGGGCCAGAACAATGCCAGCAATCAGGGCTAGCGAGAGAGCACCCATGCCCACCAAGAGAGGTACGACCAGGCCTGCACCTTCTCTGCTTTCTGTTCCGGCCTGCGCGGAGCCTCTTGCCTCTCCGCCTGGCCTGGCAGGCTCACCTGGACCGCTGACGACCTGCCGGCCAGCCACCACGAGGGCGAACGGTTGGGGACCCTGCTGGACCTGATAGGCGTGGACGACGATGCGATAGTCGCCGGCAGGATTGCCGGCGGCAAGCGGATCGACCACCCGCACGGCCTCGACGTTGTTCAGCCGATCGGGCTCGGCTCCCATGTTGCCGCGATAAGCCCTCCCATCCGGCGTCTCAACGATCAGATCCAGGTCGTTGACTAGGACGGGTGAGGCCGGTTCGATCACACCCGGCAATTGGATCGATTCGGGCTCCACAGGGCCAGGTGGATCGGTCCACACTAACGTCACCCGCAGCGGTTCGTCGCCGGCCGCGACGTAGCGGGTATAGACCGCCTCCTGGCCGGTATTCAGCCCGGTGTTTTCGTCGACGAACCAGACCTCGCGCCCTCTCCCCGGGGCAACCGACTCGATCAGGTTGACCCTGCCCCAGCCGGTCACCGGATTGGGCCAGGCATCAGGCACATCCTGAGTCGGCCCTCGACCGAATTGGCCAGGGCTGATATCGACAGCGCCGTTTATCAGAGTGGCCTTGATCAGCGCCGCGCTGGGGTTGGACACCCCTTGCCGTTCGACGTACCATTCGCGGATCAAGGCCACGGCGCCAGCGACGAGCGGCGTAGCCATGCTTGTGCCACTGCAATAGACATAGTTCGCATCGTAGGCGCCGAACAACTCACCGGCGCCGGGGTCGTGAGAGCGGGCCGATATGATATTTGTGCCAGGAGCCACCACGTCAGGCTTGATGCGCCCATCGTTTGTCGGGCCCCGGCTGGAAAAAGGGGCCATACCATTGGCATTGTCGGATGGCAGGTCGCTAGCCAGCGGTTCGGCGGTATAGCTATCGCCCAGCAACCCGCTGAGCAGATCCCCTGTGCCACCCCACTTGTCGGCGGCGTGCCCACCGCTGGATCGCAGCCCTTCACTGGCGCCTACGGTAATCACATTCTTGGCCGTGCCCGGCGAGGCCGTTGAATGCTGGTCGACCACGCCATCGGGTGGAGGCAGCTCCAGCCCGCCTTCGTACGGCGTGAGGATGTCAACCCCCTCGTTCCCGGCAGCGAATAGCACCACCAGGTCGGGGTGTTCCCATACAAAGCGGTCAACCTGGGCGCTCTCAACCGTATAGCGGCCAGCCGTTAGAAAGCGCGCCAGCGGCTTGATGAAAAAGTTGGCCCCCCAACTGTTGGTGTGCACCCGCGCCCCGGCGTCGTAGGCCTGCCCCAATAGCTCGCCCAGATCGCCGGGCAACCCACCCAGTCCGCCGTCGGCATCCATGAGCGACTGGAGAACCAGGTCCGCTTCAGGCGCCACACCGGCGAATGATCCACTGTACTGATGGACAGCCGGGTTACTGCCGGACAGAGCGCCGCTGCCAGCCGCCGAACCGGCGACATGGGTACCGTGACCCTGTGGATCGCTCCAATCATCCGGCCGGCCAAGGGCAAAGGCCTGACGCACGCGGCCTTTCAGATCGTCGCAGAGCGTGTCGAAATCGCCGGTATCGAGACCGGTGTCGGCCACAGCAATGACCTGCCCTTGGCCATACAGCCCCAACTGCCAGACCGACTCGGCCTCCAGGATAGTGTGGCCGGCCGCGTCATTGAACGACACCAGGCTGAATGCGCCTGCAAGTAAGGGCAGGACCAGCGCCACGACAAGCGGAGTACCGGTGCTTTTCCGGTGTGGCCGGCTAAAAGACCTTGGTGAAGACAAACTCCACCTCGCCGAAGCGAATGATGTCGCCGCTTTCCAGGCGGTGAGGGGCTTCGATCTGTTCGCCGTTCACAAACGTCCCGTTGGCGCTGCCGATGTCGAACACGACAAACTCGCCCTTGTCCTCCTTGATCCAGCCGTGGTGCCTGGAAATGGTAGGATGATCGACGACAATCTGATTGTCTGGAGCGCGCCCGACGTTCATCGTGCCCTTGAGATCGTGCTTTTGATCAGGCCGGGCCTTGTTGACCAGCATGCCCAGGTGCTTTGGCGCCCGCTCGATGACACGGGTGCCCTCGAGCGGCGCGCCTGCCGGCGGCGGGCCGAAGGGTGAGCCTGGCTGCCGCATCTCTCCGCCAACGGGCGAAGCCGGAGGCCAACCGCCGGGCGCCGGCTCGCCCCAGCCGACGACGGTGCCATCCTCGGCAGCGGCCGAAGAGGTTGGGGCAGCAGCCCTCGACCTTGGCACTCCAGTGATATCGGGTTCCCTGGCGAATGGAGGCGGAGCGCCGGCGCCCACCCCGGGAGGCATAGCGGGCTCTTGCACGTACGGCTCTTCAAACTGAGAAGCAGCCACAGCGGCCTGTTTGGCCTTGCGACCCCGCAGCAGGATGACCAACAGCACCACGACCAGGATGATCAGGAGCAGCGCTCCTCCGCCTATAGCCGCAGATAGCCCCAGATTGTCCTCGATCTGTTCCTTTACCTTGTCGATGATGCCCGCGGCGGTGGGTTCTGGCGTCGCCGAAGGCGGTGGCGCTGGGGCGGCAGTCGCGTCCGGCACCGCACCTGAAACCACCAACGCTGTCGGGACGGCCTCTGCGCCCAACCAGAACTTGACATCGTCAAAGGCGCTGCCCTGGGGAGTATGCGCCCTGACCATCAGATCGTGATAGCTGCTGTCCTCGGCCAGGCCGGTGGTATAGGCCAGGTGATATTGCTGTTTGAGCTGGTCGAGAACGTTCTGGAAAAGGGTGGTCAGTTCTTCGGCGTTGGGCGTCTCCTGGTATTGCCCACCCGTGCGCGCGGCCAGACGGAATAGATAATCAGAGTCGATCTTGCCGCCCACCCCGATGGTAAAGACGGGGATGCCTTGCCGCGTCGCCTCATTGATCGGATCGTCGGGCGCAAACCGGCTGCCTGCGTCAGGCACCGGCGTCCCCTTTGCGTTGTCCCGTTCATCGCGCCCATCGGTCATCACGATGACAACCCGCCTGCCGGCTGGCTCCTTGGAGGTCAGGTTCAAGCCCTTGTAGATAGCATCGTAGAGTGGTGTGTCCCACCCGATCCTGGTGTCCAGTTGGTCGATCAGATTCCGCAAAGCGTTCTTGTCGGTGGTGAAACCGATCTCTTTGCCGTCTATCATATTGTCAAGGTCGATCTCGTCGCTGAAGGCGATGATAGCAGCACGGTCGGCCGCATTCAATTTGTCGACAAAGGCGTTGGCAGCTCGCTTGGCCTCTTCAATCGGCTGACCCCTCATGCTGCCACTTACGTCGATGACCAGCATGACCGAGACGACCGCGTCGGGATTGACCTGGGTGGCGACCTCGGCCGGCTGGAAGGACACCCTCCCATCCTCGATCAGCTCAAAGCTGTCGGCGGCCAGGTCCAGAATCGGGATCCCGTTGGCGTCCCTTACCGTGACTAGCACCTTCATGTCGGGGTAACCGTCCATGTTTAGATGGTCGATGGTCACGTTCACCGGCCCCTGAGCGCCGACCGACAATGAAGGGCTGAATGAGAAAAGCAATGCCACAGCCAGAATAGCAGTCACAATGCCCCTCACCTGCCTCGGCCTGGCAGGGGGGGAGGAAGGAGTTTCCCTGGAAGCGTCTTTCATCTCAGCCTCCTATATCCTCTTGAAAACAAGGGTCGTCTCGCCCACCAAGAGATAATCACCGTCATGCAGCTCGCAGCGATAGACCTGGCTTTCCGGATTCCTGTAGGCCGTCCGACTGCCAACAAAGGTGCCGTTGCGGCTGCCCATGTCGTATAGCATGAAAGCCGGTTCCTGGCCCTCCTGAACCTCGACCCGGATGCGAAAGTGCTGGGACGAGCAGGCGTCGTCGGCCAGCATGATCTGGTTGCCCGCCGCTCGTCCGATCACCGTCGTATCCGGACGCAGGTTGTGCACCTTGCCAATCGAAGCGCGATCGGGTCCGTCCACCACAACCAGCCAGGCGAAGACAGGGGGAACCCGGTCCTTGATGATCATGGTATGGCCTTGGTCGGAGATTGGCGCCTGGTACCCAGGCCCGCCTGCGCCGGGCATCACAGGAGGACCGAACGGCGATGGCGATTGCTGCTGGGGAGCACCGCCACTATTCCAGCGCGGAGTACCGGTGCTTTCCCGGTGCGGAGTACCGGTGCTTTCCCGGTAAGGCGGCGGTGTTGGCGTGTCTTGGGGGGTTGCCCGCACAAAAGCCGGCCCTTGTCCCTGACCCGGCGTAACCTGGATCGTTGGATCCATCCCGCCATTGCGATCGGCGTCTCCGGCAACGGTCTCCGGACCTGGCTGAGCCGCGCCTGGTCGTGGTTTCGAGCCAGGGGGCGTCTGCATTGGGGTTGTGCGATCATCCGACATCTTTTCCTCCTCTTGGTCAGAAACGTCCGTCAGTAGGATATCTATGGCACAAGAACTTTTTGCAATCACGGGTGAGCTCGACTCTCACATAAGCACAAACGAAACCTGAACGCCCCAATTATACCATCACCCCGCAAATCGGTCAAACGGGATCGAGTCCACTAGGGCACAGGGCCTTTTGGACAGGGTTATCCCTTGTAGGCTATAATAGGAACAAACCGAGGGGGAGCGCACATGACGATCAAGCCCGATCGCTGGATCCGATGTATGGCCGTGGAAGAGAAGATGATCGAGCCGTTCGAGCCGGCGCAGGTACGAGGAGAGGTCATCTCTTACGGGCTGTCGTCGTATGGCTACGACGTACGGCTGGCGGGCGAATTCAAGGTGCCGGCAAACGGCAGTGGAGTGCTAGACCCAAAGGCCATCAGTCACGGAGAGGCAGCGGGGGGCGTCCCCTTTGTCGATGTGCAGGCCTCAACATTTGACCTGGCACCTAATACCTTCGTCCTGGGCCGGACCATGGAGTATTTTCGCCTTCCACCCAACGTCATGGCATTGTGCATGGGCAAAAGCAGCTATGCCCGGTGTGGAGTCATGGTCAATACGACGCCTTTTGAGCCAGGCTGGGAGGGTTACGCCACACTGTGCATCGCCAACAGCGGGCCGCGCCCGGTCCGGCTGTATGCGGGGGAAGGGATTGGACAGGTGGTGTTTTTCGAGAGCGCTGAGCCGTGTGAGGTGACCTATGCAGACCGGGCGGGCAAGTACCAGGCCCAGCGGGGCATCACGCCGGCACGAGTGGGATAGCGACGTGACACAGACAAGCGGGATAGAGGTCATCAGCATCGCCCAACGAGGCGCCCGGCTGTCGCAGCCGTTCACCATGATCGACCTGATCCAGGTCGACGATCTGATGTTGAGCATCTTCCGGTATTGTAGTCGCTGTCCGGCGTTGGCTGTCAACCGGCGCCAGATCGTCCACGGCTATGGTGCGCCTGACGCTCGCATCTTGTTCGTGGGCGAGGCGCCCGGCTACAAAGGCGCCGATGTGACGGGCGTGCCCTTTACCCGAGACCGGTCAGGTGTGCGGTTCCAGCAGATGCTGATCGCGCTGGGACTGTCAGCCGAGACCGATCCGCGCGTCGAGCGTCCCCGGCTCACCTGCTTTGTGACCAACGTGGTGCGCTGCAATCCACCGGCAAACCGCGCGCCAAGCCGCGAGGAGATTGCCAACTGTCTGCCGTACCTGTGGGAGGAGCTGGCGGTGGTGCAGCCGGAGATCGTGGCGCCGATCGGGAGGGTGGCGGCCCAGGAGCTGTTCATGTATCTATTGGGCAGGCCGGCGCCGCCCACCAGCCAGGCCCATGCCCAGGTGTTCCCCATACCGGAAAAGCACCGGTACTTTGCTGGCATGGCCAGGCCCAGGATACTGCTGCCAATGCGCCACCCGTCCCGCATTTCCAATGCCGAGCTGGAGCGCTTTATCGCCGCCATGCGGCTGGAATGTTGAGGCGCATCCCGGCGGCACGAGAGGATCGAGCTGCGCGCAGGCGCTGCCGCTGCGAGGGGCGAGCTGCACGGCGACACGCAGCGGCCGGCCCTTTGCGTCCAGGTACTCGACGACCACCTCCTTGCCCGCTTCCCCGTAGAAAAGGCCGCGCATAGCCTGAATCGCGCCGCCCCGCCGGTTGCGCTCGTTATCGGGCGGCGTCTGCAAAGACTCTCCGGCCGTCCACCGAGGTTATCACCAACCCCGGCCGTAGCCCGGCCTTGCCGGCCGGAGAGCCCTCGCCGGCCTGCGTGACTACCGCCTCGCCCTCCAGCAGTCGCACGTCCATACCCAGCGATCCGGTCGCAAAGGTCATGACGTCCACCTGGTTGGCGAGCTCGGCCGGCAGCGCGGCCAGGTGTGACACGCCCAGCTCGAACAGCATCGGGTTCACCACAGGAATTACACAGCGGTTCCTTACCCGCCCAGCACCGCATACCGCCGCCATACCTCAGTCGAAAGTTCCCGCGCCCGCGCCGCGATCTCCGCCTCGTCCAGCGTCAGCAGCTTCCGCTCCCGCATCAGCCACCGCCCGCCGCACATCGTCGCCGTGATGGCGCTGGCCTCAAAGCCAAACAGGATGTGCCATGGCAGGTTCCCTGCCGTGAGCGCCGTGAACGGTTGATAGTCGACCAGGATCAGATCGGCATAGGCCCCCGGCGCGATCTCGCCGACAGGCGCCGCCGGCCAGAAAACCCGCGCCAGCGCGGCGTTGTTCGTCACCGCCATCTTGACCACGTCATAGCCGTTCATCCGCCGCGGATCGCCGTGCGACAGCTTGTGCAGCAGGTAGGCCGCTTTCCACTCGGCCCACATGTTGTTCGAGAACCCGTCGTTGCCCAGGCCCACCTTGACCCCGCCACGGAGCATCGTCTCCACCGGCGCCACCCCCACCGCGTTGTTCATGTTCGACCGCGGCTGGTGGGTCACCCACGTGCCTGTATCGCGCAGCAGTTCCATCTCCCACGCGTCGACGTGCACGCAGTGCACCAGGATGCTCTTTAGCCCGAGGATCCCCGCCGCGCCCAGCCGTTCTACGACCCGCTTTCCGCTGCGCCGCAGGCTGTCCTCCTGATCGCTGGCGCCCTCGGCCGCGTGGATGTGAAACCCGGTGTCGAGCCCCGCCGCCGCCGCGACACACCCGGCTAGCGTCTCGTCCGACAGGGTCAGTGAGGCGTGCAGGCCAAATGAAGCGGCCAGCAGCGGGTTGCCGGCCTCCTTGGCGGCGCGTAAAAAGCGCACATTCTCATCGATCCCAGCCTGGGCCTCCTCCGGCCCATTACGGTCGGTCACCTCGTAGCACAGGCTGGCCCGCACCCCAGCCTGAGTCACCGCCGCCGCGATCTCGTCCAGGCTGCCGGCCACCGCCGCCGGGCTGGCGTGATGATCGATCAGCGCCGTCGTGCCATGCTTGATGGCGTCCACCAGGCACACCAGCGCGCTGTACCTCACATCCTCCGCCAGCAGCGCCCGGTCCAGGCGCCACCACAGCTTGCCCAGGATCTCTGGAAAATCCTTGGCCGGATCGCCGGGGATGGCCATCCCCCGGGCAAACGCCCCGTAAAAGTGGGTGTGGGCGCAGATATTCCCGGGCATGATCAACTGCCCGCTGGCGTCCACCACCTCGTCGCCGGGGTAGGCCGCTTGCAGCCTGGCCGTCTCCCCCACGTCTGTAATCCGGTCGCCCTCCACTCGGACGGCGCCTTCCTCGAAGATCCTGTTTTCCGCGCCAAAAGTGACGACGCGGCCATTTGTGATCAGCATAGTTCCCCCTTTCTATGGCTTGACCAGATCCTCCGGCTTGACCGGAAGCCGGGTCACCCGCACCCCGGTGACATTGTAGATTGCGTTGCAGATGGCCGGTGCGGTGGGAATCGACGGCAACTCGCCGACCCCCTTGGCCCCGTACGGACCGGTCGAGATCGGATGTTCCATCAGCCGCACCTCCATCTCGGGCATATCGCCGATGAGCGGCGTTCCATAGTCCTTCCACCGCCGGGTGCGGGGGATGCCCCCTTCCACCTTGTACTCCTCGGTCAGCGCCGTGCCGATGCCCATGACGATGCTGCCCTCCACCTGGCCGCGGAACGAAAGCGGGTTCAGCGCCCGCCCACCGTCGGCCGCCGCCACGACCCGCAGCACTTCCACCTTGCCCGTCACCGGGTCCACCGCCACCTCGGCCGCTTGGGCGGCAAAGCCAAAGGCAAAGTGCATGTCCCCACCACTGCCCAACGGCTGCGTCTGGGGCGCGTGGTAGCGGTAGGTGAGCCGGGGCTCGCCCCCCTCGGCGATGAGCCACCCCACCGCTTCGGACAAAGCAGCGCGCCGGCCATCGGCCCCCAGCTCGCCCTCCCGGAACCAGATCGGCTCGGGCGAGACATCCCACCGCTCGGCAGCCACCCGCGATAGCTGGTCGCGCATGCCCTGCGCCGCCAGCCGGGCCGCGTTGCCGGTGACAAAGGTCTGCCGGCTGGCCGTCGTCGGCCCGCCGTCGGGCGTCAAATCGGTGTCCGACAGCAAGACGCGCACCCGGTCGATTGGCAGCCCCAGCTCCTCCGCGGCGATCTGGGCCAGGACCGTCGTCAGCCCCTGCCCCAGGTCGGCCGAGCTGGCGCGGACCTCGGCGCTGCCGTCACGATACACCTCCACCTCGGCCCCGGCGGCATCGTCGGCGCCCCCGCCCAGACCGGTGTTCTTGTAGGCGCAGGCCAGGCCCCAGGCGACCTTGGCCTTGGGGTTCTTGCTGGTCGATGGCGGCAGCTCCTTCACCCGCGCCTCGACCCAGTCGAGGCAGTCTAGCAGCCCCACCGATTCGCGCAGGACCTGGCCCGTAACCGTGGGCGAGCCCACCCGCAGCGCGTTCTTGCGCCGCAGCTCAAAAGGATCCATGCCCAGCTCGTGCGCCAGGATGTCCATGTTCGACTCGACGGCAAAGGCCGACTGGGTGACGCCAAAGCCGCGAAACGCCCCCGCCGGCGGGTTGTTGGTGTACATCGCAAAGCAATCGACCTTGGCGTGAGGGACCTCGTAAGGCCCGGTAGCATGCGTCGTGGCCCGTTCCAGCACCTTCGTCGACAGGCTGGCATACGCCCCAGCGTCGCCGATCAGCTCGGCCTCCACCGCCGTCAGCGTGCCGTCACGCCTGGCCCCGGTCTTGATCCGGATGACGGTGGCGTGCCGCTTGGGATGAGCCAACAGCGACTCGGCCCGGTCATAGAGGATCTTTACCGGCCGGCCCGTGACCTGCGCCAGCAGCGCCGCGTGGATCTGGCCCATGACGTCCTCCTTGCCGCCAAAGCCGCCGCCCATCAGCGTGCCCTTGACCCGCACCTGCTCCGGCGGCAGCCCCAGCGCCACGGCGATCTGGTTCCGGTCGGCATAGGGGATCTGCGAGCCAACGTACACGGTCAGCTTTGCGTGGCCCTCATAGCCCGCCGGCACCCCGATGCTGCACTCTGGCTCCATGAACATGTGGTCATAGGCCGGCGTCCGGTATTCGCGCTCGACGATGACCTCAGCTTGGGCAAAACCCTCCTCCACGTCGCCCCGCCGCACCTTGATATGCTCCAGCAGGTTGCCGGTCGGCCGGCCCTCGCAGACCACAGCGGCGCCGGGCTCCAGGGCCTGTTCGGCGCTCCCCACCACCGGCAGCGGCTCGTATTCCACCTCGATCAGCCCCAGCGCCTCCCGCGCGATCTCGGGCGCCTCGGCGGCGACGATCGCCACGGCATCCCCCAGGTACCGGACCTTCTCATCGCACAGCACCGGCCAGTCGTTCAAGACCAGCCCGTGGCGGTTGTGACCGGGCACGTCATGGTGGGTCAGGACCGTGCGCACCCCTGGCAGGGCCTTTGCCTTCTCAGTATCGATCGACACGATGCGGGCATGAGGATGGGCCGCGCGCAGCGTGGCCCCATACAGCATGTCTGGGAAGGCATAGTCGTCGGCAAACTTGGCCGCGCCGGTGGCCTTGGCCACCGCGTCGGGCCGCGGGTAGGAATGGCCCACCACCCGCATCGGCTCCAGCGTCTCGATCTCAACCGGGGGTAGCGGCTCGCCCGTCTCCCACTCGTGAAACGCCGAGCGCACCGCCCGCAAAATGCTGGCGTAACCGGTGCACCGGCAGGCGTTCCGCCCCAGCGCCTTCTTAATCTCCTCGTCGTCCGGGACGGCGCCCGCAGCGATCGCCTTGTTCCACAGCCCGGCGGCGGCCATCAGCAGGCCCGGCGTGCAAAAGCCGCACTGGATCGCCCCGTGGTCGATGAACGCCCTTTGCAGGGGGTGCAGTTGCCCCTCTTTCCCCCACGTGGCAGCCAGCCCTTCGACGGTGATTACCTGCTTCCCCTCGACTCGCCAGGCTGGCAGCACGCACGAGCGCACCGCCTTGCCGTCCACCAGCACCGTGCACGAACCACAATGCCCATCGCCGCAGCCGATCTTGACGCCCGTCAGCCCCAGGTCGCGCCGCAGCATATCGGCCAGCTTGGCGCCCGCCCCGGCCTCAACCTCGCGCTCGACGCCGTTTACCGTAAACCGGATCTTTTTCTTCTCTTCTGCCATAGGCCACCTCCACGAATCAGCCCTGGCCGCGATTGGCTCCGCCAATCGTCAACAGAAACGGCAGCGAAGCGCGGACCCCCTTCAGGATCACCGCCATCTCGGCCGCCCCCCTGAGCGACAGCGTACCCTCGAACGGTTCCTTCATCACCGCTTCCCCTATTTCCCAACCGGGCGACAGGCTGAGCCGCACCTGCCCACTCTCGAACGTAAAACCCCCATCCTGCGCCGTGAGCCTCGATTCCTGTCCGCCCTCCCGCCGCCTGATGGTGTCCCCCTCGATGTAAAAGGCATTTTCCTCTTCACAGAGATCCCCGTGCGGGGACAGGAGAAAACCGGCCTCGTCGAGAAACAGCCTGGGCTTATCGGCGTAGGGCTTGCCCTGGTGGACGCAGAAGGTGGCGCAGTTGCCGCACTCGTTGCAGAAATCGTCGACGTGGACGATCTGCCGCGCCTGCTCCACCCGGAAGCTTTCCTGGCCGGCAACCGCCACCCTCCCATCCCGGCAGGCAAGCACCGGCAGCGTCCAGTTCACCGGTTCCACCAGGTAGGTATAGTTGGCCCGGTTGGGGCACACCTCCACGCACTTGTCGCACAGCGTCGAGCATTGCAGGCACCGCTCCGCCTCGCTGCGGGCCGCCGCCTCGCCGAGCGTCTGCTCGACGCAGTCAAACCCGGCCCGCTGCGCCACCGGCAGCATCTCCGCCGCGTGCTGGGGCGCCTTGCGCGCCCGCTCCCGCTTTACCCGCAGGATATCGTCCTGGCTCAGCTCGGGCATGCGCGCCTCTGGCAGCGCAAAATCGACGCCGAGCTGCTCGCATATCGCCTTTGCCGCGCGGCGGCCGTCCTCGCACGCCTGGATGATGATCGCCGGGCCGCGGGTCACATCTCCGCCGGCGTACACCCGCTCGGCCCCTGTCCTGCGGGACTGGGCATCGGTGACAATGGCGCCATTCCTGTCAAAGGTCAGGCCCGCGCCGTCGCCGAGTACCGGTGCTTTTCCGGTGCGGAGTACCGGTGCTTTTCCGGTGCCGAGTACCGCTGCTTTTCCGGTCAGGAACGCCAGGTCCGGTTTCTGCCCGATGGCCAGGATGATCGAATCGGCCTCCAGCCGGAACTCGCTGCCCTCGATCGCCACCGGCCTGCGCCGCCCGTCGGGCCCTGGCTCGCCCAGCTCGTTCCGCACGCACTCCAGGGC
>JAFGOG010000008.1 GCA_016926595.1 Anaerolineae bacterium
CACGCAACCCCGAACCAGTACAGAATTTGTACGGGTTCGGGGTTTTTTGCGTTCCCGCAGCTTGTGCTTGTTGAGTTTGAGACACAACAGAGGAGAGAACCATGAAGGAAGAACCAAAGACACGGAATCGAGGACGGCCACGCACCCGTTTTCAGCCAGACGTGCGGCTGACGGTTCGTTTCTGCCCTGGCCGGGATGACGATCTGCTCGCCTGGTTGGAGGAGCTGCCCGACCGGCAGCGGGCAGGGATCATCCGGCAGACGGTGAGATTGGGGCTGAACGGCGACCCGGCGGCGCTGGAAACGCAGGAGCCGCAGTAGTCTCCGAGAGCCATGAACTGGAGAAGAGAGGAGCGCGCTGTGGGACTCGACAACGACAGAAGCTCAAGTAAGGGGCTCGACCTGGGATGCAGTCCACGAGCGATGATGCTGACCGCCGTCCTCCTGGTCCTGGCCTGCGTTGGCCTGTGGTTGATCAGCCGAGAACCCTCGGCGGAACAGATCGCCCGCTCCAGGCTGGCCATCGAGCGGGCCGAAGCGCTACAACCCTGGACCATTGCCTTGGGTGTTGCGCTGCGGGGCGTTGCTATCGCAGCAGGTGTGGTCTTGCTCATGGGTTTGGTGATGGCGGTTCGGTCGGCGGCCCGCTGGCTGGATACCCAATCGCGGCTAATCCGGCCTGACTCGCAGACCGGTCAGTTCCCGGCGGTGAAGGTGCGCCGGGGAGAAGCCGTCGTGGACCTGAACCGGCTGCCCGATGGCAAAGCCATGACCGGCGTTGTAGGGGGCAAGACGGCGCTTCTTCTGGTCCTGTTCCTGCGCTACGTGCTGGGCAAAGACGTGCCAGAGTTGACCGAACAGCCCGCCATCCTCATCCGCCCGCCCGACACGTCGCCGGAGCAGATGCGGGTGACGGCCCAGGCCCAGGTCGGACAGGCCCTGGCCGCTGCCAGCCGGGGCATGACGCCGGGCGATGCTGTGCAGGCAGCCCAGGCGCTCCTGCCCCAACATCGAACCCCACCCGGCTTGCCCCCCTTGCTCGTCGAAGGGCGCCAGCCGCGCGAGGTGCAACTGCTTCTGGCAGCGGGCAGACGGCATTGGGACCGGAGCCAAGCCGACGACGTTGTCGACGGCACGACCCATCTGCTGGAGGGAGGCTAGCCATGTCCCCACAGTCCACAGACGTTGACGCGGCAACCGCGCGCCTGGCCGGCGACCTGTTTCGCAAGATGCGCCAGACCTTTATCAACCGGGGGCTGGTGCAACGCCGCCAGGACGGGTCTCTCCGCGAGGTGGAGTGGTTGGGCTGGACGCCATGGTTCGACCGGCGGGCCTGCGTCTTTGTGCTGGACACCGAGACGCTGCCGGTGTCCATCGAAAAGCTCGCCGACCCGAGAGTTGTGCATCAGGTCAGCACGGCCCTGGGCGGGCGGCGCGTGGAGGTCGTGAACCACCGGGGTGTGCTCTGGATCCTGGGCATGGACCTGCCGCCCCTGGAAGAAGCCAAACAGCCCTTGCCCCGGATGGTGAAGCTGGACCTGACAGCCCGGCCGCCCGGCGAGTACCTGGTCGGCCTGGGAGTGAGCACGACAGGCCCGCTGTGGCTCAACCTGGAACAGGCCTGCCATGTAATGGTCGGCGGCAGTTCCGACAGCGGCAAATCGGCATTTCTGCGCTCGCTGCTGTTCCAACTGATGCTCATGCCGGAACCGGTGGAGATGGTGTTGACCGACATGGAGGGCCGGACCTTCAGCGCCTTCGAGGGGCTGCCGCGTCTGCGCTTCCCTGTGGCCGAGGACGTGGACGGTGCGACCGAGATCACCGCCTGGTTGGTGGATGAAATGGAGCGGCGGCGGCGTCTGTTCGACGCCAACCCCTACTTTCCGGAGAAGCTGGCCGAGTACCACGACGCGCTGCGGCGAGAGCACGGCGACCTGCCCGCCGAGCTACGCCTGCCGTGGGTGGTGGCCATCTTTGACGAGTTCACCGCGCTACTGGAGCGGGCCGGGCGGCGCTCCAGGCTGTACAGCAACGTCGGTCAACTGGCCATGCGCAGCCGAAAGTACGGTCTGACCCTGGTCTACGGCGGCCAGGATTTTAAGAGCGACCTGATCGACACCCGCATCACCAACCAGGTGCGGACGCGCGTTGCCCACCAGTGCGCGACCCGCTTCCAGAGCGAGAACATCGTCCACGTCGCCGGCGCCGAGAGGATCACCATCCAGGGGCGGGCGCTGGTCTCGCTCAACAGGCAGCTGCACGTCGTGCAGGGCTTCTGGGTGCCGAAGGAGTGGATCCTGGCGTTGCACAAACGCGCAGAAAGGACGGTCTCGCCGTCTCTCATCAACGACTTGGAGCGGGAGATGATCCGCTACGCGGCCGAGGAGTTGGCTGGCGAGTTCAAAGTCCACGCCGTCTACGCTCGCTTCAAAGATCGCGTCAAGTGGCGGGTGCTGCTCGACATGGCGGCCGCCTGGGAGCGGCAGGGCTGGCTGACCTCGCCGCAGCAGCAGACCGAATCTCGGCGCGTGACTGAATCGCTGCTAGAGGAAGCAGGACTCGCCGAGGCAAAAGCGGGTGAAGAGGGTCCGCCGGAGGAGGAAACCCTGTAACACGAAACAGGCGTAACACGCGAAACACGACGTAACACGGCTGGTACGTCGCTACCGAATAATAGGCAACGAAATGCAAAACAGTGTAACACACTGTAACGAACTGCAATCCTGGACCGGCGTGGATGGAGGTGACATAACAATGAACGTAGGAAAACAGATGGCCGTGGTTCTTGGTCTGGTCTTGGCGGTGGCCCTGGCCGTGGTCGTGGGCAGACAACTGCCCACCGAGGCGATGGCCGTGGTCATTGGCGTGGTGTGCGGGGTGGCGGCC
>JAFGOG010000314.1 GCA_016926595.1 Anaerolineae bacterium
GGACCCGCGGTGGAGCGGGATGAAGCTGTTCTTCAGGCCGGTGGCCCTGGCAAAGTTGATGGCGTATTCGAGCTGGATCTCTAGCACCACCTGCTCTGCTTCCAGCAGTTGCTCGGGACGGCGCAGCATGTCGAGCATGATGCCGCGCATGCCGCGCAGTGTATCGGACATAAAGTCAAACGGCGCCTCAACCAGGGGACCTGCCAGGAAGGTGGGCGGAAAACCGAGTGCGGCCATGCGCTTCGTCGACTCGCCCATCCTGGCCGCATCATCGACGGCGAGGTCGATCGCCTTGCCCAGTGCCTTGACGCTGGCCTGCACCGGTGGGAGGGCATACATGGCCAGGTTGCCGAGGTTGTAATGGCCGAAAGACCAGAGCCCGAAGGGCGGCAGGTACTGAAACCCTTCCAGCTCGGCAAACGCGCGTGGCAGGTAGGTGCGGATAGCCCAATCCGACGGGTCGCGCAGGAAGGCATCATAGTCCTCGGCCTTCATGAACTCGTGCTCCACGAACTGGAACGAGCCCGTCTCCGGCAGGCCATAGCCTGGCCACTTGGTCATCCTGTCGCCCAGCGCCAGGCTGGGCCGCGGATTGTTGAATAGGCCAAAGATGGTATCGGGCTGAAAGTCGAGCGCAGCCTTTTCCAGTAGCTCCTGGGCCTTATCCCAGTTGTCCTGCTGCTCCTGGTGGCTGATGCCGCCATACTCGGCCAGGAAATAGCCGGCGCCCAGGCTGATCGGGACGCGATCCGGCTGCTTTAGCTCGAGTGCATCGTGCAAACGCTTGGCGCGCTCGGTCAACAGCTGCTCCGGGCTCTTGCCTGCATCGGGATTCGTAGATGCCATTCTAGCCTCCTTGTCACTTTGATTGGTAACATTCGTTTCCTCACGAGTCAGGGCTGCCATATCAGTTTCCTCCTGTCCAGCCCTTGGCCAGCGAGACCGCGGACATGGCATCTACACCGTAGGCATCGGCGCCGGCATACTGTCGCACGGTGTCGTCCACCGTCCCGCCGCCGATCATGATCTTGACCTCGTCGCGCAGGCCTGCCGCGGCGATCGCATCCACGGTCTGCTTCATCGAGTCGTAGGCCAGCGTCAAAAAGCCACTTAACGCCACCACGGGCGCCTTGTTCTCGGCGATCTTGTCCACGAACGCCTGTGCCGGCACATCGACGCCCAGGTCTGTGACGTCAAAGCCGTTGACGTCGAGCATGAACACCACGATGTCCTTGCCAATATCGTGGATGTCGCCCGCGACTGTCCCGACGATGACCTTGGCACCCTTTTTGACGTCCTGGTCGGCCAGCATCCGTGGCTTGACCTCGGCCGAGATCGACTTGAGCATCTCGCCGGCGAGTATCAACTCGGGGAGAAAGTACTCCCCCTCCTCGAATCGCTTGCCCACGATCTCCATAGCCGTTCGGCAGTCATCCAGGATGTCCAGCGGGGGTGTCCCAGCGTCCAGCATCTCTCTGGTGAGTGCGAGCGCTTCCTCTTCCTGCATGTCTGCTACATAGTTGACTAACTGTTCTGACATTTGAACCCTCCTCGTGTGTTTTGTGAGTTTATTCCAACAGTCCGGCGCCGAACGCGCGGGCATAGTGTAAACGGTGGCGGCCGAGGCCCAGCACAGCTTCTGCCGTCAGGATCGCTTTGCGTAGCTCGCGGTCCAGTCAGTACCGCCTCTTTGATCTGCTTGCGGGTGCCGTTGATCTTTTCGCCAATGATCTTCATGCCCTGGTCTTCTGCCTCGTCCCTGCTTCGGATGGCGTCTCTGCTGGGAAAAAGTGCTCGTAGCGGATCGTTTCTCCTGGCGGGACGACGACAAAGCTGTCATCCCACGGGCCAAAAAGCATCTGGCGCACCAGAGCGTCGGCCCCCTGGATTTCTTCAAAGCGCAGGCTCCACCGTTCGGCCAGACAGCGCGCCTGTTCACGGTAGCGGTCCAAGTCGGACTGCCGGCCTGTGTCGATCAAGGCGAGCCGGGTGTAATGCCTGATCATCTGGCGGATCACCCACTCGGCCTTCTGCGGCCCATACTTTTCCGCCAGCCGATCGTAGTCGTCGAATGGCGTGTCGCCGACCTCGAGCCATCCCTTGGTCAGATAATAGGTGCCTGGCTCGGCGCGTGACTGCTGCTTGTACGCGTGGCTGGAGCCTAAAAAGATGGCAATGCAGTCGTCTACGCGCGGGACGACGAGGGTGCAATTGTTGGCACGCAGGCCAATGACGGCCATGCTGCAGAGGGCGTAGCCGAGGATGATGGTATCGGCGGTGCCGGCGGCGTCGTCGATGGCGTCCTGGAGTGCGCGTTTCAGCTTGGCGGCGTTGATGTGGAGACCAAAATCGAGGACCTGGGCGGACACGCCGGCCGGCAGGTGAGGTAGCATCTCCTCCATCACCGTGGCGCACGCCAGCACATGGCAAGAAGCGGGCATCAATGGATCCTCCATATGCGTCGGTTCTATATCCTTCCCGATCCTGATTCTATACTACCCTAGGGAACCTGTCAAGTCAGAACGACACTGATTCTATACTACCCTAGGGAATTTGTCAAATGAAGCAAAGTATGATACCATACCGGCAGACAGAGCAGTGCGAGTGTGTGTAGTCCGTATGACAAATCGAGAACCGAAACCAGCCATGAGAGAGGGCGTTGTCGAGCTGAACATCGACCGCGACTCTTTCGAGCCGCTCTATCACCAACTGGCGAACATCTTGCGCCGGCAAATCGCGTCGGGCATCCTCCTCCCGGGCGATCGTGTCCCTTCCGAAACACAGCTCTGCGAGCAGTACGACGTCAGCCCGATGACGGCCCGCCGGGCACTGATGGCCCTCCTGGATGACGGCCTGGTGACGGCCGCGCGCGGGCGTGGTACCTTTGTCAAGCCTTTGGTGCTGGGCACGGCGACTTTTGGGCTGGAGGCGTTCGAAGAGCTGTTCAACGACGAGCGGACCAGGGTCCGTTTTCTGTCCGTCAAGACGATGGCTGCCACGCCGCGCATCAGCCGCAAATTGGCGGTTCCCGCCGGCGACAAGATCATCGCCATCCA
>JAFGOG010000315.1 GCA_016926595.1 Anaerolineae bacterium
CTCCAGGGCGCGGGCCAATCCCTGTTGTTCGGCGAGGTCCATCAACGTGTCCGGTGAGATGGGCTCGATACGCAAGCGCTCGCGCATCAGATGCAGGCGCTTGCGAAGCTCCTCGGCCGTGGGCGTCGCCGTCACCCGTTGCAGCCATTCCAGTAGCTGCTCGATGGCCGCCTGACGGCGGATCCCCGCGTCGTCGCAGGTTAGCCACACGCACCAACTGTGGGTGAGAAAATAGCCGCCCACTTGGCGCACGGACAGAGTCTGGCCCTCGTCATCCCAGGAAGAATCACCCACCAAGTCAAGCACCTGGCTATCCACCATTGCCTGGGCTCCCCATGGGCCGTTGGGCTGCAAATACCAGTCGCGCCGGTCCAACCCGCGGCGGCCCAGGTACTGCTCCACGGCCCACTCTAGATTGTCACGGTGGCGATGGCGCAGCGGAACCTGGGCCACCGCCTCGACGTTGACGGCTTCTTCCAGGACAGCGTCCCGTAAACTGCGGATGCGACTGAAGACCAGGTACAACGGCAGATCCACCGGCCGATCCGCCTGGCGCTCGACGATGTAGGCCGGCAGGTAGGCCGGTTCCCGATCCAGCAGCGTGACCTGGGTCACCTCGTCGGGCAGGTTGTACTGGTCCCGGTCGGCCAGCGCCATCAGCCGCTGCAGCGCCCCCTGATCCCAGTGGTGGTCAAAGACGTGGAACGAGCGAAAGCCCTCGATCGGGTCCAGGTCCTCGTAGATGGGCACAGCATAGTGCTCGCGGGTAAGGGGCCGGCTGCCCAATCCGTCGAAGTAGAGGTAGGCGCTCGTCTCCTGGTCCTGGTAGCGGACCTTTTCCTGCACCGAGGTCGTGCCCAGCTCGGTCAGGGCCAGGTGTGCGTCGTCGCCCGCGATGTGGCCGATGCCGCGCAAAAAGCCCACGAGCTTGCGGACAAAGCGGACTTCTAATCCAAAGAAGTGGGCCAGGGCCTCCACGGAGTTCAGACCCGCCTCGTGCAGCCCGCGCTCGAGGAACCATTCCAGCTCTTCGAAATCGGTGGCGACCCGCTGCCGGCCCTCGACCCGGACGCGCCACACGGGGTAGGCGACCTGGAACAGCCGCTGGGGGATGGCGCCCAGGTCGAGCACAGCGTCCAGCGCCTTGTGCCAACTGTACAGCGGGCGGTCAGCGGTCGAGTTTTCGTCGATAGTCGCGGACATCGAGATAGCCTCCCGGCAGGCCGTTGACCGTGGTCAACAGGGCTTGCATCAGCTCGGCAAAGGGCGCGTCCAGCGCCCGGGCCAGGGTCGTCGAATCACCGAACATCACCAGTTGGTGGCGGGCGCGGGTCAGACTCACGTTCAGCCGGCGCAATTCGGCCATAAAGCCCACGCGTCCCCTGGGATTGCTGCGCGTAAAGCCATAGAGGATCACGTCCCGCTCTTTGCCCTGGAACGAGTCCACCGTGGCCACCCAGTCGTTCAACTCGTCCTGGGGAAAGGCGTGGTGCCGCCGGCAGAGCACCTGGCGTATCCGCTCAGCTTGCTTTTTGTAGGGCACGATGACGCCCCACTGGACGTCCCGTGCCCGATAGGCCAACACCAGGTCGGCCATCAACTCCGCTTCCAGGTCGTTGGTATAGCCCCGGATGCCCTCCGGCTCGACGGCCGGGCGCTCGCGCCGCTGGCGCTCTCCCCTTGTATCGACAAAGACGAGCGAACAATCGAAAAAGGGATCGGTGTGGGGCACGTCGCGTCCCGTCCGGTAGCGCCCCTGATAAAAGTGTGCGGAGATGAAATCGGCGATGGTCCGGGGCATGCGGTACTGGGTGTCCAGCATGATCGTGTGCGAGTCAGGGGCGGGCGCGTTCTGGCGATCAAACAGGTGCTCGAACAGGCTCTGGTACAGCCAGGTGTGCAGCTCGCTCTCCTCGGCCTCGATCCGCGCCGCGATCTCGTGCTCGACCACGGGTGGGAGCTGGCGGTGGTCGCCCACCAACACCGCCCGCCGGGCACGGACCAGGGGCACGAGCAGGTCCATCACCTGGATCTGTCCCGCCTCGTCGGCGATCATGAGATCGAATTCCAAGTCCTCGAAACGGGCATCGGTGGCGATGCCGATGCAGGTGGCACCCACCACATCGGCCATCTGGAGCAACATGGGATAGAGGGCCTGGCGTCGCCTCTGGAGCAGTTCGTGCCAGTCATGAAGCAGGTCGCGGCGGCCTTGCAGGGCCTCGTGCCAGCGGTGAAGCGGCCAGCGGCTGTCTTCCAGCGCCTGTGGCGACTCGGCGGCGCCGGTCAGGGAGGGTGCATCCTCGAAGCGTGCCGTCATTTCTTTCAGCCGGGTGACGATCCGGGCCGCCGTGGCGCGCACCTCGGCCAACACCTGCTCTTCCTCGGCGACGGCGCCCTTGCGGCGCAGGGCCTCTTCGCTGGCCGAGGCTGCATGGTGGTACGCCTTCCAGGTATCCTGGATCTGGCCGGCGGCGCGGCCCCGCTCCCGGAGGGCCTGGCGGTACAGCCGGGCCGATTCATCCCAGCGGGCTTCCAGTCGCGCCCTCCGGCCTTCAAAAACGCGGCCCACGGCCGGCAATCGGCACAGCCACGACCAGCGCTCGATGCCCCGGCTGTGGGACGCGGCCTGGCGGGCGGCCTCGTGGACCTGTTGGTGCGCGGCTTGGAAGCGCCGGAGCTGGCCTTCGATTGCCCTGGCCACGTTGCCGTACTGCGCCCGCTGCCAATCGCCCAGGCTTTCCATCTCGCGCTCAAAACGGGCCTGGGCCAGCCGCCAGTCGCCGGCCTGCTGGACCATCTGCGCCAGGATCTGCTGGATTCCGGGCCATACAGACTCGGCTGCATCCAGCGATTCCAGCACCAGGGCGGTCCGGTCCAGGATCTCGCGCTGCTTGTCCCGTGCCTTGTGGTCGATCATCAGCGGCCGGACCTGGGCCGAGATGGCCTCCTCGCGACCTACGCGCAGGGCGTCCACCCCCTCCAGCGCCTCCAGCACATTGTCCACGGCCTTGTTGTTCTTGGAGGTGATCAGCACCTTGTGGTTTTGCGTGGCCTGCTGGTTCACGACGGCGCGGATGGTGTGCGTCTTGCCGGTGCCCGGCGGCCCCAG
>JAFGOG010000316.1 GCA_016926595.1 Anaerolineae bacterium
AGGCGGCACACCGGTTTCTCGATCCGGTGCTGCGCGGCCAGGCAGTGGGCACGTGGGATCCGATAGCTTGGTCATGGCGAGCCTAGGCGGCTCAGGATTCGTGCATCGGAGTGCTGGAACTGTAGAATCCTCCGATTTCCTCGCAAGATCACCGATTTCCTGGAGCGCTCCGCTTGCTCGCGATGACTCCCAACCAACTGAACAGGGCGATCCCGGTCAGGGTGAAAGCCAGGTCGACAAGGTCAGAACTGCGGACCGGCGACAGCGCCTGGAACGCCTCCTCAGTAGCTGCCAACAGGCTTAGGATGGCCAGCGCGGCGCCTCGGGACCGCCCCGCGCACCACCCCATGGCCAGGAATGCCACCCCGCCAAACAGCAAAAAGTGTAACAGCTTGTCGGCGCCAGGGAGAGCCAGCAAGTCGACCCGAAGCAGCCCCAGGTAAGCCCCCAACAAGGCCAGCAGCACCACGCCCACCTGGCTCCACAATAAACAGGCCCAGCGCGGTCTGGCGGCGTCGTCCGGCCGATACCAGCAGCCATATACCGCCGTCGCCACGGACACGCCCAGGATCGTCCCGCCGAGCAGATCGCTGGGGTAATGCTGGCCGAGGTAGAGCCGCGAAAAAGAGACGAGGGCGGCGCCCGGCAGCGCCAGGAGACCTGCCCGCCGCCAGATGAGGCTGACCAGTGTTGCGCCGCCAAAGGCAGCGGCGGCGTGTCCACTGGGGAATGAGGGAAAGGCCGAGGCGGACTGCACGGTCCGAATGTCTATGGGCCGGGGACGCATCACCACGAATTGGACGCCTACCGCCAGCAGCGTTGGAACGATGAAGGTAACCAGCAGGGCGACCCCTTCTCGCCGTTTTCCGGCCAGCAACAGAAGGAGGGGCGTGATCGCCGCCAAGGGCATGGCGCCGACTGTGACCGCAACCATTGCCCCATCCAAGAACGGATGGGCCAAGTCCTGGTTAAAGAAAGCAACCAGTTGTGAGTCCCAGTTCAAGCTCTTCCACCCTCTTGCCTATTCTATACCAGATGACTGGCCCTTGTCGATGACTCAGGACCGGCAATCTGCGCACCTGAGTGCTTGACACAGGGTCCGGTATATGCTTCACTGTTTAGGTGAGCAACAAAGGATTGAGCTAAAGGAAACCTGCCAAGTCGGTCTCAGTGAAATCAGAGAGGTGAGGATGAGGCGTAGATACACGATGTTGCGCCGATGTGTAGCGGTCGCCGCCGGACTGTCAGTCATTGCAAATGTCGCTTTTCTGATCTACTTCCCAGGGCGTCAGTCATTGCTTGCCATGACTTTGGCAAGTGGCCTCGGCATAGACGGCTTACAAGCTCGTGTGGATGCCTTGGAGGAGAAGGCGATCAAAGGAGAGGTGTTCACCGAGACAGAAAAAGCTTTCCTGCGTGATCTGTATGCCTGTTTTGCCAAGGGAGCCAAGCTGACTTTCATACTTCGGCAGTCCGGCCAACTCATGGACCACTACCTGTCACGCACAGGAGAGCCCCTGCAAATTGAGCCTCGGCTCTTTCTTGGGAGTCGAAGTGTCAGAGGACAAATGGATCTGTTGAGACAGAGGCTTGTAGAAGACGTGCGCGTGCACGGAACTCTGGCTGCCGAGTACGCCAGCGACACTTTCCACATGGGAGACCCTGAGCTTCTCGATTCGAGCGTCGGCCTTTATTTCGGACGCATTAGCGTGCGCCCCCACCTTCTGAACAACAAAAGGCTGCTCCTTCACTGGCGTGCTGACATGCCATGGCAGTGGCCTTCGTATGAGTCTTTGCACGACAAGTATGGCGACCACCATGCACAATGCTTCCCTTTGCCCAATGCCCGAAGTGTCCTTCAAGGCCCAAGGTACTACCTGTGGATGGATGATGGTCTGGGCGAGCAGCTTGCGCAGATCGGTCTGGCGGAGCCTTTTCTCGTGTGGTCTGAATGGGATGAGGAATCTGAGGTGAGTGTTGGTATCAACTGAAGACGTTCAGGGTTTCCAGGCAATCACTCGGGGGGAAAAACAAGAGACCTGTCTTGGACAGGTCTCTTTACATAACAGGGTGGATGACGGGGGTTGAACCCGCAACCACCGGTTCCACAGACCGGCGCTCTGCCATTGAGCTACATCCACCACGCTCCGGGCCAGTATAGCACACTCAGCCCCAAAAAGCAAACTCACCTGCCTTCCCAGATATACACCAGCGCCTCCCGCCGGAACCCCAGCCTTTCCACCAGCGGCGCCGCCGGGCTGTCCAGGATCGGCTCGCCGTTCCACCCCTTCAGGCCAAAGCGCCGCAGCCCGGCCTCCACGTGACCCACCGCCAGCCTGAGCGCCCGTTCTGCCGTCTCCTCCGCCAGCCCGGCCAGCGTCGTCACCTGCTCGGCCCCCAGCTCCAGCAGCAGCACCGGCCGGCCACGCAGCAGGACCAGGTAGTTGCTCGGGATGCGCATGAACCGCGCCGGATCTCTACCCCGTTCTTCGGGCTCGCCCTCGACCTCGGCAGCGGGCAGCGCCCGGCCGAACAGGTTGGCCGGATCGCAGGCGTTGAGCAGGACCAGGTCCTCGGCGCCTGGCGCGTCGGGCCTGGTCCACTCCCGCAGCCGCTCCACCGCCTCGGGCAGGGCGAACTGCACCCCTGGCAGCCCCTGGACAAAATAGCCGCGCCGCACTTCGCCGCGCATCTCCATCATCTGGAGCTGCTGGTACAACAGCCCCCAGTCCCAAGCCTCCTCGGCGCCGTCGGCCGAGCGTCCCCGCGATTCCTCCAGGCTCTTCTGCGTCACTATGCCAAAGCAGTGCAGCAACTGCCGCGCCTGCCTGGCCAGCCGCTCTTCGAGCGGCGCCTCCTTGCCCCACACGCCGACGCGGTGCACCAGGCTCCACCGGCCCGGCCAGCCGGCCTGCGCCGCGCGTTCCAGCCGGGCGGCCACCGCCTTCTTGGCCGCTCGCAGCCGGCCCCGGTCGGGACGAGCCAGGATCGGCCCGTGGTCCTGCCGCCAGGCCGACAGCTCGGCCTCCAGCGAGCTGAGCGGCGCGCGGTCGGGCGCGCTCTGCTCGCCGCTCCAGGCCAGCACCTGGCGCAGCGCCTGGAGCGAGTCGTTGGTCGCCAGCCCGGCCGCCGCCAGTTCAAGCAGCGCCCCGTTCAGCCTGTCGCCGTCCAGCCCGGTGCCCTCCTTCAGGTCGGCCAGGAAGCAGGCCCCTTCCGCCTTGAGAAAGGATAGCGCCTGTCTCGCGGCGGCTGACAGATCGGGCTCGACCGGCTCGGAGGGCAGGAACAGGTGGCCCTCGCCCCGGAACAGGAACCGCACCTGCATCCGGCGGGGGTCCTTGCCGCCCGAGCCGGCCCACACCAGGTCGCCCTGCTGGCACAGCGCCTCCAGCTCGGCGGCCTGGAAATCGGCCAGCCGCAGCGGCAGGAGGTCCCGCTCCCAGACGGCGCCCGGCGCCGGCAGGCCGCGCATCTGCTGCAGCAGGCGGGTCAGCCCGCCCGGGCCGGCCAGCCGCTCGGCGGGGTGGAGGCGCTGCCAGCGGGCCAGGAAATCGGCATAGGCGTACAAAGACACCGGCTCGACCTCGCGGCGCAGCAGGGCCAGCGTGTGACGGTGGATCCGCTCCAGGTTGCGCCGGTCGCAGAGCTCGGGGGTAGTTGGCGCAGCAGAGGTGATCGCTCCGCTGACCGCTTCGCCGTTGTCGACCAGCGCCGCCAGCGCCGCGTCGAGCCATTCGGCCGGCCACGGATAGCGGTCCAGCAGCGCCTCCCTGGACAGCGGGCCGTGGGTGCTCAACGTCCGGCGCAGGATCGCCCGCCGGCCTGCGCCGGCGTCCTCCTCCGGCGTCGCCGGCTCAAACGCGTCGCGATACAGGCCGGCCTGCTCCGGCAGGACGTAGCGCCCCGCCAGGCCGGGCACCTCCAGCGCCGCCAACCGGCCCTCGGCGGCGAGCTGCTCCACCCAGGCCTGGCCGTCGCCATCGCACCGCTCGGCGGCCTCCTCCGCCGACAGGTCGCCCAGCGCCAGGAACAGGGTGGTCAGCTCGTCGGGGGTGCGGGCCCTCGTCCCGGCGGCCCGCCGCTGTAGTTGGTCGTCCACCTCACGCACCGCCTCGGGCCGCAACAGATCGGGGAGCGACGCCTGATCCAGCAGTTGGCCCAGCAGGTCGCGGCCCAACAGCAGCGCCTGCATCTGCTGCTCAGCCTTGGGCTGGTCCCACTCGTACATGTACTGGGCGATGAAATCGTACAGCAGGCTGGCCGCCACCGGGCTGGGCACGACCGTCTCGGCCGTGATCACCTCGATCTCGCCGCTCCGGATGCCGCGCAGCACCTCCTCGGCGTGAGCCAGGTCGAGCACGTCGCGCAGACAGTCGCGGTAGGTCTCGGCCAGCAGCGGAAAGTCCCTAAAGCCCTTGACCGCGGCCAGCAGGTCCTTGGCCCGCAGCCGCTGCAGCCAGAAAGGGGTCCGCTTCTGACCGCCCTTGGCAGGGGGCAGCAGCAGGGCGCGGGCGGCGTTCATCCGGAACTGCGCCCCGAACAGCGCCGAGCTGGGCAGCTCGGCCAGGACCCGCTCCCGCGCCTCGTCGGGCCCCATCTCGCGGACCAGGCTGAGCGGCGGCTCGCGGTCGGTCTCCAGAAAGCGGAACAGGATGGCGTCGTCGTTGGCCTGCACCTCGGGCTGGCTGCCCATCGCCTCGCGAAACGCGCTGGCCAGGGCCAGCGCCCACAGGCTGTTGACCCGCGAGCCAAAGCAGGAGTGGATCACCAGCCGCAGGTCGCCCACCGGATCGGCAAACAGCTCGGCGATGACCGTCCGGTCGGACGAGATGGCGCCCAGCACCTCCACCTGGCGCCGGACATAGGCAGTGGCGTTGCGCGCCGAATTGCGGTCCAGGCAGTACTCGTCCATGAGCCAGTCCACGACGCTGGCCTCCTCCTCGGTCGTCGCCCGGCGAGCGATCTCGCGCCGGAACGCACCGTACAGCTTGCCCAGGTAATAGTCGCGCCGGGCGAACTCGCCCCGCCAAAAGGGCATGCGCGGCAGATAGCCGGGCGCCGGGCTGACGATCACCCGCTCCTCGGTCACCTCTAGCACCCGCCAGGTATTGGCTCCCAGGGTAAAGACGTCGCCCGGCTTGGTCTCGTACACAAACTCCTCGTCCAGCTCGCCCAGGCGCGTCTTGCGGTCCGACAGGTACGCCCCAAAGCTGCCCCGGTCGGGGATCGTCCCGCCGTTGCGCACCGCCAGCAGGCGGCTGCCGGGCAGGGCGGCCAGCCGGTCGTGCACCCGGTCCCAGGCCAGCCGGGGCCGCAGCTCGCGGTAAGCCGCGCCGGGATAGCGCCCCGATAGCATCTCCAGCACGCTGCGGAACAGCTCCCGCGTCAGGCCGTGGTACGGGTAGGCCCGCCGCACCAGGTCGAATAGGGCCGGCCCGTCCCACTCCTCGACGCTGACCATGGCCACGATCTGCTGGGCCAGCACGTCCAGGCAGTTCTGCGGCGTATAGCTCGGCTCCACGTCGCCGGCCAGCATGGCGTGGGCGATAGCCGCCGATTCGAGTATGTCCTCGCGGTGGGTGGCATAGATCCGGCCCACGCTGGTCTGGCCCACCAGGTGGCCGGAACGCCCCACCCGCTGCAGGCCCGGCGTCACCCCCTTGGGCGATTGGAGCTGGACCACCAGGTCCACCGCGCCGATGTCGATGCCCAGCTCCAGAGAGGAGGTGCCAACCAGGGCCGGCAGGCGGCCATCTTTGAGCGCCCGCTCCAGTTGCAGCCGCGATTCCTTGCTGACGCTGCCGTGGTGGGCGCGAAATGGCCCGCCCACCACGCCGCTGCCCTGAAAGCCGCGGCCCTTGACTACGCCACCCTCGATCAGCGCTTCCGGACCGCCGGCCTGGCCTGCCTGGCGGGCCAGGTGTAGATCGTTGAGCCGGTCGGCGGCCCGCTCCGCCTGACGGCGGCTGTTGGCAAAGATGAGCGTGGTGCGGTGCCCCTCGATCTGGTCCATGATCTGGGGGATAACCGCCGGCCAGATCGACCCGCCCGGCAGGTCGCTGAAATCCTCCACGGCGGTGATCACCCGCAGGTCCATCGGCTTGATCATCCCGGCGTCGATGACCGTCACCGGCCGCGGGATCAAGGCGCCGTCCTGTTGTTCATAGCCGCCCAGAAAGCGGGCCACCTCGTCCAGAGGCCGCTGGGTGGCCGACAGCCCAATTCGCTGGATCGGGTGGCCGGCCAGCTCGACGACGCGCTCCAGCGACAGGGCCAGATGTACGCCCCGCTTGTTGCCCACCAGGGTGTGGATCTCGTCGACGATGACCGTCCGGACCGTGCGGAACATACCCCGCGCCAGCGGGCTGGTCAGGATCAGGTACAGCGATTCGGGCGTAGTGATCAAGATGTCGGGCGGGCGCTTGACCATCTGCTGCCGGGCCGACTGGGGCGTATCGCCGGTGCGGACGGTGACGCTCAGCGGCGGCAGGGGCGCGCCCTGCTCCTCGGCCACGTGGCGGATGCCGGCCAGGGGGGCGCGCAGGTTGCGCTCCACGTCGTTGTTCAGCGCCTTTAGCGGCGAGATATACAGCAGGCGCACCCCCTTTTCGCCGCCGGCTTGATCCGATACCTCTCGATACAGCTCGTCGATGCCCCACAGAAATGCGGCCAGCGTCTTGCCCGAGCCGGTGGGTGACAGGATCAGCGTATGCTCGCCGCGCTGGATGGCCGGCCAGCCCAACGCCTGGGGCGGCGTGGGCGGGCCAAAGCTGTCGCGGAACCAGCTCTGCACTGCCGGTAAGAAGGGACCAAGCACGTCAGACATGCCCACCTCCGATCGGCCATTGTAGCATGGGATCGCCCTTCCGTCAAATCCGCTCAAATGTTCTACTAAAGC
>JAFGOG010000317.1 GCA_016926595.1 Anaerolineae bacterium
AAAAGAACCTGCCAGGTTTGTCATCAACCCCTAAAGCGCAGGATCGGCTGCCGCACCGCCCGCACCTCGTCCAGCCGCCGGAGGGGCGCGGTGATCGGCGCCTGGTGCAGCGCCTCCGGGTTGGCCAGGGCCTCGTCATAGATCGCCTGTAGGGCGTCGGCAAAGGCGTCGAGCGTTTCCTTGCTCTCAGTCTCGGTCGGCTCGATCATCAGCGCCTCGGGCACGATCAACGGGAAATAGTTGGTGGGTGGGTGAAAGCCGTAATCGATCAACCGTTTGGCGATGTCCAACGCCCGCACGTCGGGCGCCCCGGGGATGATCCCCTTGGCCACAAACTCGTGCATGTGGGTCCGGTCGTGCGAGATCGGCAAGATCTTGGCCACGCGGCTCTTGAGATAGTTGGCGTTGAGTACCGCCATCTCGCTCGCCTGGCGCAGCCCAGCCGCGCCCAACAGGCGGATGTAGGTGTAGGCCCGCACCAGCACGCCAAAGTTGCCGTAAAAGGCCTTGACCCGCCCGATACTCTTTTCGGGCATCACCAGGTGGTAAGCGATCCCTTCTTCCTCCCCCTCGTCGCAGCCACAGCCGGCCTCCTCGCAGCTGCACAGCGCCACGATCGGTCCCGGCAAAAAGGGCGTCAGCTTTTCGCACACCCCCACCGGCCCGGCCCCTGGCCCGCCGCCGCCGTGCGGTGTGGAAAAGGTCTTGTGTAGGTTAAAGTGCATCACGTCCAAGCCCAGCTCGCCCGGTTTGGCGATGCCCATGATCGCGTTCATGTTCGCCCCGTCGCCGTACACCAACCCGCCGCAGCCGTGGATCATCTCTGTGATCTCGAGTACGTGCTCGTCGAACAGCCCCAGCGTGTTGGGATTGGTCAGCATCAGCCCGCACAACGTGTCGTCGCACAGTGCCTTGAGCGCCGCCAGGTCGACGTTGCCCCGCGCGTCCGAGGCGACCTCCACCACCTCCAGCCCGCTCATCGCCGTCGTCGCCGGGTTGGTGCCGTGCGCGCTGTCGGGCACGATGACCTTGGTGCGCTGGGCCTGGCCCCGGGCGCAGTGATAGGCGCGCATGATCAGCACCCCGGTCAGCTCGCCGTGGGCGCCGGCTGAGGGTTGCAGGGTCACCCCGGCAAACCCGCCGATCTCCTTCAGCATCTCCTGGAGCTCGTACATCAGCATCAGGTTGCCCTGGACGGTGTGCGGGTCCTGGTAGGGGTGGGTCCCGGCGAAACCGGGCAGCCGGGCCGCGGCCTCGTTCACTTTGGGGTTGTACTTCATGGTGCACGAGCCCAGCGGGTAAAAGCCAATGTCAATCGCCCAGTTGAGCTGGCTGAGCCGTACATAGTGGCGGGCCAGGTCTGCCTCGCTGACCTCTGGCAGGTTCACCTCGTCCTGATCGCGCAGCATGGCCGCCGGAGGCAGCTCCGACTCGGGCACGTCGAGGGCCGGCAGGATGGCTGCGCTGCGTCCCGGCTTGCTCAGCTCGTACAGCAGCGGCTCGGCCCCGGCGCAGCGGATACCAAAATCTGCTTTCATTGCCCCACCTCCTCCACCGCTTCGCCCAGCGCCACCGCCAGCGAATCGATCTCGGGCTGGCTGGCCACCTCGGTCACGCACAACAGCATGTGGTTCTCCAGCTCTGGATAGACCTGACCCAGGTCATAGCCGCCGATCAGCCCCCATTCGTCCAGCAAATAGCCGTTGATCGCCTGGACCGGGGCCGGGCAGCGCACGGCAAACTCGTGGAAGAACGGCTTATCGCTCAGCACCTGGTAGCCGTCGATCCGGGCGATCATTTGAGCCGCGTAATGCGCCTTGTGGTAGCACAGCTCGGCCAGCCGGCGCAGCCCGCTCTTGCCCAGCGCAGCCAGGTGCACCGACGCGGCCAGGGCGCACAGCGCCTGGTTAGTGCAGATGTTGGACGACGCCTTTTCGCGGCGGATGTGCTGCTCGCGGGTGGCGAGCGTCAGCACAAAGCCGCGCTTGCCTTCGGCGTCGACCGTCTGGCCCACCAGCCGGCCTGCCATCTTGCGCACATCCTTTTCCCGGCAGGCGAAAAAGCCCAGGTACGGCCCGCCATAGTTCAGGCCATTACCCAGCGCCTGGCCTTCGCCGGCCACGATGTCGGCGCCATAGTCGCCCGGCGCCCGCAGCAACCCCAGGCTGATCGGATCGGTCACCACCACCACCAGCATCGCCCCAGCCTGGTGCACGCGCTCGGCCAGCCCCTCCAGGTCCTCGATCTGGCCCAAAAAACTCGGGTTCTGCACGATCAGACAGGCGGTGTTCCCGTCCAGCCGCGCCGCCAGCTCGGGCAGCCCGGCGGTCGCCGGATCGTCGCCCACGATCTCCAATCCCATCCCCTGGGTGTAGGTCCGCACCACCGCCCGGTATTCGGGGTGCAGGGTCGGCGAGACCAGCACCTTGTTGCGCTTGCCTTTGACGCTGTTCAGGGCCATGATCACCGCCTCGGCCGTCGACGTCGCGCCATCATAGTGCGACGCGTTGGCCACCTCCATGCCGGTCAGGGCGCAGATCATGCTCTGGTACTCAAAAATGCTCTGCAGCGTGCCCTGGCTGATCTCCGGCTGGTAGGGGGTGTAGGCCGTGAAAAACTCGGAGCGGCTGATCACGTGATCCACTATCCGCGGGACATAGTGGTGGTAGGCGCCGGCGCCCAGAAAGCTGGAGTAATGGCCGGCGTCCAGGTTTTCCTCGCTCATGGCTTGGAGTTCGGCCATGATCTCCATCTCGGATACCGGCTCGGGCAGTTCCAGCTTGGGAAAGCGACAGGCTTCTGGCACGTCGTGAAACAGGTCCTCCACCCGCTCCACGCCGATCGCCGCCAGCATCGCGGCCCGGTCCGCGTCCGTATGCGGGATATAACTCATCTCATCCTCTTACAGGCTTGCCACGAAAGCCTTGTAGGCGTCTGCATCCATCAGGGCGTCCGCTTCCGACATGTCGGCAATGGCTATGCGCACCAGCCACGCCTCGCCGAACGGATCCTTATTGACCAGCTCCGGCGAGTCCTCCAGCACGTCGTTGACCTCCACGATCGTGCCCCCGACCGGCATGTACACGTCCGACGCTGCCTTGACCGATTCGACAGTGGCGAACACATCGCCCTCGTCGAACCTGTCGTCGACCTCCGGCAGCTCGACATAGACAATGTCCGACAGTTGGTCCTGGGCATAGTCGCTCAGGCCCACCGTGGCCTCCTCCCCTTCGACGCGGATCCACTCATGATCTTTGGTATACTTGCAGGTAGGATCGATCTTCATCTTCTTTGAGCCTTCCTTTCTTCAGGATTATCGGTTTGTAGCGAACAGCTACAGGGCTGAATCCGATTATACATCCGATTCACAGATTGCGTCAAAATATGCAGCACTCCCGCATCTCGCGCGCCGCAAGCCCCAGCTCGGCTGCCAGTTTTCGCGCCCGCCGGGCCGGGTTGACTACGACGTTGACCCCGGCCCGCACCGCCAGCGGGTCGAGCTCGTTGCGATAGGCGCCCCCCGGCCGCATGCAGCCCAGGTAGATCGGCGTTGCCGGGAAGCGCAGCCGCGCCTCGGCCAGCAGGTCGGCGGCGGCCGCCGGTGTTGGCGGCAGGCGGTCGGCGTAGCGCGTGCCGGGCGTCGGGATCAGGACCAGGAATACCAGGCCATCGGCGCTCATCTCCTGCAGCAGCTCGAGTGCGGGCAGCTCGTGCCCCAGGGCGCCGCCCCGCAGCCCGATCGTGATATGGGGCATCGTCCGAGCGTAGCGCCGGATCAGGCGGTACGTCTCCATGTAATCCTGCACGGTCCGATCCAGGCCGTACACCTCGCGGATCGTCTCGTCGTCCCCCACCAGATCGAACGACACCACGTCGGCCAGCGGGGCGATGGTTGCCATCTCGGCCTCTGTGACCAGCCCGACGTGCCAGTTCAGCCGCCGGCCCTGCCGCCAGGCTCGCACCCGGTCCAGGTGGGCCAGCACCGGCACCCGGCCTGTCCGGTCGCAGCCGCCCGAGATCAGGCAGCTTGGCGCATCATCCGGCTCGGCCTCCCAGATGGGGCGCATCCCCTTCAGATAGTGACCGCCGCAGTGGGCGCAGTCCAGCCCGCACTCCCGCCCGGTCAGGCTCAGCGCCGCCGTGTCCAGCGGATACGACCAGGTGATTTCGTCAGGAAAGTTGGCCCGCCGCGCGGCCCAGGCGCGTGCCAGCTTTGACTCGAGATCGGTCATCGGGC
>JAFGOG010000318.1 GCA_016926595.1 Anaerolineae bacterium
CCTGTAGGCTGGTGAGTGACACAGCCAGCAACTCCGCATCATCCTTGTCGCATGCCTGGCCTGGCACAAGCCGCCGTTTCTCTTGACCGGGAGGGGGAGAAATGGAGCACAGGATGGTGAAGGCATGTTGGGCCGGCAGGCTGGGCTTTGCCGGGTGGGGAATGGTGGTGCCGCTGATGCTGCTGGTTCTATGGGGCGCCCTTTTGGCCGGCGCAGAGACCCTGTGTGCCCTGGCGCCCCCGGATATCGCGATGCTTGTCCCGGCCTGGGACAACTACCCCGTCAAGTTCGTCGGCCGGGATCACGTCGACCTCAAGTGGCAGCTTTACCAGGAGCGGCCCACCTATCGCGTCTACCGTGACGGACTCCAGATCGCCGAATATGGTCGGGACGCCACCTTCCACCGCGACACCGGTGTGTTCGACGGCCAGATGCCCACCTACAAGGTGTGCGCCATCCAGGCCGGCTTCTCCGACAAGTGCTCCGCCGAGCAGCAGGTGACGGTGGGCCAGATCAAGGGCGCCCTGTACAAGGACCTCACCTGGAGCGACGGGCAATACCTCATCTGGCAGACCGTGACCATCACCGACGACGCCACCCTGGAGATCCGCCCCGGCGTCGAGGTCGTTCAGGCTGACAACGGCTACGGCGCCTACCTGGACGACCAATGGCGGGGCGCCATCCAGGCCGACGGCGCCCACCTGGACATCAACCTCTACGTACGCGGCGGCGACAGCCGCATCGTCAACAGCACCCTCTATCCCGGGCGGTCGCTCCACTTTGTGTCCTGGCACGGGCGCACCATCAGCGGCAACACCTTTCAAACCAGCACCGTCTATATCGAGAGCGAGGGCCCATGGGTGACGCAGCACGTCGTCACCGACAACAGTTTCGTCAACGGCGAGCTGCGCGTGGGCCAGTCGCCCAGCCGGAAAAAGGCCGACGTGCTCGTCTATGGCAACCGCTTTGACGCCGGCAGCGAGGTGCAACTGTCCGGCGAGTCGGAAGGCAGCATCGAGGACAACCAGTTTTCCGGTAGCGGCGTCTCGCTGTCCACCTCCGGTAGTGTCACCGTGCGCTACAACCGCTTTCGCGGCGCGCCGCCCGGCGGCACGGCCGTGTGGGTCCAGGCTTCCAGCCCGGCGACGGTGGAGGGGAACGTGCTCGACGGCCGGGGCGCCTCCCTGGGCGACATGAAGAACGGCATCCTGGTGCGCGGCCTGTGGCCCGAGTGGGGCCTGCCGCTGCAGCCGGTCCTCATTCGCGACAACATCCTCACCGGCTGGAGCAAGGGCATCCTGCTCCTGGGCGACCTGGAGGCCGAGATCCGCGACAACACCTTCACCGCCAACGCCGCCGGCATCTGGGCCGACTCGACCGACAGCAGCTATGTCTTGGATCCGGCGGCGGCCATCCACGGCAACTGCATCGCCGGCAACGGCTGCACCGGCAATGCCTGGTGCGGCGGCCTGACGACCGAGGGCCGGGCTGGCGATCCCCTGGATGCCAGCGGCAACTACTGGGGCGATGCTTCGGGACCAACCCATCCCGACAACCCGACCGGCCAGGGCGACAAGGTCGTCGAGATCGGCGGCGGCGGCCTGGTGGACTACTCGGGGTGGCTGGGCGCCCACGACTGCGCTCTCACCAACCTGAGCGTGGCCGGGGTAGAGGTGGTGCAGGTGGTCCAGGACCTGGGGAATTCGGTGCCGCTGGTCGTCGGCAAGAGGACGGTGGCCCGCGTCTACCTGGACAGCACCCGGGAGACTGTCTCCACGCCGGTTGAGCTGCGGGCCCGCCGCGACGGCGCCCTCCTGGGCAGCCTGCAGGGCACCGGCACCGCCGCCCCCCTCCTGGACTGGGATGCCGCGCGCTCGGCGCCGGGCTTGCTCTTCCTCCTGCCCGATGCCTGGCTCAGCGGCGCGCTGAGCCTGACCGTGGAGGTCAATCCTCAGCAGGCCATCCAGGAGCTGACCTACGAGGACAACCGCTGGGCCCGCGACCTGATCTTTGCCGGGCGGGCGCCGGTGACCATCAACTACCTGCCCATCAACTATGGCCCCTATGGCTTTCCGGCCAGGCTGCCCGCCGGGGAGACCATCCTGCTGCAACACAGCCTCCTGGCCGAGCGGCTGCCCTATCCCGAGACGAGCTATCGCATTCTTCCGCCTCTATCCGTCGCCGATGACGTGGATCAAGACCTTGAAGCCATCACGCGCTTTGTCCAAAGCCTATACCTGATCCGCATGGCCGCTTTTCCCCGGGAGCCGCTGGTCGCTGCCTTTCCGGACGGCAGCATCGGCGCTCCCCCCTGGACGCGGGGCATGGAGGGGCTGGGCTTTGACGACGAATCGAACCTATCCTTTGCCGCCGGCCGATCTCTGGGCCTCTTTATCCCCAACACAGAGGCGCCTTGTGGCGATCCCTTCTCCCCCAAGGGCTGGCCCTACGCCGATGCAACCATCCAGGAGTACGGCTATCAGCACGTGACTGACCAGATCGTGCTGCCCGAGCATTTTGATCTCGCCTCGCCCTGCACCCCCCGCTGGATCTCGCCCTTCCACTATTGCAAGCTGTTGCTGGCCGGGTGGGGCTATTCCCTGGATTTCTCCCCGCGCACCCCCTCCCCGGCCAGCACGACCTACCTGCTGGCCGCCGGCCTGGTCTATACCGACGGCACGGCCCTGTTCGCCCCCTTCTGGCAGGTGACGGGCGACGGGGCGCCCGACGGTTACCCACCTCCCGGCTACCAATACTGCGTGGAGACCCGCGACGCCGGGGATGCCGCGCTGCACAGCTACTGCTTCGACGCCGACTTCGTCGATCCCTCGACGGGGGAAGATACAGGCGTGGCCTTTTTCGCCGCCGGGCTGCCCCTGGACCCAGCCGCCCGCAAGGTGGTGCTGCACCAGGATGGCACCGATCTGGGCCAGGTGCTGGCCAGCGACCATGCCCCCGTGGTGACCCTGACCGCGCCGAACGGCGGCGAGACCCTGGGCGACAGCACCGTGGTCGAGTGGACGGCCCACAACGACGATCCGGGCGACGAGCTGACCTTCCAACTGTGGTACAGCGCCGACGATGGCGGCGCCTGGCTGCCGCTGACCGCCGAGATCAGCGGCACGACGGCCTACGACCTCGACCTGTCGTGGCTGCCCGGCAGCAGCGCGTCGCGGCTGCGGGTGGAGGTTAGCGACGGCTTTCACGCTGCCCGCGATGACTCGGACGGCGCTTTCAGCGTACCCAACAAGGCGCCCTGGGTAGCCATCCGCCTCCCGGAAGCGGGGGCTGTCGTCACGCCACCCTTGACGCTGCAAGGCAGCGCCTACGATCTGGAGGAGGGCGTTTTGGGCGGCCCGGATCTGGCCTGGATCTCTGATCAGGACGGGCTGTTGGGGACGGGCGACACCCTGTGGGACGTGGCGCTTGCCCCCGGCAGCCACACGCTGACCCTCACGGCAATCGATGGGCAGGGATTGCAGGGCCAGGCGGTGGTCACGGTCACGGTGGGCGGTGGTGCAGAGCATCCTGTCTACCTACCGCTTGTCGTGCGCGGTTTCTGACCTTGTCCTGGTGGCCGCCCTGTTCTGCCTGGATCGAGACGTGCGGGGGAGCATGTCCTACCTCAAGTGGGACATGCTCCCCCTGTTTCCCGCCTGGTCCCGTTGTTCCTGATCACCCGTCCTGGCTACGGCCTGCTCAGGGCGAGTGGCGTACAACCAGCCCTTCGGTTATCTCAGGATAAGCGGCAGGTAGATGGTGTGTGTGGCTGCTTCGATGATGGTCGTCCGCTCCTCGTCCCGGTTGTTGACGAGGACCGGCTCCGCCTCGTTGCCCACAACTCCGGCCCGGTTGGTGACCTCCCCGAGGTTGGCCGGGGTGACGACGACAATGACCTCGGCGTACCAGCGGCTGGGCAGGTCGCCCAGGTCGCAGGTGACGGTCCCCCCCGCTTCGGCGCAGGTGCCCTGTGAAGGCTCGGCCGAGACAAAGGCGGTCCCGGCGGGCAGCGTGTCGGTCACGATCAGGCCGGTGGCGGTATAAACGCCGTTGTTGGCCACGAGCAGCGAGTAGGTGATTACCTCGCCCAGCGGCACCGGGTCCAGGTAGTCGCTCACCGAGATCGATAGGTCCTCGTCGGTCTGGACAAAGGTCCAGGCCCGGGCGTCGTTGTCGTAAAAGTCGACTTCCAGGCCGCCGCCCGCTACCTGGGCCTCGTTCACGATCCAGCCGGGGACGACGGCCGTCGTTGTCAGCGTGACGGTGGCCTGCAGTAGCGGGGCCAGATCGCCCAGATCGCAGACGACGGCGCCGCCGCTTTCGGCACAAGCCCCCTGGGAACTGCCGGCGGCGACAAAGTCGATCTCCAGGGGCAGCGAGTCGGTCAGGATTACGTGGGTTGCTGTCAGGTGACCCCAGTTGGCCAGGCTCAGGGTGTAGGTCAGCACCTCTCCCAGGTCCACCGGGTCGGGGCCGCCAGCCTTCCAGAGGGCCAGGTCGGCGCGCTGCACCACGCCCGGCGCGCCCAGGCCCACGATCTGGCCGTTGACCTGCAGGTCGCCATCGCCGCGGGCGCCATCCACCAGGTGGAGCACGACTGTGTCCGAGATGACCTCGGCGCCGGTGGTACCGTCAAAGAGGAATTCGTACCAGTGGTCGGTGGGGTCGCCGGCTGTGGGGCCGAGATTGTAATAGGTATCGACCATGGCCGGCGGCGAGATGACGAGTGTGGCGCTGAGGGCGCCACCGGGCGCCAGGCCCTGGATCGTGAAATCGAGGAAACCGAGGGGGAACTCGACCGCCGGGGCATCGTCGGGTGAAGGGTTTTCCACCGTCCCGACGCCGGCCAGCGCCGTGTCTGCCGGAGAGACGAGGGTCAGGTAGCGCCAATCGCCAGCGTCCAGCAGCGAGGCGACGTGGCCCTGCAGCCAGTCTGCCGTGCCGTCGGCGTTGCCGTCGCCGCTGCCCGGCGCGCCGTCCTCGACCGTGTCGCCCACCCCGTCGCCGTCGGCGTCGTCGTCCATGGTCAGGGTCACGGTCACGGTGTCCAGGGCGGTGAGGCCCTCCAGGCAGACGGCCTCGACGGTCCAATCGCCGGCCAGGTCGGGGGCGAAAGAATCGGCAAAGGGGGCGGCGGTGTCGTCAAAGGTGCGCCGCAAGGTCGGGGTGGGATCGGTCCAGTGGAACGTAACGGCATCGACGGTGGGGCTGATGACCGTCACCGTGGCCGTCACCGGCTGGCCGACAAGGACCGCTTCGGCGCTGAGGGCCAGGCGGCATGCGTGGTCGATGGCCGGATCGCCGGTGATGACTCCGCCCCAGAGGTTGTGGATGTTGCCAAAGTTGTGCACGGCGCCCTGGTTGTCAATCACGCCCTGGTTATAGATTTCGCCGTCGTTGATCAGGTCGCCGTCGTTGTTGAGGTCGGCAAAGTTGCCGATGGTTCCCTCCAGGGTGTTGTGGATCGTCTGAAAGTTGTTGATTATGCCGGTGTTGTCGATCGTATGGCTCGAATTGTTGTTGATGACACCATAGTTGTTGAGCGTGCCGCCCTGAGCATAGTAACCGTCGACGGCCATCAGGCCATAGTTGTTCACAACCCCCTCGTTTATGGGCGTGGGCTCGTGCTCTTCTGGAGTAATGATATATGTGCCATAGTTTTCAAACTCGCCTGTTTCCTGGGTGATGAGCCCGCCGGGTCCATCGGTGAAAACTCCCCGGTTTGTGAACTTGCCTGGGTTGTCGAACGCGCCAAAGTTGTAAAACTGGCCATTGTTCCACATCCGGTCGCTCACGTTAAAAATGAAACCTTGCTCAGTGTTGTCGAATCTCCCCTTTTCCCCTATGGAGATGCCCTGAATGTCGGCGACATTGCCAAGGAACCCTGCGTTCACAAACTGTCCGCCGTATATGCTAAGGCCACCCTCTCTATTATAGATATGACCGGCGTTCAGAAATGCATTATCGCTCCAGATCCTGCCAAGGTTGTTGTTTATCGTCCCGCTGTTGAGAAATGCGCCATAGTTGCTGATATAGTCCTGGCTTGAATTGGTAATATCCCCTCTGTTTTCAAACAACTGTCTATTGTTCACTCTGGCAAGGTCATCGTTGGCAAAGGCGCCCGAGTTTCTGAAGGCGCCAGTGTTGTTTACGATGGCCTCTCCTCTGTTATCAAAGGTGCCCGAGTTCGCAAAGATACCGCCATTGTCCACGACGCCCGTTAGACTGTTCTCGAAGGTTCCTCTATTGTCGAATTGCGAGGAGGCATCCAGAATCAAGTGGCTGTCCAGGAAATACTGGGTAAAGGTACCCGAGTTAATCACGGTGGTGCCATGAAGCTCTGCAGTTCTGTCATTAAAGATCCGACCACCATCATTATTCTTCAACGTCCCTCCTTGAGATACGAGGTGACCGTCGTTCGTCAGGCGGCCGGAGTTTTCGATAGTGCCGCCGTTGATGATGAGTTGGGCGCCACTTTGAATGATGACTTCTCCACCAGGATGAATGATCCATTTTTCACCCGGTCCGATGGTCGTATCCTTGGTGATCAACAGGCGATCGTTGATCAATTTGGCCTGCGCTGGTTGAGCAGGTACCACAAACGCCAGGATCAGCGCCGCCAGGACTAGTGTAGAGAGTCTCTTGTTCATCTTGATGCCTCCTTTTTTGTGGTGGAAGGCCCGACAGTCTTCCGAAACCTGGTGGACCTCCTTTTGTCCCCGCAACCCGGCTTCCCATGCCTACCAAGGAGCGAGCAAGGCGGTGGTCGGTGCTGGCTCGCACACGTCATGCCTCACAACTCCAACCTCCCCCGTGCTCCCCAACCCTGCCCCGCATCGAACTGGTCAATGCGCCGGGCTGGTGCGCAGCACCAGCGGCAGGTAGACGGTGTAGCGCCGAGATTCGCCGCCGTCGACGGCGTGGGGGACGGTGTCGTGGTTGGTCCAGCGCACCGTGTCGCCCAGTCCGATGGTGACGGTCGGCGGGTCAAAGCCGGCGGCGGTGATAGAGACGTCGTACGTCGTGTTGGACGGGCCGGGGTTGAGCCCCGTCGTTAGGCTGCACGTCTGTCCTGTGGTGGTGGGATTGACCACCACGGTACCGGTGTGGTCCGGGCTGGCGCGGTCGTGGTAGGGATAGGCGCCTGCAACCGCAAAGGTGTGGCTCCAGGATACGCCGGCAGCCAGGTCCGGGCAGGTAACCGTTCCAGAGACTGTCACCTGCACCTGGCCCGCAAACATCTCATGCGTGGCGCGCACCGTATAGTTGCCGGGCAGGTCGCCGGCGGTGTACCGGCCCACGGCCGAGATCGAGCCGCCGGTGGCCTCCCAGGTGGGCGTGATGGGCACATAGTAGCCGGCGGCGTCGTGGCCGGAGGCGTTGAACAGGCGCTGCTGGCCGGCATCCACCACCGCGTCCTGGGGCCACACGGTGATCCCGGCCAGCGCCCCGGCCGGGGCTCTGTCGGGCCAAAAGAGCCAGGTGGCCGCGTCGCCCAGGATGGGCGTGTGGCTGCCCGGCTCGTAGGCCCAGGAGCGGCCGTAGAGCAGCACGGCCGGCTCGAGCGCCTGTTCC
>JAFGOG010000319.1 GCA_016926595.1 Anaerolineae bacterium
GCCAGGCAGCTTGAAGAGGCCTATCCTGCTGTGCGCTACTACGAACTGCCGACCATCCGGCGACTCAATACCCTGGCCCGCACCTTTATCAACGAGGGTATGCGCGCCGGCATCCCCGATCTGGTGGCTCGCGAACGGACCATCACCCTCTACGTGGACAAGAAGGCGTTCCGCGAGGCGCTCCAGTTGCCCGGCGAGGAGGATATCTACGTGCTGCTTTTGGACCGCCAGGGGCGGCTCCTGTGGCGGGCCGAAGGAGCCTTCACGCCCGACAAAGGCGAGTCCCTGGCATCGGCCATCCGGGGAGGGCTGCACGAGAAAGATGAGCAATAACCCGACAGGAGGGAAAGGAGGCAAACCATGCTAGATGAACCGATCCTTGGTCCTGGGGTCGATGCCCCGTTCTTGGTGCCAGCCGAGGAGCCTGCTGTCCTCCAATCGATCCAGGCGCTGGTTCACCACGAGCCCTTTGCCGTGCTCTGCACCCAGGCCGGCGGCCAGCCCTATGGCTCACTGGTCGCCTTTGCCTTCAGCGAGGATCTCGAATCTTTTGTCTTTGCCACGCCGGTGGCGACGCGCAAGTACCGGTTGCTGTCCGAATGCAATCACGTGGCCCTCCTGGTGGACAATCGTGGCCGCTTCCCCGCCGACATGATGAAGGTCAGCGCCGTCACGGTGACTGGACGGGCCATCCAGGTGCAACCGGGCGCCGACTTCGGGCGATGGGCCGGGCTGCTGACGGCTCGCCATCCCTACCTCAAGGCCTTTGTCCGGGCGCCCTCCACGGCGCTGTTCCGGGTCGATGTGGTCCGTTATCTGCACGTCACCCGCTTCCAGGAGGTGCGCCAATGGATACCGGCGTCGGATGGGTGATCCCCCTGGCCCAGGCCGCGGATAACGACGAGCGCTGGATCGGGGGCAAGGCAGCCAAGCTGGCCCAGCTCGCCCAGGCCGGGTTCCGCGTGCCCGATGGCTTTTTCATCACCACGCGTGCCTACGAGCACTTTGTTGAAGAAGAGGATCTGGCCCGCCTGATCCGCATAGAGCTGGGCCGCAAGCCCTTTGCGTCGATGCGCTGGGAAGAGATCTGGGACGTGGCCCTGCGCATCCGTTCGGCCTTCCTGGCGGCGCCCATTCCCCAGGCCTTGGCCCAGGCCATTGTCACGGCCGTCGAGGCATTGGGGTCAGGAAAGCGCCTGGCCGTACGCTCGTCGGCGCCGGGAGAGGATTCTGCCAGTCGCTCCTTCGCTGGTCTGCACGAATCGGTCGTCGGCATCGTCGGTGTACAGGCCGTGCTTGATGCCGTTCGCGTGGTGTGGGCCTCCTTGTGGTCCGATGCAGCGCTGCTCTACCGCCAGGAACTGGCCCTGGATCCGGGTCTCAGCCGCATGGCGATCGTTGTCCAGGAGATGATCGATGAAGACCGCTCCGGGGTGGCCTTTGGCCGCGACCCCCGGGAGGCGGGCCGCGATCACGCCATCGTCGAAGCGGTGCCGGGACCCTGCGGCGACCTCGTGGACGGCCTGGTCGATCCTGACCGTTGGCTCCTCGACCGCAGTTCTGGAAAGGTGGTCGAGTGGCGGCCCGGCGAGCGTGAGAGTGACGAAGCAAAACCGATCCTGGAGACCAATGATCTGCACAACCTGCACCAGATGCTTCTGCAGCTGGAATCCCTGTTCAACTGGCCGCCCGACACCGAGTGGACCGGGCGCCGAGAGCGGTTCACCCTATTGCAGGCGAGACCCATCACCACGGCCAGCCCGGCGGACGGAGACCAGCGCGGCTGGTACCTGTCGCTGCGACCGGGCAGGCGACGCTTGAGTGCCCTGGCCGAGCGCGTGGCCGGGCAGCTGGTTCCCGAGCTGGAAGCGCTCGGAAAGCGGTTCGCAGCGGAAGCGATCGAAGGTTGTGATGACGAGGCATTGGCGGCGGTGATTGAAGAGCGCTACGCCGCGGTCGAAGCGTGGCGGCAGATCTACATCGATGACTTTATCCCCTTTGCTCACGGCGTGCGCCAACTCGGCATCTATTACAACGACGCAGTCCAACCCGACGACCCATACGAATTCGTGGGGCTGCTGAAGGGACAGCAGATGCTGGCCTCGGAGCGCAACCGCGCGCTGCAAGGGCTGTCAGAGCAGGTGCGAGGTGATAAGGCGCTCTGTGAGGCGCTGCTACAAGCAGCAGAGCAGGAGGGGCAGGACGCACTACGCGCGATGCAGGCCCTCCCCAGCGGTGCATCGTTCATCGCGGCATTTGAGAAACTGCGGACCGAGTTTATGGATCTGGCCTACGGCGGCGAACGTCTCGCGGACCACCCCGACCTCTTGCTTCAAACCGTGCTGGAACTGGCCAGGTCGCCCCGGCCCAACCAACCACAGGGTGTCGAAGCGCGTACGACATCGCCTGGACCCCAGGCAATGGAGCGACGCCTGCTGGAAGCAGTCGGTCCCGAGCGGCAGGCGGAGGCCAGAGAGGTGCTGGCCATCGGCCGCTTGAGCTGGCGGCTGCGCGACGACGACAACGTGCTCGTCGGCCGGCTGGAAAGCCAGCTCTTGCGCGCCCTCGAGCTGGGGGGGGCGCGCTTGAGGGCGGCAGGTCGCTTGCCGGGCGAGGCGCGGATCGGCATCACGGATGCTCCAACGCTGGCCGAAGCGTTGCGACACCCGGCGAGCACGCCGGTGGTTCTGCCCGAATCCCCGGCGGAGGGACCCACAGTCCACAGCGCTGTGGGTGAGAGTCCGCGCCAGCTCGTCGGGCAGCCCGCAGCCCCGGGCCTGGCCACGGGCCGGGTGCGAAGGGTGCGCGACGTTCAA
>JAFGOG010000009.1 GCA_016926595.1 Anaerolineae bacterium
CCGGACCAGGTCGACTATCGAAAGATCATTGCCGATTTCAACCTCCTGGACCGGGTCGCCGCTGGCGAGATCGACGAGGTGTGGATGTTTGCCTCGCCTTGGGCCGGATTCTGGGAATCGAGCATGGCCGGGCCTGACGCCTTCTGGTGCAACTCGAGCCCCATACCCAACACCGGCGCGGCCGGCCGCCGGTTCATCATCATGGGCTTTAACTTTGAGCGCGGCCTCGGCGAGATGCTGGAGAGCTTTAGCCACCGGGTCGAATCGAACCTGGAGCACGCCTGGAGGCGCCAGAGCGGCGAGCAGAACCTGTGGAAGCGGTTCATCCGCTACGATCAGGTCGCGCCGGGCCAGGCCAACTGCGGCACCGTCCACTATGCGCCCAACAGCGTCCGCGATTATGATTGGGGCAACCCCAAGTACGTGCCCAGCAACTGCGACGACTGGCTCACATTTCCCAATTTCAAGGGGGTAGTCAGGCAGGTGAACAGCGCCGAGTGGGGCGGCGGCGAGATCCGCGCCCACCACCTGTGGTGGCTGCGCCACCTGCCCCGCGTTGCCGGGCAAACCAACGGGATTTGGAACAACTGGTGGGCTTTTGCCATCGATCCCAATACTGTGCCATAGATGGTAGAGGTTGTAAGACGGAGGTCAAGCCTCCGTCTTACAACCTCCCGATGGAGGAGGAGGTATGCCCAAGATCCTGACCGCGCCCGCCATGGCCCGCTGCATCGGCTGCGACTCGTGCATGCTGGCCTGCGCGCGGATGGTCTACAACAGCTTTTCGCCCCACAAGAGCGCCATCCAGATCCGCAGCCGCGGCGGGGCGATGGGCCGCATGGCAGCCAACATCTGCACCGCCTGCGCCGAGCCGGTGCCGTGCGTCGAGGCCTGCCCCACCGAGGCGCTCACCGTCCGCGCCGGCGGGCGGGGCATGACCTACCGCAAGGCCGAGTGCATCGGCTGCCGCCAGTGTGTCGAGGCCTGCCCGGTGCAGGTCATCGGTTGGGACGAAGAAGAGTCCAAGCCGATAGTGTGCATCTTTTGCGGCCAGTGCGTTCGCTTTTGCCCCCACAACTGCCTGGCGCTGGAGGAGGTGGGCTGATGCTGAACGCCGATTTTGTCCGCATCCTCCACGTCGATCTGACGACGGGCAAGAGCCGCGTCGAGGACCGGGCCGACCTGTTCCGCGACTATATGGGCGGGACCGGCGTGGCTATGCGGCTGCTGAACGAGATGGTCCACGCCGACCTGGACCCCCTCGACCCGGCCCAACCGGCCATCCTGGCCATCGGCCCGCTGACGACTATTTTCCCGGTGGTGACCAAGACAGCGGCGACGTTTCGCTCGCCGCTGACCGGCGAATATGGCGAGAGCCAGGCTGGCGGCCACTTGGCGTCGGCGCTGCGTTATGCCGGCTATGACGCGCTGGTCATCACCGGCGCCGCCCAACGGCTGGTCTACCTGCTGATCGACGGCGACCGGGTCGAAGTCCGCCCTGCCGACGCCATGACCGGCATGGACACCATCGAGACCGGCCGGGTCATCCGCGACCAGATCAAAGGCGCCGGCCACCGCAGCATCCTGCGCATCGGCCCGGCGGGCGAGCGCTGCGTGCGCTACGCCGGCGTCAACGTCGATACCTGGCGCCACTTTGGCCGCCTGGGGCTGGGAGCAGTGCTGGGCAGCAAGAAGCTAAAGGCGGTTGCGATCGTCGGCCAGAAGCACCTCGCTCTGCCGGCCGACTCGCGCGCCTACAAAAAGACCTACGCCGAGGTGTTCGACAAGGTCCTGCACACCGACGCCATGACCAAGTACCACGAGCTGGGCACCCCGGCCAACATTGTGCCCCTCAGCGAGCTGGGCGCGCTGCCTACGTACAACTTGCGCCAGGGCTATTTTGGCGAGGCCGAGGAGATCGGCGGCGAGGCGTTCGCCGAGCACGATCTGATCACCAAGCGCGCCTGCGCCGGCTGCCAGATCGGCTGCATCCACATCGCCCTCTACCGCCGGCCCTTTGCCCCGGGCTGGGAGTTCGAATCGACCATGGTCGCCTACGATCACGAGCTGGTCTATGCCGTCGGCTCGCTTCTGGGCATTGGCAACCGCGATGGCATCCTGCACCTGATCGAAGAGATCGACCGGCTGGGCATGGACACCATTTCCTGCGGCACAGCCCTGGCCTGGGCCACCGAGGCGATGGAACGTGGGACGATCGAGCCCGAGCAGCTCGGCGGCGTCGACCTGCGCTGGGGCGACGCCGAGCGCTACGCCCAGGCAGTCGCCGCCATCGCCCGCGGCGACACAGAGCTGGGGCAATGGCTGAGTCAGGGGGAGCTGGCTGCTGCCCGCCACTACGGCGGTCAGGATTACATAGCCGTCGCCGGAGGGCAGGGGATCTCTGGTTACTGGACTGGCTATGCCCACGTGGTGGGCCACCTGCTGGGCGCGCGCCATTCTCACCTGGACAACGCCGGCTATGCTATCGACCAGAAGCTGGAGCCATACACGGACGAGGCGATCATCGACCGAATCATCGCCGACGAGGCGGAGCGGATCGTGCAGACGAGCATCGCCATCTGCCTCTTTGCCCGGGGGGTGTACGACCTGGAGACGGTGAGCCAAGCGCTGAGCAGCGTCGGCATCCAGCGCAGCGCGGACGAGCTGCGGGCCATGGGCCAGCGGCTCTACTGGGAGCGGGTTCGACTGCGCGACCGGCTTGGCTTCCAGGCTCGCGTCGAGGATCTGCCCCGCCGCTTCTTTGAGACGCCCACGCCGCGCGGCCAGCTCGACCCGGCGCGGGTGGCCCACCTGCTGGAGCTGTACCAGGCCCGCCGGGCGGCGGCGATGGAATACGATGGGGCAGAGGGATGACGGCCTGGAACTACTCCAGCGGCCTCGACGGGTGTTAATTCGACGAACATAGGCAAGGCCCACCGCCAGGTTCTCTCAATGCCGATTTGACCATTTTTCGGCCTTGTGCTAGAATGGCGCCGGTACGATCGGGGGTCGTCTAATGGCAGGACAAGGGACTTTGGATCCCTGTATCGAGGTTCAAATCCTCGCCCCCGAGCCTGACAGTTTGCACATTTGACACGGGCCCTTAGCTCAGTGGCAGAGCGACCGGCTCATAACCGGTTGGTCGTAGGTTCGAAACCTACAGGGCCCATAGGCGCTTTCGACGGTCAGGATTCAGCAGCGGTCAGCCTGAACGCCGAAAGCCAAGCCAATAGCTGACCGCTGATAGCTGACGGCTAGGCCATGACTCAGGTTCTCGTTCTCAATGCTACGTATGAACCAATGAGCGTGGTCTCGGTACGCCGGGCGGTGCTGCTCCTGTTGAAAGAAAAGGCAGAGATCGTCGAGGCGGCCGAGGCCTATCTCCGCTCGGCGCGGCTCCAACTGCCGGTGCCTCTCGTCATCCGGCTGGTGTGCTACGTCCGCATCCCGCATCGTCTGTCGCTGCCGGTGTCGCGCCGGACCGTGCTGGCCCGCGACCAGTACACCTGCCAGTACTGCGGCGCGCAGCCGGGCCGCGCCCAGCTCACCATGGACCACGTCGTCCCCCGCTCGCGCGGCGGCGAAACCTGCTGGGAAAATGTCGTCACCGCCTGCGGGCCGTGCAATCGCCGCAAGGGCGGTCGCACCCCCGACGAAGCCCAGATGCCGGTGCTCAAATCGCCGCGCCGCCCGCGCTACCTGGCCCTGACGCTGTTGGAAGCCAGCAGCGCGCACGAGACGTGGGACAAATACATGTACTTCTAGGCTCTTGGCTTCCGACCTCCGAATCCTGTACCGCTGCCGGACGCTGCAGGTCATGAGCGCCCTGGATGCAATGAATTTCAAACCCCTCCAAGTTTGCATCAGAAGCAGTTTCGCCATATAATGGGCATCGCTCGAAAAAACAGAGCTGCACACTCGATGCACAGCCCTTGCCGGAAAAAGGCCGCAAGGGCTGAATATACCCAATCAATAGAGCACTAGAATGGGGGTAGATCATGTTCCGAGAGCGGATAGGCCGCAGATATAGCGAGTTGTCGCCCGGCTTTAAAAGGCTGGCCGACTTTGTCCTCACTTCCCACCAGCGCGTCGCATTCATGAGCGCCTCGCGCCTGGCCCGCCACCTGGACCTGGACGTCGCCACCGTGACCCGCTTTGCCCAGGCTTTGGGCTATGACGGGTTTACCGAACTGATCCGGGAGATCCAGGAGCAGGTGCTGGACGAGATGCGCCAGGCGCGCGTCCCGATCACCGGCCGGCTCGAAGCGACCAAAGGCTCGCCGATCAACACGATGTGGCAGGACTGGGGCAACCTGGAGCAGACGATCCAGGAGATCCGCCCCGAGCGGATGGCCGTGGCGGTGGAGGCTCTCCGGATGGCTGACCACATCTACATTGTCGCCGAAAGCGTGGGCATCGGCCTGGCCCAGGTCATGGCTTCCTACCTGTCGATGATCAAGCCAGACACCGTCGTGCTAAACAAGGGCCCCTTTGACACAGCCATCGAGCTCAAGGATCTGACGCCCCAAGACGTGGTCGTCGGCATCGGCTTTACCAATTACGCCTACTCGGCCACTCGCGCCCTCCAGTACGGGCGTGGGGTCGGCGCCAAGACGATCGGCATTGTCGCCCAGGCTGGCTGCCCCATCGCCGAATGGGCCGAGATCCTGTTCATCTGCTCCGAGGTCGAAGGCAGCTATACGCCATCGCCTACCGGCGTGGCGGCCATCGTCTTTGCCTTGGTCAATGCCCTGCACAACGACGATCCAGAAAAGTACCACCGAGAGCTGATGCGCTTCCAAAAGACCTACGAAAGCCTGATCGAAGGCACTCCCAGGGCCGAGGTAGACGTCGAACAGGATCTGATCGGGCGATTTCAAACAGTATCTCACAGGCCGGACCTGCGCGAGCCCGCTGAGTAAGAAACGGGCGCACCCGGCAAAAAGGAATAGAATGAAAGTCACGAGCGAACGACAAGAGAACTGCCAGGTCCGCGTCACCGTCGAGCTGGACGCGATCGAAGTCGAAAACAAGCTGCGCCAGACAGCCCAGCGGCTGTCGCGCCGCTACACCGTCCCCGGCTATCGCAAGGGCAAAGCCCCCTACGCGGCAGTGCTGCGCACCTTTGGCCGAGAGGTGCTCCAGGAACAGGCCTTGGAGGAATTTGGCCAGGAGCTCTACGACCAGGCGTTGAA
>JAFGOG010000320.1 GCA_016926595.1 Anaerolineae bacterium
CAGGCGGCACGACTGGATGAAGCAGGAGACGAAACTTCGTTTCGCCAACCTGGATGGGTACTTTTGTACACAAGAAAGGTAGCAGAGAGTTGGATGGGACGGGCGGATAGGTCACGAGGTAGTTCGTATCAGGGCCGGTATTGCTTCAGCCAGCTCTGTTTCCGCCTCCTCCCGGCTCATGTAGTAGCCGGTCTCCCGGCTCCACGGGCCGCATTCCGGGCATATGTAGCCGAGATAGTAGCCTGCTGCTGATTGGCACACTTGTAGCTTGAGCACACGCTGGCAGCTGCAAGTTGTTCCACTCAGCCCGCTCAATTCGCCTTTGATAGCCATAGTTGTGTGTCCTTTCTGTGGATAGAATGACTGAAACACAAACCATGTCCCGGCCAACTCTCTCATCAAGCCTTTTGCCGAAGGCATTTGGTGTTGCTGATCGGCCGGTTGGGCTTTATGCCTGAGGGTTGAAAAGTAGACTTGTTGGAAGAAAGAGAGCCCTACAACGGTGGGACGCTGCTCAGTTTGCCGCCAAAAAAAGAAGGTTGGAGACGGGTTCCCCCTACTCCAACCTGGTAGGGCTGTTTATCTGGCCCGCCCGGTATGTTGAGGCAGCTGCTGCCCCGCCGGGCAGCGCTTGGGCTGCAGGCGGTGGTGAAACCGGCAGTACCGGCAGCTCTTTTCGCCGGTAACGATGTCTTTCAGCGGTCCGGGCCGCCGGCAGATGTGGCAGTGCCCGCACTGCCGGAGACAGCGGTTGTAGATGACAAGCATGTTGTGTTCCTTTCTATTGCGAAGGCGTTAAGAGGCGATCTGCCGATCACGTGGCGCGCGAACGCCATGAGATCGACAGATCGCCGGTGTAGGTCCTGTGCCGTTTCTGTTGGGTTGTGTTAGGGAGGGTTCTAGGCAGCGGTCTTGCGTAAGTGACGTGCTTTGACCTCGGCCAGCGTGCGCGGCTTGAAGTACAGATCGCGCTCCACCGGTAGGCCGAAGGAGCCTCTCACGGAGTCGATCTCGTCCAGCGAGAAGGTGCCCAGCTCGGCGCAGTCAGGCGCTGCGTCGTTGATCACCCAGCCAAAGGCCAGATGATCTTCCGGCGAATACTCGAGCACGTACCAGGTCCATGACGAGTCGGGCGTGAAGAACTTGCAGACCGCTTGAGCCTGGTCTCCCTGGCCATCTGTGCTGTAGAGCGGTGGCAGCAGTTTCTCCAGCTCTTTGGTCATCAGCTTGTGACGCCGGACACGATCATTCGGGCTGTTGAAAGGCATGGTCAGTCTCCTTTTTCTTGTGTAGATAGGGCTTGATCTCTTCCCATGAGATCGGCACAGGACGAACAGCCTCTAAGCTGACGTAGGACATGAACGAGTGCAGCGGCTTGCGATAGAGCAGGCGGTACAGGTAGCCGGCCGCGGTGATAGCCACGGCATCGTTGATCAGCAGGTGCTGGACGCCGGCCTCGACCAGTTCGGCGCAGGAGGCGCTGGGGGACACGGGAGCGTCCCCATTGGGCTCCAGCAGCTCCGGGAAGAGCAGCGCGGCATTCGGCAAGACCGACACGATATCCCCGGCTTTGTCAAACTCGCGCCGGACCTGGCTTGCGTCGCCGGTTGAGCCGATGATGACCTGGCCGGTCTCGCTGTGGTTGCCGCAGTCCAGCCACAGGCGGTGGGCCTCAGCCAGCGCGCGGCGGGCCAGGTAGTTGTCCACACAGCCGACCAGCAGTGTCTCTTGACGGTTGGCATGCCGGTTAGCAGCGAAAGCGGCGGCATCCCAGGCGATGTTCAGCCCCAGCGCAGCATTGAAGCGCCTGCTAAGGAGCTGGGCCTTGTTGGCGCCCACATCGGCGGGCACAAACATCTGCCGCCCGACGTTATGGGATTCCACCTGGTCGGGGTCGACGAACAGCACCTCGGGCAATTGCAGGTTACGGGACTTCATGTCGAACAGGATGCGGGCCAGGCTGCGGGCCAATTGGCTGCCGGTGCCTCCCAGACCGGCAACAACGATCTGCCTGATGCCCACATGAGGGTCGAAGAGGGTCATGGCGAGCCTCCTACAATGTCTTTGAGGGCGCGCTTCGCCGGCAGCAGCTCCCGTTTGGGGTAGACCCGCGCGCAGCGCTTCTCCAGGTCAAGATACAGGGTGCGGACGTCGTCCGGCCGGCTGCGGCACTTGTGGGCAACGCCATGGTTGCCAAATGGCGTAGCCATCAGCTGCGCCCAGTCTGCGCTGAGATCGTTGCCGGCCAGCTGCTGCCGGCCGGGTTTGGTGACCGTTCCCCAGCACACGCTGCCATCGTGATAGATGTTCGGCAGCGGCGCATGGTACAGCGGCGCATCAGGGCTGGTGGGCCGCTCGGTGGCCGCGTAAACCCGGTATTGGGGATTCTGTTGAGAGACCGTGGTTCGTACCATGAGTAAGCCCGGTAGGGGCACTCGCAGCGGGTCTTCGAACCCCTCCAGCCAGAGGGAGGTCTTGCCGGGCGGGCGGTAGTCGATGATCGTGCGCCGCGTTCCTTCGGCCTGCAGGGAGACAGTGCTTGGCATCAGGATGCCCGTGCTCAGGCTGGCGCTGGTAGATAATGCGGTGGCGACGTCTTCCGGGGAGACAGGGTGTTCCGTGATTCCCGCCTCGCCCTTAATCCGCATAACAATCCCGAACGAATAGAAGGCCAACGCCAGGTCCGGTGCCTCGCTTAGTGCTTCTTGCAGCGCGAGCGCGCCGGCCTCGGGCAGGCCAGTCGAGGGATACATCGGGGTTATTCCTTTCTATCGCTGTCTGGACAGCGAGGATATTGTTCCGCAGGGCCGCCGCGATGTCGGGTCGTGAGTCAAGCGTGGCCAATGCCCGCTCGGTGGCGGCCAGCACGATGGAGACCTGGTGATTGGCTCGCTGGGCTTCCTCAAGGTCTTCTTTCCTCTCCCAGTAGAGCGGCCTGAAGCCGGCATCCCAGAATTCGTCGATGGTGTGGTCGAGCAGATCGTTGCCGGTCTGGGCAAACAGGTACATCAACATTAAGGCCAGGTCGGCGTAGGGCTGGCAGTCCTGGCCGATGAGCGACCGGGTGATGCGCCAGGCAATGGAGTGGGCGCTGTCGAAGTCCTTTTCTGAGCTGTCCTGGTTGATGGTGAAGTAGCCTTCGAGGGCGGCGGCCAGGCGGGGGTGCTCGGAGGCGAGGGTGAAGCTGAGAGGCTCCAGGCCGCAGATGGTGAGTGGGACGTCATAACCCATGTTTCCGAGATCACCAAGCGGGATATCCGGGTAGTAGCGCCGGAACTGCGCGCAGAAGAAGGCGGAGAACTCGGCGGATGTCCAGCCGCTGTGCAGGCCCTGGATGGCCTCGACATACAGGCGGGGCCAGTGGGAGTGCGCCACACTCAGAGCGATGGGAATGCTATCTGTGTCCAGGACATCTTCATAGAGGCAATCCTGGTCGGACAGGTGGAAGGGATCAAGCCAGGCGCCGGCCAGCGCCAGGCTGAGATGCCCGTCGTGGCTCATAGCGTAAATCACCAGCTCTCCGGCATCCAGCAGATCGGTCGCGGCGCCTGTGTTCATAGCGGCCACTCCTCGATCGGTATGCCCAGCGGGATGGGAGGCAGCTGCCGCAAGCGGCCGGCGGCGGCGCGGCAAGCTTGCGTGTAGGCCATCAGATCGTGGGTTGCTTCGACCAGGGTGCTTGTGGCAATCCCGGTTGGGAACCAGCGACCCGGCTGGGGCCGGCGCTGCCGGAGCAGCGCCAGCGCCTTGAGGTCGACCGGTTCAACAGCAGACAGGATCCGGGTGAGGTTGTGGGATGTCATACCGTTGAACATCGGCTTCATCCTTTACGCCCGGGCCGGGCCAGCCACTCGACATAGGTGACATCGCCCTCGGTCTTTTCCCGGACGGTGGCCTCAGCCAGCTCCGGGTAGGTGGTCTTGAGCCGGTCGCGCACCTGCTCAACCGTCAGGCCGGCCATGCTGTCGTCTTCGACGATCTTGGTGGTGCCGATCTTGAATATGCGGGACATGGTATGTATCTCCTTTAGGTTATGAATAGACTAAAACAGGCCGGGGTGGTCCTGGCTCGGCTGCGCAAGAGTCGGCTCGACTGGCTCGTCCGCCGTGGCCGGATAGACGTCGATGTCGTAGTCATCAGTGGGCTCCGGCAAGATCTCTGGCGCCGGGTCTTCTTCCTGGTCTGCGATATCGTCTGGGGCCTCGCTCTCTTTGGCGGGCTGCTCTGCCGGCTGCGCAGGCTTGGCGGCCTGGGAAGTACCATCGGCGCCGGTCTGGCTCATATCCGGGAACTCCGGTAGCCCGCTCATCTCGGCCTGGAAGTACGCGCTGCGCACCAACGCAAAGAAGGCAGCGATATCCTCGGACCAGTTTTGTAGGCGGATTTCCGCCATATAGGCGAAGTCGCCATGCTGGGCTACGGCTGTGGCCAGGTAGCAGGTGGTCCCATCGGATTTGACCAGCATATCAGGGCTGAGATCGAAGCTCAGGCGCCAGCGTGGCTTGGCTTTCTGTGAGTGCTGCTTGGACATTCTATTGGCTCCTTTCAGGGTAATGCCCCCCTACTCCGATCGAGTGGGGGGCGGCGGTTGTTAGATAGATACGGCATTGGGGACTATTTGAGCGAGGGTATAGATGATCTGAGTGTGGGCAGGATGTTATGTGGCTGTCGGCTGCAGGTGCTAAGCCTGTCGACTGCTCAGGATAGTGAGGATATATCAGAAATTGCTGTCTAGTGCTTCGTCTTCGAGTTGTTCGCAGTATTCCTTGATCTCATCCCATAAAGATTGGTACTGCTCATCGATTTGTTGCTGTGACCAGCCTTGAGCCTGGCCATGCAGTGTGACCTCAGACAGTAATAGCTGTTCGTCTGGGTAACCAAGATCGATGAACTCATCCATGCGGGAGATAGGGAAGAACCTGGCAAAACTTTGTGGTGACATGATGCTCTGCTTTCTATCACCATCCTGAGCATCGAGCAGGCCCTCTGTCAGGTCTTTTGGAGTGAGGGTGCCGGTAGTCTGATCCAGTGCTAGTCGTTATCGGGCTCAGGCAGGAAATGTAGTCGAAGCCTGAAATCCTCGGGGCTGGCGTAGCGCTCGTATGTGATATCGCCCTCTGCGAAGGTGATGATCTCAAGTGTCCGACCATTGGTCCAGATGCCAAAGAACCAGAAGTCACGCCACGAGCGCCATGTCTTCCAGTCTGGCGATAGGTTGTCATAGAAGTAGTAGCGCGATGCTCCGTGTTTGAGGCCCCAGAATCCGCGTTGGCGTTCGAGAGGTAGGGGACAGGGGCTGTCATCTCGTCGCTCAAGGGCCGGGGACTCTTTCCAGATCACCGACTCAGGCCACGGGATGCTATTGAACTGTTGGATCTCATCGGCTGTCATTGTGTCAGGTCCTTTCAGGTGAGTGGCCCTCCCTACTCCGATCGAGCTGGGGGGCGGCGGTGTTAGGTGACGCAGATGCCGGTTTGTCGTCTTGCGTGACAGAGCTGTATGTCTTACTTGTCGGCCCGTTCGAGGTAATACTCAACGATGGTTCCGTCTTCGCTGATCCACGTACTGTCCACTGGTGGCGGTCCATGAACCTTAGACATGGCTTGCAGCTGGCGTCCAAGATCTTCTCGGCCGGCGTATCGCATGTATATGAGCTCGCGTCGGTAGCAGATGATGATCTCGAACGTGCGCTGATTGATCCAGACGCCAAAGTACCATGTATCCTGCCGCGTCAACCACGGCTCCCAGTCCGGGGGCAGGTTGTCGTGGAAGTAGTCGCGTGATGTTCCGTCCTTGAGGTTCCACAGTCCGTATCGCAGCTCGACTGGTTGGGGGAGAGGGTTGTTGCTGCATGGCTGACGTAGCGGGCCGCCTTTCCAGGCCACGGGTTTAGGCCATGGAATGTTGTTGAAGAGTTGGCTGTTTGGGGTCTGATCGGCTGTCATTTTGTCAGGTCCTTTCAGGTGAGTGGCCCCTCTGCTCCGATCGAGCCTGGGGGGCCTGGGCGGTTAGACTGGTGTGTCAGGGGTGAGCGGCGGCTGGTAGATTGGGGGCTCGGTAGGCATCGGCTGGCGCTTGCTGTCGCGGACCCCGATGATGCGTCCTCCCAGCTCCTCTACCACGTAGCACAGCAGCTCGTCTGTCTCGATGAGCCGGACAGTATCTTCAGGTGACAGGTTGTTCATAGGGTTCTCTCCTGTTTTGAGTGATGACCCCTCCGTAGTCGGTAGGGTCGAGTTTCAGCACGCCGGCGATATCCCTGGCTCGCATCGACCCGCAGACGAAGCAGTAGCCGTAGCCGGTGCGGGCGTTGAAGCCGAATGACGCGTGGCTGTCGCCGTGCGCGTGGCGCTCCGGGTAGATGCAGGGCCCGTTCAGCCAATCGCCTCTTGAGCGGTAGCCACGCTCGCGGAAGAGCGCGGCGAGTGCGGCCACCAGCGCCGGGTTCAGGCCGGCACCGGTGGTGGTCTTGGTTGTGGTTGGGCCAGCGCCTGGCCGCAGCGTCATCAGCCAGGCTGTGACGGGGTTGAGGTCGGCAACCCGGCGGATGGGGAGCGGGCGCCAGACCCGGTAGGCCAGGCCGGTATCGGGGTGTATGCTGGGTGGCGCCACGACCTGCTGGCCGTGGGCTCTCAGCTCGATCCCCGGCAGGTGCCGTGACGCCGGCAGGCTGGCGGCTCGCAGGTAGACATGCCGGCCGCCGCCGCCGGTGGCCACGGTATAGCTCTGCGCCAGGCCGGGGAAGCGGTCGGAGAATGTCTCGTACAGGGTCATGTCGTCGAAGTCCAGCACGACCAGCCCGCTCGAGATCGTCCCGCATACGATGCCGAGATTATGCAGCAGCCCGCACTGCGCCCACCGCTGCAGCTCCGCCTGGCAGGGCCGGCGCTGCTGGTAGGGCGACCACGCCACTAGCGGCATCTTACCCCGTAGTGGGATGATGCTGAAGCCGAGCGCCAGGTAGCGCTCCGCCGCGGTCAGTAGATCGGGTGACGTGGCCGCCAGGACAACGGCGGGAAGGCGCCCCGGCGCTCTGCCAGCGCTCCGGGGCGCATCAGAAAAGAGCGAATTGTGCCTGTTGGGGAGCGGCCGGCGGCTGGGGCGCCGCAGCGGGTTTGGCGAGAGTGGGCTGCGCTTTGAGGACCGGCCGGGGATCGGGCTGGCGGATCTCTATGCGCTCGTTGGCCAGAGCCACACTGCAGTTAGCTTTGAGCAGCCGCTGGATAGCCGTCTCGCGCTCGTCAGGCCTGAGCGTGATGGTCTTCAGGGTGGGACCGCCATTCCAGTGCGCGACCGCGGTGGGCCTGAAGAGCCTGGCGGCGGCTGTGATAGCGTCACCGTCAAAGCTCATGAACGAGCTATCCGCCATCTCGACGAAGGTCAGGACGTCACGCTGGTGAGCTTCGCGGAAACGCGCATAGGCCTGTTCGGCTGTGGCTGGGAGGCTGTGCTCAGCAGGCTGTGAGACAGACTGTCGGGCGGCTTGCTCGCGCACGATGGCGATCTTCAGACCGGCGCGGGTGAGCTTGTCTACCCAGTAGCGATCTCTGTTGGGAAGCGTGATGGTGGGGATACGGCCCTCCGAGGCAACATTCCCGATCGCCCTGGCGATGGCGCGGGCATCCTCACCATAGGCTTGGAACGTGTGCCCGTGGTCGACCAGTACCAGCGCGTCCGGGTGCCGGCGCTTGGCGGCGTGGTACTCGGGCGGGAAGAACTCGGCGGTGGGGCGGAACATGGCGGGATCGGCGGGGCCAGCTTGCGGAAGGGCCGCGCGGGCAGGCGCCTCTCCGGTGATGGGTCGGCTGGTGAGCGGCGCGTCGTCAGGGATGCCGGCGGCTTTCTGTACCAGCGCGGCGGCCAGCAGCTGCTGGATGCCACTGCTCAGGTTCCTCACCTGGTAGGCAGCCTGGTCCAGCGGGCCGTAGTCGACCACCTGGTGAGCCTGTCCATCGTGGTAGAAACGCTTGCCGACCAGGTTGTCCAGCGGCACGACGGTCAGCCTGCTCTCATCCACCGTCTTCTCGCCGCTGGCCCAGCCCGATGTGAAGTCGGCCGAGGCCTGGGCGGTCTGGCGGAACAGCCTGGAGACATCGACGACCGTCTCGTCGGCCGCGATGGAGCGCGCCAGCTCGGCCTCCAGCGAGGCAGCCCCGCCGGAGATCTGCGCCAGGCCGCCGCCATCGGCGTCGCCGCCCAGCAGCGCCGCGGCAGCCTGCTTCTGGCTGACCAGCTCGATGGCCTGGGCCTCCATCGTGTTCTCGTAGAACAGGTGATAGACCCGGCATTCGTCGGTCTGGCCGATGCGCCAGTGCCGGCGCGAGGCCTGGGAGACGGTGTAGAGTGAGTAGGCTACTTCGTAGAAGATCAGCGACTTGAAGGCCAGCAGATCCAGCCCGGTCTCGACCAGCTTGGGGTTGCATATGAGGACGTTGCCACCCTTCTCGATCTGCTTCTCGAGCCAGCCGCCGCGCTTGTCGGTGGCCACAGTATTGCTTTCCAGCACCACCGGCCTGGCGCCCGGCACATGCCGGGTGATCAGCTCCAGCAAGCGCTCCTGGATGCCAACCTTGCCGCTTTGCGCAATGAAGACCGCGCAGGGGCGGTTGGCGGCCAGCTCCTCTGTGAGCAGGTCGAGCAGCGCTTGCTCTTTGGGATAGACCTGCTTCTGATCGAAGCCCTGCAAGGTGGTGACCAGCTTGACAATCTGCTTGCCGGCGCTGTCTTTGCGCGGGGTGCGATGGAAGACCGGGCGCGCCTGGTAGCAGGTTGAGGGATAGCGCAGCACGGCCTGCAGGTAGGCGCCGAGGAAGCTGGCATCGCCTTCATCGCGGCAGGTCAGCAGGTAGTCGAGCAGCTTGCTCTTCTCGTGGGTGTAGTGCGCCTGTATCTCCGGCGGCAGGCTGATCGGGATGGGGATCTCTGTGTACTCCGGCAGGTTGAAGGCCAGGTCAGGCAGGCCGACCCACACCACATGGTCGATCAGCTCCCGGATCAGCAGCGGCGAGATGCCGGGCGCCTCCTCGGGCTTGTGCTCGTGGCGGTCGGTGCCGCTGTAGACGCCGGACTGCTTGTCCTGCTTATACTCGATGACCTTGACCATCACCCCCATCGAGCGCACCCAGCGGTTGATGGCCGGCTGGATACCCTCGTCGAGGGGATAGTCTTTGACCATGCGGGCCGGGTTGAAGGCCCACTCTAGCCAGAACAGGCTGGAGGCTAGGCCGCCCATCAGTGTGCCGGTCATGCCGATGGCATAGTCGGCGATGAGCACCAGGTCTTGCATGGCGCGGCCCTGGTCGGAAGCCGCCGATTTGTTCTCGTGCAGCTCGTCACACACCACGACTGCCACGCGCTTGCTGTAGCGCTCGCGCAGCAGCGTGGCGATGGGATAACGAGGGTTTCGCCTGGGAGTGATCTCGCCTGGCTTTGGCGCCGAGAAGGTGCGCTTGAGCTGCCACAGCGCCCCGCCGCAAGTCTTGCAGCGGCGCGGCTTGGTGGCTAGCCAGCGCAGGGGATCGGCCTTGCTGTCCTCGCCTTGCGAGCCGGTGACAAGCGCCGAGCAGGTCGGGCAGATGAGCAGATCCTCGTGGCCAATCCGGCTGACGTCCGGTAGGAGATGGCCCTCCTCGTCCAGATACTGCCGGGGAATTGTTTCGGTGCCCAAGATGGGGTCCTTAGGCCAGCGCGCGAAGTGGCGGCGCGCGATCTGGTAGGCCGGCTGCCAGCCCTCGCCCAACTTGGCGCGCTCGCGTGACAGGACGAGCACATGGAGCTGATCGGGCCTGGCCTCGGCCCGGCACATGAAGGCGGCCACGTCGTCGACCAGCGTCTCGCTCTCGCCGGCGCCGGGGCCTTTGTCGGCGATGTGGGCGTGGCAGCCGGGGATGGCATCGATCAGCTCGGTCTGCCACTTCTCGATCAGGTGCGGCGGGGCCATCACTACGGCCACCTGGCCGGGCCTGAACTTCTTCTGCTCCCACAGGGCGGCGATGGCGGTGGCGCCCATCGGCCCTTTGCCCGTGCCCATGTCGCCGGCCAGGATGACGCGGCGGCGCTTTTCCAGCGTGGACAGCATGGAGGCTACCACGTGCTTCTGTGTCTCGAAAAGCCCGGTTACCGGCCGGCCTGGCAGCGGGCGGTTGCGGAAGACCCGGTCGAAAACGAGTGCGTGGGGGCTGTAATCGAAGTCGTAGAGCGGCTCCGAGTGCCCGGTGAGATGGTCGAGGAAGGCCTGCCGGTGCTCCTTTAGGAAAGCGACCAACGCGTCCTTCTCTTGACCTTCGATGGTGGTCAGCTTGCCGCTCTTGTGCAGCAGGCTGATGGTAACCTGCGCCCGGTGCTCGATGGTCTCGTGGATGCCGACCAGGTCGGGGGGTGTGGTGTCGATCTCCGCCATGCGCACCACACCGCGAACGGCTGCCGGGCCATCCTCCAGATCCAGCAGCAGCCCGTTGAACAGCCCGGCGGCCAGTAGCATGCCCAGCTGGCCCGCGCGGGGCGGGACGATCGGCGCCAGCGCCGGGGCGGGCGGCGGCGGCTCGATGATGCCGCGGAAGGTATGGGTGAGCTGAGCGCCGTGAGCGGCCAGGGCTGGCAGCATAACCTCGGCGCCGACCTGGTCGGGGTGGAAGTAGAAACGCTTGATCATCTGCGCCGGCGGGATGGCGTAGAGGGGCTGTAGCGCGATGGCCAGCTCCGGCAGCCTGTCCGGCTGCTTACAGCTCTCGACCAGCTTGAGAACTTCGGCGCTCGTATCCTCGCCGCGCTCGACCGGCCGCGTCTTGGCCACGACCAGGATCTGCGTGTAGCTGTCCAGGTGCAGCCCCGGCAGCCGGTAGACATCGACCAGGCTGCTGTGCTTGACCAGGAACGATGCCGCTCGCTCGGTCATGTGCTGGGCATAGACGACCCACAGCACAAAACCGCCATCCTGAGCCCACTTCCAGCTGTGGGCCAGCATCTCGAACTCCCGGCGCTTCTCGCCGGCCTGGCCGGCGTTCTCGGCGTAGGGTGGGTTGCAGTAGACCAGGCTGTAGGCCCGGTTGGGCGTGCGCAGGGTCATGATATCGCCCTCGACCGCGTGCTCGGCGCCAAGCCTGGCGCGGCAGGCCGCGGCGCGATCGGCGTCGATCTCGTTGGCGTAGGGCGTCATGCCCCAGGCCTCGGCCAGCGACTGGAGGGCATTCCCCTCCCCCGCGCAGGGGTCGAGCAGGCGGCCGCCCTGGTGGGCCGTGAACAGGCTGGCCAGGGCAGGCAGGTGTTGTGGCGGCAGCGGGTAATACCCGCCGATCGCCTGGGAGTGAATATGTGCCATTTCGGTTATCTCCTTGAGTGAAGTTGCTTGCAGATAGGACTGTAAGAAGACAGAGTTATTGCGCCGAGGGACATACTTATTGCGCAAATAGACACAGTTATTGTGCACAACCTCTGTTTAAGGGGAAAGGTTGCAAAGGATTACCGCATGAGTGTCTCTCCTTGCTAGATGGGCGGGTAACAGGCTGGGCAGCGTCACGAGAGTAGCCGCTGGACATGGTCGTGTTGTAGGATGTTGCGGGAGAACCAGGCCCGGCGCTTCTTGCCCCAGCGGAACCCGGCGCTCTTGAGGCGGGTAAGCACCCACTCGGCCGGCTTCTTCTCGAAGGACAGCCAGGTCCAGTCGCCCTCGTGGGTAAGCGTGAAGGGGATGGCCTCGCCGGGTGACATCTCGGCCGGAGATGTCTCGATTTCGCGGGCGATTTCGTCGCCGATGGCGGCCATGTCGGCCTCGGTAGCCACGCTGCCGGGGAGCGCGTGATAGCGCGTGCTGCGCCCCGGCCCGCGCGCCTGCACGGCGCCGTTGTGGGCGTGGACGGTCCAGCCCTGGACGGAGAGCCGCTCCGGCAGTGTGACGCTGAGCAGCGGCTGCCGGCGGGCGCCCTGCGGGTGGGTGGCGGGGGCTGCGGCGGGCTCAGGTTCCGGCTGGGCAGCCGGCTCTTCCAGCAGCCGCGTGGCGGCCTCCGCCGGCTCCTGGCCGGGCCAGGTCAGCTCTTCCCGTTCGACTGCCAGCGCGATGACCTGTGTCCAGCGCGCGCGATCGAGCGTCACCTGCCAGACCGGCTGGCCGCCGTAGTTGTGCAGCGGCAGGATCAGGCGGGCGCGGCGGCCCAGCGCGAGCAGGCCGGCCTGCCACTCCGGGAACAAGGGGATATCGACACACCGGCTGACGTGCTCGCCGACCTTGGCCGCCATGTCACCGTCCTCAAACACGAACGTCTGGCTGGTATCGGCGTCGTAGTCGGGCATGAAGAAGCGCTTATCGAGCAGGATGTAGTGGTCGATGGCCAGGTGCTCGATGCGCTTGACGATGCGCTTGAAGGGGGCCTCGTCGCCTTCCAGCCCGGCGTAGCTGCCGCGGCCGATGGCGTGCGGCCGGCCTTGCGGATCGGTGTAGTCCACCGCCAGGCGGCGGTCGACCAGGCGCGCCCACACCGATTCGGCGGCGGTCGGCGGGCCGGCATAGTTGAGATACACCAGGTGCTCTCTGTAGCGGTCGCGCTGGACCGAGTAGCCGAACACCTGCACCGTGCCCACGGCGTGGATCTGGCCGATTGGCTCTAGTCTAAGATTCATGGAAAACTCCTTGTTGAACGAGCACAGGCAGCGGAGAGTGTCATGCGCTGCCTGTACCTGATTGTTGTGGCTCTTGGATGTTGTGATCTGTCTGTAAGTCGTCTGGCTACGCTTCTGCTGTCTGGCTGTAGACAGCGATCTCGCTGTTATCTTCCAGGCTTTCGGGCAGGCTGATGAGAAATTGCTCAGTCTGTTGGCAGGTAGCGCAGCTGGCGCTCAGAACAATCCATCGCCTTGCCGGTACTTCGTCGACGTCGGTGAAGCAATCCAGGATTTGGATCAGCATGAGTCTGCATCTCCTTCTGTTTCTTGTGTTCAGAGCAAAAGTGTGCTATCGTTAGGATGTCGTTTGAAACACGGTTTCACCAAGCAGCGGGGATTGCACTCCCCGCTGCTTTGCGTTTTAGGGCTGAAACTCAGGTATGAATGTCGACGAACAAGATGCCGAGAGTGGCGGTTCTGTCGTCAAGGCCGTAGTCGCGTAGGTCAAAGAAGCGCCAGTTGTCATAGGGGTCGCTGATGGCTTGCGAGAAGGGGGGCTCGTCTGCGCGTTGCAGGGCATACCAGGCGTGCAGGCTGCTCTGCGCGGAGTGTACCGACAGCGGCTCCTCGCCCGCGCGGACCGCGTGAGCGGCTTTCTCCAGCAAGCCGGTGGTGACGCCGGGCGCTCCGGCTCGGACATAGGCGGCCAGCTCACGCGCAGACATGGGCTCAGCCTTGGCCTTGATGGTGTCAAGGCCTGGATTGGGACCAATCGCGCACTGGTGAGCCCCCTCCAGGCCGAGGTCTAGCGCCGCGGTGACCAGGCACCACTTGCGGGCTTCTTCCCAGCGTTGTTCCTGGGGCAGGCCGAGAAAGCGCGCTTGCATGCCTTCACGCCCGCGCCAGTCCTCGCCCTGGATCAGGGGGATGGCCTGGCCGTTGTCCAGCACCAGCACCATGGCTGTCCACCAGTTGTTCTCGTCGCACAGCGGCTCGGCGTAGGCTATCGCGAAAGTGCCAATTGCGTCATCGCCGATATCGCCTGGCTCTGTGTTTGGGTCTATCGCGATCAGAAAACCATAGGTTGCATGCATGTGGATCTCCTTATGGGGTTGAATACTGCTGAGGTTACGAATTGAGGTCATTCTGGTGGGCGGGGACATCATCCAGCAGATTTTCAAGCGCGCCCTGGACCAAGCACAGCTTGTTGTAGATATCGATGATCGCGCTGTGCCCTGTGGCGGGTAGCACTTCGAGCAGCTTGTGAACCTGGCTGCGCGCATCGGTGAGACGGTTGCGGGCAACCAGGCCTTCTATATACGCCGGGTTGAAGTGTCTGATCATGATGCTTTCTCCTCCAGGATGTCGTGGTCTTGCACCTGGTAACCGATGGTGATGCCCAGTCCCCGTAGGAATATCAGGCTATCCTGCGCTAGACCCACGCTTGTGCAGCAGCCATCCCAGATCTCGACCTGGACGTGCACATCCGGCGCCAGCCTGGTCGCTGTCTGCGGGTCAGAGTGTCGCAGTTCGCGGAGCCTCTGCTTGAACTCCCACAGTAACCAGAACGCATAGCCGGTTGGCTCCGGCTTGATGCCGCGCTCCAGCAAGTAGTCGGCATGCCATGTGCTGATGGTGTGCAGCAGCTCTGCGCGGCGCTCGCTGGCTGGCAAGTCTGATGATAAGTGGAACATGGCCGGCCACAGGTCGGGAAGCTCATACGCGGCGACAGCGTACAGGCAATCTTCCTCAAACCAGAACTGCCCATAGGCAGAGATGGCCCGGCGCCGGGCAGCTTCGCTGAGATGTTCCCCGGCGAAGGTGTCGGCGATGCGCAGGCCGCCGTGCGAGGCGGTGGAGACCCAGGCGATGCCTGGCGCTACAGGCTCTGTGTGTTGGATAGAACCCCATGGTGAATTCATCAGTTTTTTCCTCTCCGTGATATGTGATCAGAAACATCGAGTTATGCTGGCGATGGGGCCGCGCGTGTTCCTCCTCTCTATAAGACCAGCGCTACCACCAGGCAGGTAACCGAAGGTTACTTGTCGCGGGTGGTAGCGTAGTTAGAACGGGCTTACCGATAGAAGTCCAGCATGGCACGCTGGAATGGAGTACATCGGGTTGCTTGCATGCGATTCACTCCTCATCGATTTGCAGCTCATGGATGATATCGTCCAGGGCTCCTTTGGCGGCCTGGGCATGACGATCCATGAGCAGGCGGACGTTCTTTAGGCACCGGCTGTTGACGGTGGCGCCGGCCAGCTCTAACAGGCTCTCGGCTTGTCTGGCCAGAGCCAGGCGCTGCGCGCGGGTGATGGCATCCTGGTCCTTTGTAATGGCCAGGTGCTGGTCGCGGATCTGCGCCAGCGCGTCCGCGATCCGGCTGGCGCCGGCGTCGGGGCCAAAGTAGTAGGTTGTTTCGCCATCTTCATCGGACTTCCACCACAGTGAGATGTTGGCCTGCTCTCGCGCGGCCAGCGCTTCGAGGAAGCCGGTGGTATCGCTTTCCGCGTTCCAGCCGCACTCGCCAACGTAGCGACAGGTAATGACGTGGTCTTCGCAGGCGATGTCGTCTGCGTAACCGTCGTCGCAAGCCCAGTCGCGGATCTCCGCGAGCAAGCGCGCGCCATCGGCCTCAGTGTGATGGTCGTTAAGGTACAAACTCCAGCTGAGATCGGTCCATTCGCTCATGATCGCGCTCCTTTCAGTTATGCACGGGTCAAGAGGCAGGCTGTTGGGTGGTTGGTTCGTGCTCCTGCCCTTTCGTTGGCATAGGTACCCAGGTACGGCCGCAGGGGATGCCCTCAACCAGGATGATATTGGTGGCGCCAGGCGGGATATCTCCTACAAGCAGCACGCGTCTATAGCCGTTGCAGCATTGATCCGCATCTGTCTTGTCAAGCCACCAGTGCTTCTTGCTCTTGCAGTTGAACATGTTTCGCTCCTTTCGATATCAGGGCCTTGTGAGGCAAGCAATGTGCCAGGACAGGTGGGGTACACCTGTCCTGGCATGGGGCTAATGAGGGCGTGTGGATGTCAAGAAGGTCATCACGAGGCTGCCCCCAACCAGGATCAGTGCGGTTGTCCCCACAATCAGATAGGGCATCAGATCCGGCAGAAGGCGAAAGAGGAATGTTATGGCGAGGAGCAGGCTGAACGGCAGAGCCAGGCCGGCAACAACCAGCAAGGTGGCCGTGACAGGGTGGATAGGCCGCGCCCGTTTCCGGTCGCGGCGTGGAACGTGGCGTCTGAGGCCACTCCGATCGATGATCTCAGGCATGGATTTCTCCTCTCGTGGGCTGACCAAGCCATGAACACGTACACTCAACGTGCTCACAGCCGAAGGCTGCGTTTTGTGTAATGCCGGTCATGCTCTTGGAAGTCGAAAGATAGAAGTGGACGGGCTGCTCAGGAATGCCTCCCAGAGCCCTCACAATGGCATCAGAACCTCTGTGATCTCCATCCAGGTGTTTTTCCCCCTATGGGCATCCGAATTCTGATGTCCTGGACAGCTTAATTCTGTGCCAAGAAATGATCATCTGAGACAAGCCGTAAAAATCCAGCTATTTGAGGCATGTATTCGAGGGTCCTCCGCTGATCTCATCATGGTAATTGAGCATGAAAATCCCTTCTAGCGCGATCTTGGCTTCTTTTGACCTATACGCTAGTCTATGCAAGCCGCTTCGCGTATTTATACGCAAGCGTATACGCAAGAGCATCAAATCACAAAGATGTAGCCACAAGCGTAGCCACACATTGACACAAGCGTATACAACAGCGTATACACAACTTGCGTTTTTATCAAAACGTGGCTACAATTGTGGCTACGCTTTCGCACTATCTTTTGAGAGGCACTTGCGCAATCGTATACACTAGCGTAGTATTCATATAGAATCCCCAGCGCCACACCTTGTACGCTAGCGTAGCGCGTACGCTCTCCATACTTTACGGAGGAAGATATGTCGGGCAACTCAACAAGCTTGTATCAAATCTCGTTAGATCCGGGTAATTGGGGCGGCAAGGCCGTGCGGGATGATGGGCACTACACCGTTATCCGCAATGTGGCCATGCGCGACAATGGTGGAGAGGATAACCTGAGATCGCTGACCTTGTTCGGCAGTCAAAATGAGTCCTCTGCTAACGGAGGACCGCAGACCTACAGTGTGCAGTTGAAGTTAGGGGGAGAGTGCTGGCTGGTGGGTGACCTGGCGGAGCGCCGGCTGCTTGGTCGGGGTGGGGAGGTGACCGGCTATCAGCGCTATGGCTCAGCGGAGTGGGATGCTCTGTTTGGGGCGCTGCTGGCCAGCCTGTACCCCAAGAGATCGGGTACGGTGGCGCTGACGATATCGGCGCCGGTCATCCGTATCAAGGCTGGCGAGGGCGATAGGCTGATCGATCTCGTAGCCAGGCAGTGGGAGATCGAATACGAGGGACGATATCTGACCTACACCATTCCGGCCGAGATGGTGGATCTGGTGCCCGAGGGATTTGGCAGCCTGGCAGACCGCTGCCTGTCGGATAGTGGCAGGAGCTTTACCAATCGCCAGTTGGCCGAGTCAAGCGTGGTGATTATCGACATCGGTGGCTTCACAACCGATTTCATGACCTTCGACGCTCTTGAGCTGGGGCCGTACAACGATAGCATCGACCGAGGCCTCTTCAGCGTCTATAGCACCATCAACGCAGCGATTAAGCAGCGTTACAAGCGACAGAGCGACATGGCCACCAGGGATATCGAGCAACTGCTGCAAACCCGCAGGTATTCCCACAAAGGAGGGCCAGAGCAAGATGTGACGGACATTGTCGAGGATGCCTTGGGCGACCTGGTCAGGGAGATCAGGGAGCGATGGGTGCAGGAGCTCCGGTCAGGTGACAATATCGACGCCGTAATCTTCACCGGCGGCGGCGGCCCGCTGGTTGGACCTCTGGTCAAGCCGCAGTTGGATCACGGGAATGTCGATATTATTCCCTATGGCGAGGCACACCTGGCCAATGCCTTTGGGGCGCTCAAACATCGCAAGTTTGTGGACTATTATCAGCGAGGACAAGGTGGGCGCTAACAGCAACAACGGCAAAGATGAGGACTTCGTCGTTATCCGTTTCAAGTTGTCCGGACGTGACCCTAAGCAGGCTCGCCTGGTAGAACTGGTACGCCAGGATATGGAAAGCGGGATCAATATTAGTGCGGTGTTGCGAGAACTGCTTGCTGAGTACTATGAATACCGGTACAAGACGGGACTGAAGAGCATTCCTCGCTTCGCGGAAAACGGCTCGGCTGCTCCGGTGGCTTATTTACAGCAACCGCAGCGGGCGGAAGCGGATGAGGATCTGAATGACGAACTGGTTCAGAAACTGCTGGGTCTGAGTTCCAAGTTCAAGGAGAGCGGGCAGTGAGCGATGAAAGTATGCCTGTAGATAAAAGGGGCCGGTTGAAGGTGCTGACGGTTGCTTCCCATAAGGGAGGGGTCGGCAAAACGACCAGTGTGATACAAATCGGATCGGGCCTGAGCCTGAAGGTGACCCAGAGTAGCGTCAACGCGGTTGTGTTGGTTGACGGGGATCCGCAGGGCCATGTGGGCCAATATCTTGGCATTGGTCAGGCCAGCGATTTTGCTGATGCGATTCTTAGTAAGAAACCAGTTCTGGAGTGTGTAACAAAGGTAGATGGATACTCGCGTTTGTATGCACTGCGGGGGGATGCCGCTACAGCGCGGCTGGACCGCATGTATGTGAGTGGAGACAAAGACCTGCCTCCTCTGGTCGAGAGACTGCGCGAGATATTGGCGGAGCTGGTTGAGTTGGATAAGCATAGTCAGGGGTTGACGCTGGTGGTCATTGACACTGGACCTGGCTACAGCGATGTTCAGACTGCGGCTCTGGTTGTAGCTGATTACATTCTCGTCCCTACCACGCCCGATGTGGGAGGTTCCTCCGGCGTAGCTATGATGTGGCGGTGGTACGAGCAGCTAAGGGCTGGCAATCATGAGGTCGGGTTCGGCCTGTTGCCTGTGAAGTTTAACGATGACAACGAGCGTCACGGGACCATTCTCGGTCACCTGTGTCTACAACCGGAAATCATGGCACGGCGATACCCCGCCATTCCTTTCAGCGACGAGCTGTCCGGGGCTCTGGACAGGGGGATCACAGTATGGGAGAATCGGAAATTGTCCAGAGGGCTCGTTGGCATGCGCTATGCTCAGGTCCTCCAACGCTTGGCGGCAGAAATTGGGATCACTCTGACAACAAAGAAGGAGAGTCGCAAGAATGAGTAGAACCTTCTCCGGCGCAGAGGCCGGGCCAGACTCTGCTGCGGAAGAGCTGCAAGATCGTCTGGGGCGAGCCAGGCAAGCAGGCGGTGTTGTGAGTGCCGGTACCGATAAGCAGCTCCCTAAGCCGCGGCAACGATATCCGTATGATAAGCAGCGTCACAAGCGTGTCGTCTCGGTTACGCTTCCTAGTGTCACCGACAAGGAGCGGCTGGTACAGGCCGCAGAGAACTTTAACCAACATATGGGCCTGGAGAGTAAGGAGCAGCTCAGCACATCGGGCATGGCAGCCCTGTTGGTGCTGGCTGCACTGGAACAGTATGAACGGGGAGAGTTGACAGTTGTGCCTCAGACTAAAGAGCTGACCAGGTGGCGCCTGCAACGAGGCTAGGGGGTGCTGCCCCCCGCCGCGCCCCCCGACCGATGCGAAGTGGGGCTTGCCAGCAATGGCGGCTCCATTTTCTATTTACGGCTGGGTCAGCCATCCTCTTTTGGCACCTGGTCATCTGCCGGGAAGACAAATGCCCCGCCTATCTTAGCAGCATCTTTTTGTCCGCGCACAATTGCTACACAGCACCAGGTCGTTCTGTTTGGAGAGCCTTGCCTACCAATGTCAAAGCAGGCTCACCGGGTTGTCCGGTGAGAACAAGACCGAAGCGGTAATCACAGCCACACTATCTATCCTCCAAGGTAGAGGACATTTGCTGTCCTGGCCATCGCGAGCGCTGGCAAACTGGGTTGAGCTGTTCAGATAGCGCGGTTGATTACAAGATCGCTGCAGGTGACGCCGGTACTTCTCTCGACGCGGACCAACTGTAGCGGTTGCCAGCTATGCGACATATCAGCGCCCTGCTTGGTGGATTTCGCTGAACATATGCAAGACCTGGCCCTGCTTCCTCTCAGGTCAGAAAGCTTCTGGCTCCACAGCTGTCCAAACGACGAAATGTAATTCAACTGTGCGTTCCGCTACCTGGCTAAGCGTTCGCTTGATTACTTTCTTGAGCCGGTGCTCCAGCCATTCCTGAGCATAAGTGTCCCGTACTCCAACAGTGTAGATGTCCATGTCAGAGTCATAGTCAATCAGCCGTGATGGACGCAACCAGGTGTCAAACATCTCTTGTGGCATTTGGTGCTGCAGCTCGCCGTAGGCGGTCTGCCAGATAGCAGCTGGTGACCGGCCCGAAGGTTCGACGGGCTTGCTGAGACGAGGATTTTCGGGCTGCGGTGATGGAAGTTCGTAGTCATAATTGTCAGAGAAGTCCTGCTGAGCTTCCTGGTTTTGCTTCTGCTGTTCAAGCTCGGGCTGTTGCTGTGACGGGTTGTAGGGTGCCGGGATATGGTCACGGAGTCTGGAATTTAGCATGCCAGCGGGATTTGTGAAGTTATTACTGGGGCATGCTAAGTAGCTCAGCCAATCGGTCACACGCCCGATGGTCACCCACGGATCCGCTGCCCTTTTCAGTGCTTCCTTGCGATCTAGTGGGAAGTCCAGCAACAGCTGCAATACCGGTGATGTCTCCGCCGGCTCTTCCTGGATGGCTAGGCTGACGGAGGTCAGCAGCTCAACCAGATCAGCTATGTTGCGGATAGCGCGACGGTCGACTACGAGTGTGCTATTCCGGCTCCTGGAGGTCGCCTCGCCGGTCAACAGGACCGCAAGGGCACAGCCCTGAGCGGTGTTTGGAAGGCGCAGTTCGTTTCCGACTAAAGCGATGCGCTGGCCGGCCAGCACGCCGAGGGTACGGGGAGAAGCATCCGTGTTGGTAATGTTGGCAATAGGTGTGGTATCTATGGGATTGGTGGCGGCTTTGTCAGTCATCGTCTATGCCCTCTGTATCTGTTTATTTTTCGCGCCTTGCCAAGAGTATGTGTTCGCCGGCTGTTCTGGCTGTTGTGATATTCGAATGTGTCCGGATTGCTTTTGGGTGAGGTTGAGGTATGTTGTCTGTTTAAGAGCAATCGCTTTGCGAGCAGTGACCAGCCAGAAAATGGCTTGAGGCTCTTCTCCTGTCTGTGACGGCTGCGCCGAATGAGGAGCTGAGGGCTCGGTCAGGGTTGGTCTCTGGTTCTCCCCTGCACCCCTCTCCATGTTGTTGATGTTGTATGATAAATAGTCATCAGCAACAACAGTAAAAGCTTTTCGAAGCATAAGCATCTCCTCTTACAGACCTCCCTAATATGCTGATCTTTTTCGATCACTATGCCTGGTGATACCAAATGCCCCACCATTTGGTACGGGAGTAGGCATTAGGGCGAAATAGACGAACATTAGCCTGGAACAGGTAGAGATCCGTACCCGATCGTTTTTGACAAGCACTATAGAAAGCGTTGGCATCGCGGAAATTGGTACGTTTGAGAAAAAGCCTGCCTCTGGCAGTCAGTTTATTCCAGGCATTCAAGAAGCCGGTACCATTACCGTCAAGGTTCGGGAAAAGATTGCTGAGCACATCTGACAAACGGCGGCCAGCAGACACCCCGACCCGGTTAGGGTCAGGGTCGGGATGGGGGATGAACCCACCAGACAGCCCGAGGGCGTCTCTGATGACCTCATCGCCAATATCACCAGCACATTTGCGAATAGCTTCGTTCACTTTCCTAGCCTTGCCGGCAATCCTGGTTCGGCGGGGCTGTGTACCGTAATACGTATTGCCTCGCTGGAAGCCAAGGTATACCTGCCCCTCGCGTTCTTCCAGCCAGAAACCACTGTGTTTGAAGCCTATATCTTGTGGATCCTGCCGGAGATCGGCTTCGTTTGCATCTAGATCGTCTCCGTGGGAGAGAAGGGGGAATGGTTTGTAGCCGGCATTGTGCTGTTTGAGGATGCCGACCACATCAATCCAGTCCTGCATTTGGGGCCTGGAGTGCCCCCACAGCTTTCCGAATACCTCCCAAATAACCATGAAACCGTTGGGACCGCGTTCTGCCAGCCAGGCGCCGAGCATAAAACCCTGGAACTCACTCAAGCCCAAACGTAGCGTTGCCAGGGGTGCCTCGCAGTGAACATCGGGTTCGAGGGGATCGGCAGTGCCGGCTTCGGCGGCACGCTTAGATAACATGCCGGCGATTTTCTTTTGGCTGAAAATGCGTACGCGGGCGCCCGGTAGGCGCTCCCACCAGATTCCATCGCCGGCTTTGAGGATGACGCGTGTCCGGTCCGGCGAGAGACCAACCAGCCGGGCAATTTTCTCGAGCCCACGTTTGCCGGTCGGGAGAATGCCGGAGCCGCCGGCTTGGCGGTTGATGTGTTGCAGTGCCAGCCAGAGAATCAGGTAGATGGTTTGTTTGAGGGCAATGGCCTTGCGAGCGCTGGCTAGCCAAAAAATGACTTGCGGCTCCTGTGGCTCTACTTGAGCTGGCTCTGGCTGGGTGGGTTGCTGCGGTGTAGGCTCGGCGACAGTCTGAGGGGTAGGGGCAGCCGCGTTGCGCCGCTGTTCCACTTTTTCGCGGAACGCGGCAACGATGGCGGCCAGAGGCGCGCGGAGGCTATCCACACTATGCCTGGCCTCTCGTAGAAGCGGCTGTAGGATGCCTGCGCATTCTGCCGGCTGGCGGCGGAATGCACCCGCTAGGGGAATTTAAGTTGTGGTTACTGGTGCGCGAAAGCACGCCACACACTCCACTTGCTTGTTGGGGTGGCAGCGCGCAGACTGTTCAGGCATCGATGGGGGATTGACACGAAGGTCAAAAATGGGATAGACTCAGATTGGCGATCAGGGTCATCCCACCTGACGGGATACATCGATGCCTGGACATATCTGTGGTTTGTGGACCGTCCTCGTAAGAGGGTCGCGCTGTCACCGCAGAATATGGACAGGCTCGTTGCTTTATAGGCAACGAGCGCGAGGATCAAAGATGTCAAGGTGCATAAACGACGAAAACCCACCTGCGGATGAATAGGGTGGGTTGCGTTTTCATGCTCACCTGATGTAAAATACAGGTGTGCGATGGATAGTTTGGTCCTATTCATCGCTGCCGCCGGCCACCGAGTCGTAAGCTTGGTGGCTACGAGCAGTCCGCCCCCTCTTAAGGGGGCGTTTTTTGTTATGAAATTGTAAATAATGCTGTCAGAAGCATAGCACAGGTCCGGATCAAAAGTCAAACCGTTGCTCGAATCGCGCACAGGAGCGCTCCGGGCCGGTGTCCGGTTTGGGGCGAGGGCAGCCGTTACCGGGTTCATGACTCGGTTTCCCGGGGCTCCCGTTCGCTCAGGCCATAGAGGTTGCCGTCGGTGGCGTTGGAATAGGCCAGCGTGATCGTGTTACCGACGCTATCGGCGTAGGCGGGGTCGATGTAGCCGAAGGGCTTGCCGTCGGCGGTGTAGGCCATCTTGCAGGGCGCGCCGTCATGGGCCCTGTGACCGTCACGGATGGTAAGGGTCAGGTTGCGGAAGTCGCTGTGGGCTTTGTACGCGACCCTGGCTTTGAGGTCGCGATCATCGCTCTTGGGCACGTCGCCCATCGTGGAATAGGGGGCCTGGCCGTGCTTGGTAATCCGCTCGGCCTGGTGCTGCTCGAACTCAAACCATACATCGCGAATGACGACAGGGTTGAGCTTGCGGAAGGCTGGTGCGGACGGGTCGGGGGCGTCGTAGGTCTCCAGCTTGTTGTCGGTCTGCCGAATCTTGGCTAGCAGCCCGCGCTGTTGCAGACCTTCGATCAGGATATGGGCGGGTCCACGCGTCTTCTCCGGCCCGGCGATCCAGACCGGACCTTCCCCGCGAGATCTGCGGCTCTTGTCTGGCAGGTGAGCGGAGGTCCAGGCGGCGGCCAGGATCTGGGGCTGCTGCTCCGGCGGGTAGTTAGCCAGGAACCGAAGCGCAGCAGCCGCGGCGGTGTTATAGGCTTCGTTTCTGGCAGCTTCCTGGTAGCGCTCGGTGAACTGCTGCAACAGACGCATAGGTGGCTTCTGCCGGCCGCTGCGTTTTTGTGCGGCCGCCAGGGCTCGGGCGTTGGCCGCTTCCTCGCCCTGCTGTATCTCGCGGGCTAGCGTGGCAGCGTAGTGCTGGTTGAGCTTTCTGGCGTCCGGGAAGAGCGCCGGGTTCTCGAGGGCCATCTGGACGACCCCGGCCGGCGGCCGGGACTGGCCGGCGATCTCGTTGCGTAGAGTCTCCAGGGCACGGATGTGGCCGTCGCGCAGCCGTCCCACCTGGTCAATAAAGCTGTTGGTCGTCGTGGGGGACTTTGGGATGGGTGGGCCGTTGGGGTCCGCTCTGACAATGAAGCGATCCTGGAGGTCGGCGGGGATGGCGACGCCTTCCCGTTTCATTAGTAGGATCTTGTCGTCGATCCAGTCGCTGACGGCCTGGAGGCTGGCGCCGGTCTTGACGTTGCTGTCGATGACATCCTCCAGCGGCGCCGGCAGGGTAGGCAAAGGGTAGTTGATTTCTTTGCATACCAGAAGGAAGTTGCAGTACTTGCCCAGCACGCCTTTGTTTTCTCTGGCGATCTGGGTGGCGGCCTGTATGGCTTCTTTGTAGCTGAGCCCCTTGCCGGCTAAGCCTGAATCGGGGTCAACCAACCGCAGATATTGTGTGTTTTGCCTGTCCTTGCGGGTGGGCAGCTTAGAATTGTCGGCCTCGGGATAGGCGACGCGGCCTTCGGGCGTCTGCCAGGTCAGCGACTGACAGCCCTTGCCTGGCTCCAGCAGCACATACTCGCCGGGCTGGTTGGGGGACCGCCACATCAGGATGCGCCGACGGCCGTCGTTGGCGCTGTCGCGAAAGGGGAAGCACCAGATGCCGTCGTCGTGGTCGGCGCCCCCTAGGATGTCGCGGATGCCGTCGCCGGAGCCCGGCTGACGGCTGAGTGAAAGCCAGTCCTGGTCATTGACCCATACCGTCTGGTAGGCGGGGTCGATGACGGTCTTGCCGCGGGCGACATTAACATCCAGGCCGGCCAGTCTGGCCACTTTCTCGGTCATGATGTACATGCGGCCGCCGGGGATGGGCAGGCGCATCTTCTCGTCTTGTGTACGTACCCGCGCAATCATCTGGTTGAAGACCGCCTCGCAATGGGTGGTCGACCATTCGGCCTGGCCGCCGGCAAAGGCGTACTCGGCCAGCGGCCAGTGCTCCAGGTCGCTGAGGGTAGTATCGGGCTGGATGCGCTGGACGGCTTCCAGCAAGCGGCCCTCTCGGACCGTCTGCTCAAAGAGGTTGTACTCATCTCGCAGCCACTGGTGGTACTGTTCGACGTCGAAAAAGCCCTGCAGATTGACTGCGGATTGGATGTCGATGCGCATGTCTGTATGTCCGTGTACAAAGTCGAAACCAACCCAGACATCCTCTCCATTCAGCCGCGCCTGTTTCTTGCAGTCGTCGGGAATGATGAAGTCCTCCTCGATGGTGTCCGAGACAATGGCATGACCTTTATACTGGCCATCCTGGGTCATGATGGTGAACTCGACCCGGTTGGCGTGGTCGCGCTGGTAGAGCAGCTCGGCGCGGCGTATGGGATCGAGATCAGGGGCCAGCGGCATGCGCTTGAGGAAGGCGCGGCTGACGATGCCGCCGCCATCCAGTACCAGTTTCATCTGCTCGTCGGTAATGTAGGTGATGTCGAGATTCCAGGCCGGGAACTTGCCAGCCAGGTAATACTCGCGTAAGGCGCGCGAGACGCGTTTAGAGAGGACAAATCCTCCTTTGTCGGTGCTGAACTCGAGCCCGGTCAGCGCCTCGAACTGCTCCTGGGACAGGCCGTCAATATAGACGTCGATGACCTGGTCGCCGTTGACCCAGCGCAGGGTGGGCTCAGCCATGCCTAGCGTGTACTGGGGATCGATGCCCAGCTCCTCGTCGACCGGGTGGACGATGATCGACCACTCGCGCCCGCATTGCTCGATGAAGGGGTACTGCTTACCGCCTCTATTGGTGTTTCGGTTGATCACGACGTATCCTTCCTCTAGTGGATCGGGCGGCAGCGGCACAAACTCACGGAATGGCACCAGCGAGACCGTGGAGAATCTGCGCCGGCGTCTTCTGCCGTTGCCGGCCATTGCTATTGCTGCGCGCGTGCCCGGGCCGCGCGGACGTTGTCCCAGCGGGTGGGATAGCTAATGACGGGCACAAGGTCATGCAATGTCTGGTCAGGGAGCTTGCCGTAACAGAGGACAAGGCTGGGAGTGAGCCGCCGCAGCATCTCTTCGAAGCCAAGCCGGAAATGCTCGTGGGCGACAGGCGGGCTCTTGGCCAGGCCGATGGGCGAGATGGCGACGATGCTATGCCGGGCCACGCCGGTGAAACAGAACTCATAGCTTTCCGGCGTGCTCCAGTGAATGGTCGGAATAACGATCTTGCCTTGATCCTGCCAATAGGCGCCGCACCACCTGTTGCGGTAGGTGTTCCACAGCTGCACGGCCAGCGGATCGTCTGCATAGGTACTAAATCCCGGTGAGAGCACTGTCCGGTAGGGACCCAATGCCCGCAGCGCTTTCTTGGGATGCGTCCAGACACTCTCAAAGCGGTAATCATCGAGGAAGAAGTGCACGGCCCCGTCATCGAGCGGCATGTTGCTGCGCACACGCTGGCGGTAGGGCACTAGCCACTTTGGGTAGTGGGCTAGCGGTGTATGGCGCAGCGCTGGGATGTCGTAGGCATTGTCGCTCGGATAGATGTCGGCGGCGTGAACGGCATCGTAGCTGCCGGGAAGCGTGGTCCAGGTCTGCGACATGGTCAGGAGACCTCGCTTGTTGCGACCAGCTGATCGATCAAGTCGTCGATGTCTGGTTCTCTGGAGGGTGCCGCGTCGGACACGCAGGAAGCATCGATAGCCTCGAAGGCGGCCAGGACACCGTCATCGGGTGACTGGGTCTGGCTGTCTGCTGGTGCTTCGCCGTCCGGCAGATCGGTATTTGAGACGTTACTGCTATCGCTGTTTGCCTCCGCCTGGAAAGCGGGGAGCGGCTCAACCAGGCCGTGTACATCGAGCGCCGACAGGTCGGCGAAGGAGATCTCGGGGTTGTCCTCCGGCGGGGCTCCGGCAACCTCCTGCTCTGGATCCGGCCGGGTAGCGGCCTCAATTCGCGTGACGAGATCATCGGTGAGGGTCTCCTCGTTCGTGGCGTCCTCCGGCTCTGGCGCGGCCATGTCTGCCAGCCGGGGAGCAGTGTTCTCGGCGGCAGGTCTATCGGCGTCGGCCCCGGCCTGGATCTGCGCCAGGAGCTGGTCAGGGGTGATGAGATTGGGCCCGGCGTCCGCCGGGGTAGGGAGGGGAGACTTGTCGCCGACCGCCTGCAGGATCTGCTCGATCTGTCGTTTCCTATAGACTAAAAAAACAGGCCAGGTCTTGTAGTGCGTCAGCGAGCGTTGCTCACTGGTTTGGTGCTGCTGCTGGACAGGATCGACTTCGGGCTTCTTGCCGAAGAGGTTAGGAAGATTCGAGAAGAGCGTCATGTTGGATACTCACTTCCTTATTGTTCAAGCGAAACTCAGCTTGTTATGGACGATCATTGTTCACACAGAATAAAGTTGGTAACTGCATCACGCGATCGCCCTCTCGGTTAAAGTTCTCCAGGGACAAAGTTGGCACCTGGATTCAGACCATGTTGAGGCTGTTATCCCGGTCTTTTGCAGGATTCTGGTCGTTGTCCAGTTCCCGCCCTTACTTCTCGTGAACAATCATGAGCTACCAAAGCGTTGGTGCTCGGTGTGGCTAGGCTGGTTGAATAGATGGAAAGTGCCGTCTTCCGGCGTCTCTATCAGAAAGTGGAACGGCCTGAGCTCGCTGATGATCTTGCGGTGGCTCTGGGTAAGGTGAGAGAAGGCCGGGTTGGTGGCGAAGATATCCTCGCCGCCGTGTTGGCTGAAAATGACCCGGATGGGACAGTTCTCGAATAACAAGTGTGTGCGCTGGTCTTGCAAGAAGATGCGCATTTGCTGATCGATCAGGATGACTTTCTTTCTCTTGGTGCGTAGTGTCTTGACCGCGATGATCAGGAAGTCAAGCAGCGAGGGGTGGCGCATCATGCGGTAGACTTCGTCTACGGCGATGATGCGCGGCGTGTCGTTGGTCATGGCAGTGCGCATCAGGGTAGCCAGCACCTGAGTGTAGGCAATGGCAATCAGCACCGGGTCCTGCTCCAGCTCGTGGAAGCAGAAAATACGCGGCTTGTCTTCATGGGCAATCGAGAGATCGATGTTGGTCAGGTCGTTCAGGAAGTAGGCATAAGGGCCGGTGCCGCTGGCCAGGCCGGCGATCTCGTCGGCGAAGTCCTGGGCAATAGCGCGGATGCGATCGTTGCTGCCTTGCCGGCACAGGTTGTCGCAGATGTCGTTGATAGTGGGTGCCTCGTCGGGCAGCATACGGGTCAGATCGCGGCCCTGGTAGTAGGGTGCCAGCGCGCTGGCCAGCAGTGCGCCTTGCAGGTTGGACTGCTGGTCGCCCTTGAGCGGCCGCCGTAGGAAGGTCTCATATAGCCCAATGACGTGTGCTATCTGCTCGCCAACGTTGTCGTAGACCGGGTCATGTGGGTTGAGATAGGTGTGATGCGCCGACATGATATAGGGCTCGATATCGTAGACTTTGGCCAGAAGCTGCCCGTGTCCCATGGGCTCTAGCAGGTCGAAGGCGATGCCCAGGTGGGCCAGGGAGCGAGAGAGGTAGCAGTTCAGAGCGTACGTTTTGCCCTGGCCGGTGTTGCCTACCCAGATCTCGTGTGTGGCTTTCTTGCCGCGGCTGAGCTCCCAGTCATCGTAGATGAAGGGATACTTACCGCCGGTCAGGTTGATGCCGCGCACGATGCCCCGTCGCGGCTCTAGCTTGCGGATGCCGAGGAAGCCGAGTGTGAGTGCTACGGCAGGCGAGGTAATTGGCCAGGTAGTAGGACGTCCCTCCAGGTGGGCAGTCTCGGTAGTCGAGAAGTAGCGTGCACCAGTGATCTGGTCTGAGCCGATCTCGACACGCAGGCCGATGTAAGGCTTGAGGTTATTGCGTAGCTGGGAGACTTGCTCGCGTAGCGTAGCAACGTCGGGCGCGAAAACAGCGATCTTGAGCTGTACGTCGTGCAAAGCTTGGCCGTTATGCAGCTCGGTGATAGTGGTCTGGCAGTCGAGCATCTGGCGCTGGCTGGCCGTATCGGGTGAGCGATTGCCTGTCAGGTGAGTGTTGAGTGCGGTGATGACGCCTTCCAGCTTGGCGACAGCTTCCTGTGTCTCCCAGGTCTTGGGAATATCGACACATACCGCAACGGGGTAGTCAAGAGTCCACAGGCTAAGCAGCGGGTTGAAGAAGGTCCACTCTGCCGGCTTGAACTCATAGCTGCCCAGCAGGCAAACCAATGGCCGGCCGGTTGGATAACCAACCGGGGCCATGTGCCAGATGGGGGTAGGGCGGATGTGATAGGCGCCTTGCAGAAGCGCCGGCGGGTTTGCCTCGGTCGCCTGGCCGTCAAGATAGGCCCGGGCGGATCCCAGAGCCTGGCCGGTTGTTGCGTTGGTCGTCCAGGCGGTCAGCGAGCAACTGACACGTTGGTAGTTAGCATTGCGTTGTAGATCTTCGTACCACTGCCGGTAGCGGCTCAGTGCTTCCTTTCGGCGTAGCAGGCGCTGGCGGTGTAGCTCGTCGGCGCGGCTGATCTCTTGGGTAACACGCCCGGCCTCTTCGATAGTCCAGTCGAGCAGGGCTTGTAGGCTCGCCGGTGTATAGTGGACGGTGAAACGTGACGGGCCGTCCAGCGTGCGCAGGAAAGTGGCGAAGCGGCTCTGGATGAGACGCAGTGATTGCTCTTCACTGTGCATGTGGATGTCGAACGGGTTGAGTTGCAGTGTGATTGGCGTGCGTATGCGGCGCAGCGATGATAGCTCCATGTTAGGCTTCCTGTGGCTCGTCGAAAGGGCTGGGGAGTGGCAGCATGCCTGTATCGGTTGTGTCCGGCAGCCCTCCTGACGCCGGCAGGAGCATCCATTCCTGAGAGACTGAGCGCTGTCCGGTGTTAACCTGGGCAGCGTCGTAGACATCTTCGGCCTGCAGCCGGCCATCGCTCGGCTTGATTTGCAGAGCGGTGGCCAGCAGGTTGGCCTGGTCACGCATTGCTGCGACGGTAGCCAGGCCAAGCAGGTTGCGGGTCAGGTATGAGATGAGGGGCATACCGTTGGTTGGGTGGGTTAGCACGAGTGCGATGATCATCGCAAATATCCCCGTTCCACACCCGGGGGCGAAGCCCATTACCTTACTGGACATCATGGTGGTGATGGCCGCCAGGCTGCCGCCAAACAGCATGCGTTTAAACGATAGGCTGCCAAAGCCTCTCTCGTTTCTTACGGTGACATTGGATCTTTGCCATGCTGACATATCTTCTCCGTTACTGGGTTAGAAGGCGACCAGGGTGGCCAGTCCACCGCTGCCGACCAGCACAAGCAGGCATAGGCCAATGGTGACGTCGCTGGCTGCCTTGGGATGGGATGCCTTCCAATCGCTGACAATGGGGAAGGATGATCCGAGATACATAAAAGCCAGTCCCATAACGCCGATCACGGCGGCACTGCCGGCGGCAGCTCTGAGGGCAGATTCGACACCGCTTAAGAATCCTTCTATTGTCATTGTCTTATTCCTCCGTTAGTAGTGGTGGCTGATAGTTTGGTTTGAATGGTTGGTTTAGTCTTTTTGGGCCGTTTCCTCCTTCAGTAAAGTGTGGCAACGAACTGGTAGCCACCGATGGCCAGGCCGACGTACCTATCTCCTCTCCAGTCAAAGCGGAACTCGGTATCATAGGCTTTTCCTCCCTTAACGGTCAGGGGGAGAGAGGTGATCTCTTGGACTTTGGGCGCGACGGATGGGCCGACCGGGAACTCCTTGTCCAGTATGCTGGGCGAGTAGACAATATAAACATCAGGCGAGCGTAAGGTGATGGTGTCCTGGTAGGGGTTATAGATGCGAGCCTGAACTAGTAGGGCGCCGCCTTCGTCCGGCTTGCCTTCGGTCTGGATGGATAGGATCTGAACATCCAGATCGCGGGCCGCCAGTGCAGTAGTATCCGAGATAGACAGGTTGTAGTGTACCGGGGTGTCCTCAGGCGCCACCTGCGCGATGAGCTGGGCTGAGCGTGTGCCGGCCGGCACCAGAAAGCCAAGTGTGGTGCGGATTTCGTCACCTGCTGACAATTGGGGGCCATTAAAGGGCGGAAAGGTCGTGATGGTAGGATCGACGCCAACCGGGCTGTAGCCAATTCCGGTCTGGTCAAGCAACTGGAAAATCAGGGTGGATGTATTGATATCCTGAGCCGTCTGGATGCGGATATCGACGAGCAGGTAATTCCACTCAGGCGGCAGCGGTGATGTTGTCGACCCGCTGGTGGTATTGGCAGAGAGCGCCGTTATTATGACACCGCTATCGCCATGAGTGACCGGCTGTTCGACGCTGGCAGCCTGGTTATTGGAAGGCGTGGTGCTGCTGGCTGCTTCCTGGTCGGTCTGGTAACTACCATAGATGACCAGCCGGCTGGGTGCAGGCTCTGCCAGCAGGACCAATACCAGACCAGGACTGGTTTGACTGAATATTTCTGCGGTCTGGGGCGCCACACGCTCGGAGCGGCTGACCGCGAAGCGAAGACTCTGGTTGGTTGACATGCGCAGCGTGACCTGGTCACCGGGAGCCAGGCTCTCCAGAAAGGTCTTATTGTAAGAGCTGTATGGGATGCCGAGCACAGGGCGGATAGACAATCCTAAGATGCTGGAGGCTACATCTGTATCACTGGTGTAGTCCCATTCCGCGATATCAATCTTCTTCTGTTGTACAGCGAAGACGCGTGGTGTGCCATCGGCGCGGGTGATCTCCAATATAACCGGGTATCGGCTGCGGAGATCCTGTCCGGCGCCGATCGGACGGTCGATGTTTTCGAGCGCCAGCGGCGTGGGGGTAGGGGGCACCAGCGCAAACTGGGTGGCTGCGATGGAGGTAGCTGTCAGCTCTGCTGTGGTTGGGGCCGAGGGAGCAAAGAGCGCGCGCATCAGCGTGAAGACCAGACATAGGCCGGCCAGAACAAGTGCTCCGGCGATGATGTAGGGCCGGGCAGAGGACTGCTCCGCGGGCTTGCTGGCTGTTTTTCCGTCCTTTTCTGCTAGCGTGTCCTCTTTGTATTGATCCAGCACACGTGGGGGTATGCCTACCCAGCGGATGCCATCTTCATAGCGATCGAGCGGCACACGCGGGTGCTCTTCCTGGTAGAGATCCAGGCAGCTGCCAATCAGCTCCAGCTGTTCAGCTTCACTGGCGAACTCGTCATTGTAGCGCTTGCGCAGGCTCTCCCGGAGCGTGCTCTCGAAGAAATCCTGGGTATCAGGTGGGATAGCCCGGTAGAGCTCTTCCAGCGCCTCGAAGGGCATGTTTTCCAGTTCATATAGGGTGTATAGATGTTCTGGTTCGACCGTGCGAGCGGTGATGCGGGTTGGATCAAGATAGGGTGCGGTGGTATCCATGGATTAGCGCTTTCCTCTGTTCTCTGTTTTGCTGGAGGCGGAAGTGGCGGGGGGTTCCTTGCTGTTGCCACCGCCTTTGCTGTCGACGTTCACGTGTACCTTAAGGGGTTGATCTGAACGCTGTGACTCGGCCATGACATGCTGGCCGATGCCCTGGGCGCGCTGTCCCAGGTGGGCTTCCAGCCGCGCGTTGAGCGCGCCTTGTGCTTGCAGCGAAGCTCGCACTGCCTCCAGGGCTGCTTCCTGGTTGGTGTAGCCGCCGGCTGGGGCGCTGGATATGGCCTGGCTGATGGCCATGCCCATCGCCGTCTCGGTAGCGCCCCTTTCGAGTTTGGCAGCGTCTCGGCTTGTAAAAGATTCCTTCTCGCCGCCCGGATGGCGTAACAGCAACCCACCGGCTGGCCCAAGCATGCGATTGGACATGGCGCCCTCATAGAAACCGGTAGCTTTCTCTTTCAGCGGGCTGCTGTCCGGCAAAACCATGCTGCCGATGGCCGCGCCCTGGAAGAGTTTGTCTGACCCCGACAGGGCGCTCCCGGCCACCTGGGCCAGTGACCCGCCGGCTGCGGCGGTTACTGCTGCGCCGGCTCCGGCTGTGGCGACTGTGACAGCAGCCATTGCCGCCGCGCCGGCGGCAGCGGTTCCCAGATCTAGTGGCGAGTGAATCTTGCCGCCTGTGACCTGCGAGGCGGCAGCGAACATCGAGTTCATGCTGTTACCGATAGCTGAGAAGGATCGTATCAGCAGCGCGGACATCAGGAACATGCCGACAAAGCTGGTACCTAGCACCATGGCCGGGTTGTTGGCTTCGGCGGCGGCGATCACTACTCCGACGATGATGGCCTGAAAAACCGAGGCAATTACGGTGAATATAAAGAGCTTGAACCAGGCATCGAGCACCGAACTGGCCATGGGCTCGGTGTACTCGAAAAGCGCCAGGGGCAGAACCAGGGTCATGTTAATGAACAACAACCCGGCCGAGATAGTCAGCGCCAGGTAGACAAGCTGCTCGATGATGCCAAAGACCAACACAATGTGGCCGGTCAAGAGGCGCAGGCAGCCTTGTAGGCCTTTTGTGATGGATTCGTTGCGTTGGGAAGGTTCAAGGCTCTTGAACTTCTCACCATCTATCTCCTCTGGAAAGTAGGTTTGGTGGAAATCTCCTGGCAAATCGTCTGGCGGGGCGAGGATTTCACTGCGGTCGGCCAGCAGGTAAGCAATGCCGACGTCCAGCCCACTCATAGTGCCTGAGGCATTTTCTGATATGGAGCTCAGCTTCTGGTCATAGCCTGGACTATTGCCGATCGCCAGTCCCGGGATCTGGGTAGTGCTCAGGACAGTCTTGTAAAGGTCGCTGGCCAGCGTGCGGCGCATGTGCTCGGTCTGGTGGTAGATGGTTGGGCCCTGGGTGAGGAAGATGGTGCCGAAGATGAACCAGGCCAGTGCTTTCTGCCAGTTGACCACGCGGATCTTGACGAATGGCGACAGCAGGTAAGCGATGGCCAGCAGTAACAAGGCAATCTGGGCAAACAGCGTCATGAGAGGTTGGCTGATGGTGGCAGTATAGTGGATGGCTGCTCCAAAAATGTTTTCTTCAAGCCAATGTGTAAGTGCTTCGATGATGCACCCGGCCAACCCTTCAGCACGGCCCGATGCAAAAAGCGAGACCGCTGCCCCCAGGATGATGTAGTACAGCTGCATTTGCATTGGCACAATGAATAATGAGTCGCCCATCCTCAATCTCCTTATCGGGCTTTGCGCCGAAGCCAGAGCGTAATCAGAACAAGTAGAGTGATCACCACGGCCAGAGCCAGCAACCCCAGCGCAATGTCATCCAGCTCGAGGGTTGGCGCCGGCGGTGAGGTCACGGCCGGCAACGGGGTAGGAGTGACGGACGGCACGGGCGCGCCGGCAGCTCCGTAGGTGCTGACGACCACCTGGGCGGTTGGAGAAGCAGCAGTAGTGATGTCGTTGCTGCTGCTCTCTGGGGCGATGGGTGATGGGCCGGCCACCAGGCCGGCGTCAAGTCCCGACAGGTCCAGGTTGTCGCTGGACTGGCCTGGCGGGAAAAAGGGCTCGGGCGAGGCTGATGCGTCGGCGCTCATATCCCAGGCCGGCTGGAGCAGGCCGTCGTCACGCTGAGCCACCACGAAGGTGATGGTGTCCACCTCCGGGTTGGCCGGATCGGGGGAGAAGTAGATACAAAAACCAGGGCCGGGGCAATATTCGCCCGGGGCGCTCTGTTCCTCGAGCGCTGCAAAGTAGCGTCCGCGCCAGCTGTTCTTGACCGAGAACTGGATGATATACAGGTGGTCGGGGAACAAAGCGGTGAAGCATTGGCCGCTTTCGTTAGTTGTACACTGATCGTAGGGCTCGTTGGGAGGGCCGGCTTCCAGAATATCCAAAACGACCCCGTATAAAGGCGCCCCAGCCCCGTCGCGCACCAGCAAGATAACATCCCGTGAGGAGGGTGGGTTGTCTTGCGCGCTGGCTGGCCGGCTAACTAGCATGCTGATGGCAATGCCTACCAGCAGGCTGCAGGCTAAGTGGAATGAGCGTGATAGTTTCATGAGACGATCTCCTTGAGTGGTAGGCTGGTAAGACTCTCTGTATAGGTGCAGGCATCTGGATACCCGCTACATCCCCAGAATGGGCCTCGCTTGCCGCTGTGACGCAGTAACAAACGGCCACACAGTGGGCAGACATGCGCGGGTTGGCTGGAGTGCTGGACGGCCTGGTATGCTGTATGGAGAGCCGGTTGGAGTGTTCCGTAGTAGAAGGCACCAACGACGTCCTTATAGCTGGCCTGGCCTCGGGCAATGTGGTCCAGCAGCGCTTCGATAGTGGCAGTGAACGCGAGATCGAAGATGTCCGGGAAGTGTTCCAGGAGCGTATCGAGGATGTTCTCGCCAAGCGGCGTGGGGACCAGGTAGTGGTGCTGGATGCTCAGATAGCCGCGCTCGCGAAGGGTCTGGGAAATAGTTCCGAAGGTCGACGGGCGCCCGATACGCTGGCGGTCCAGTGCGGCGATAAGCCGCGCGGAGGTGTAGCGGTGGGGTGGCCGTGTCTGTTTGCGGGGGGCGGTTAGCCTGTCGAGCTGCAGGGTGATGCCGTCCGCCAGGGGCGGCAAGTCAGTCTGAGGCAGATCGTTTTCTTCCTGCTCCCGGGCCTCGTCGATGTCGGGCATCTCATCATACAGGGCGCGATAGCCCAGGAATACAGGTTGCTGCGACCTGGCAGTGAAAGTATGGGGTAGGGGGGTGTCTTGATCGGCCCCCGAGCGGACGGTAACACAGGTGACCTGGAAACGGGCCGGAGCCATCTGCGATGCGATGAAACGCTGCCAGATCAAGGTGTATAGATCAAGATGGGTCTGCGCGTCGTCGGCCAGGGGTCGGCTGGGGTGGGTTGGCCGTATGCACTCGTGGGCGCCCTGTGTACCACGCTTAGCTGGGTAGCTGGGAGGCTGTTCCGGCAGATAGCCGGGGCCGTAGTGACAGTGGATGATGGTGCGGGCAGCCTGTTGGGCTTCCGGTGCTACGTGGACGGAGTCGCTGCGCGGGTAGGTGATGGCGCCGGCTTCGTACAGCGCCTGCGCAGCCTGGTCGGTCTGGTGTGGCTCGTATTGGAGGCATCGGGAAGCCTCTTGCTGGAGTGTGCTGGTGGTAAAAGGCGGTGGCGGGTGGCGTTGGTCGTCCGTAACCATGACAGTCTCTACCCACCAGGTTGTAGCTTGGGATAACTGATCCAAGATGGCGTCGACAACATGTTGATCGGTGATGGGCTTGGGGGCCATGAGCCTGGCCTGCAACGGCTGTCCCTGATGAAGCAGGTAGGCGTCGATGACCCACAGACTGTGGGAGGTAAAAGCGCGGCGCTCGCGCTCCCGGTCCACGATAATACGTAGCGCAGCGGATTGCACCCGGCCGGCGCTGAGTGCCTGGCCGTTGGGGTCGGTCTGGCTGAGGAAGGGACTGAGCAGGTAGCCGATCAGGCGGTCGATGACCCGCCGGGCGCGCTGAGCGTTGACCAGCATCTGGTCAATTGACCCAGGGTTGGCGAAAGCCTGCTGGATGGCGTCGGGTGTGATCTGGTTAAACGTCACCCGGCTGACCGGCTTGCTCCCGGGCACTAACCTGGCCAGGTGCCAGGCTATGGCTTCTCCTTCCCGGTCGGGATCGGTAGCCAGGATGACCGCCCGGGCTCGGCGAGCTGCCCGGCGCAGGTCAGCGAGAGTTTCGGACTTGGTGGGTACATAGCTCTCCTGGCAGGCGTCATCGATATCGATGCCTAGCCGGTCGTCCGGCAGGTCGCAAACATGGCCGGTTGAGGCTTTGACTGTATAGCCACTTCCCAGTATTTGGCTGATTTTCTTGCCCTTTTGCGGGCTTTCGACGATGACCAGTATGTCTTGCATTATGGCTTCCTCAGAATAGGCTGCCTGCTCCAGATTCGGTAGTGTAGCGCCGGTGTCTAGGGCGGTGCGTTGGGCGGGATCAGTAGTGCCGGGTTGACCATGTAGCCGTCGACCTGGACCTGGAAATGTAGGTGTGAGCCGGTCGAGCAGCCAGTGGATCCCATCCCCCCTAATACCTGTCCTGGTATGGTGGTGGCACCGCTGTGAGTATTGAACGAGGTCAGGTGACCATATTTCAAGACAAGCGAGTGGCCGTCTACAGAGGCAACCTGCTTGATGAAGTTGCCCAACCCCAGGTGGGGTGGCAGACTACCACTGATGTATGAGCAGTCAGGGCGGTCATCCTGTCCGGCAAAGACGATGGAGCCGGGACCGGGCAGCGGATCGTAGATAGGCGAGTTGGATGCCCAGGCATAGTCGATGCCGTTGTGAAACCAGGGCTTTTCACCCTCGCAGCCGTTGCCGTAAATACCTGTAAAGAATTCGTGACATCCGAATCCTCTTGTGATGCTGATACCTGCCACAGGATGGCGAGTGAGAAGAAATCCGGGCACATAGGTGCCCGGTTCGGTATCACCGGTGAACTGGTATGGCAACGGCTCGATATCGGCATACGGGCAAGCGTTTGGGTCCATGTAATCGGTGATCCATACGCCTACGTTGGATCCGAGCGAGTTGTGCTCGATCATATCCTCGATATTTTGCTCATCGAAGGGATCGAGCACATATGCCAGCTCGCGTACCCAAGGCCCTGGGACGTAGGCAGCCACTATGTAAGTGATGCGCTCGCCTGGGTCGAGAATGGCTGTGTCCTCATCCAGGGGCAGCTCATCCAGTCCGATCTGCTTGTGCGCCTCGGCTGACAAGCCCCACGCACCGGTGACAGCCGAACCATTCTTGTGATCGACCGTCAGAACGTAGAGCTGTGAAAAGGGGTAGACCTCGTAGGCGTTGGTGAGGGAGGCGTTTTCAATACGAACGCTCCACTTGGCTATCCACAGCTGGTCGGTTTCACTTGTTAGTGGATTGGTAACGGTGAATGGGCCGGCCATCTCGACGTCATCCATCGTTACCCAGATACCCAGGCCGATCCCCATCACGCCGCCGATGCGGACCCGCCGCCCAAGCCGGAAGTCCTCGTGCAGGACAAAAGGTGTAGCAGTGGGCAGAAAGCAATCGGCCGGGTAGTCGTAAGTAGGCACCGGCGTGCCAGGCTCGGCGCTGGGTGTGATCAGACACTCCGGGATAGGTGTTGGGCTGGGACAGGCCCACTCTGGGATGTCACGGGCTCGCATGCGACTGACATTGCTCTCATCGCAAGCCAGGCCGGCAGCGAGCAATGACCCGAGCGCCAGAAGAGTGGCGGCTGGCGCAACGGACCGGCGGAAGTGGGATAGGCTTCTTGTCATAGTGTTTCTCCTCTAGCGCCGTTTCTTGATCAGCCAGCTTCCGCCGGCCAGCGCGGCAAGAATGCCAATACTGGGTACGACGATCCGCAGGCGTGTCCGCTCGCCGGCAGCCGGCAGCGTGTTGGGGTAGAGCATGGCACAGGCGGTGCTGTTGGCGCTTTGGGCCGGGGCTAGACTGTTACAGGCCTGACCTGGCCTGGCTTGTTGGTTGGCAATTGTGTTGACGGTGATATGGACTTGCTCCCCGGGTTCCAGCGGCTCGACATTGAAAGTGATCGTGTTGCCGCTGATGAAGTAGGTGGCTTTGCCGTTCACCACTACGTCTCTGATGTCAAACGTGGGGGGCACAGGATCGCTGAACGTGTAGGCCTCGGTTGTTTGGATGCCGGTGTTGCTGGCGGTGATGGACCAGGGTATAAGTTCGCCAATGACGGCGGCGCTGGCCGGACCGGCCTTGCTGAGCGCCGGATCGAAAGTGGTGGGCTGCGGCGCGGCGGTTGGCTGGGGTGGATTGGGGCTGACGATCAATGTAATGGTGCTGTTAGCACACAAACCGGTGTCGTCGCAGATCTGATAATTGAAACTATCAGTGCCGGTGAAACCGACCAGGGGAGTGTAGATTGTCCGGCAGGAGGCGTCGAGGGTTGCAGCCCCGTTGGTGGGCTGGGTGATGAGCATGACGGCGCAAGGGTCGAGTATGCTGTCCGGGTCGGTGTCGTTGGCCACCGGGTTGAAGGCTGCCTGGGTGTTGATCTGCACGTGGATTTCATCCGGGTTGGCTGTTGGTGGATCATCGACTGGTGTGATGGTGATGAAAACGGTGGCGGTTGAGCAGGTGCTGTCATTGTCACAGACCTGGTAGACGAGGGTATCGGCCCCGTTATAGTCCAGGTTGGGGGTGTAGGTAACGGCGCCGGTAGTGGCGTCAATGGTGACCAAGCCTTGCTGAGGGGGCGTGATAACGGTTACTGAGGTGGGATCAAGTGTGCCGTCGTCGGTGTCGTTGGCCAGCACGTTGATCTCGATGGCGACATCCTCATCAGTGGTGACTGTGTCGTCATTGGCATAGGGAGGATCGTTGATGCCGTTGATGGTAATGGAGACGGTAGCGGTATCACAGCGACTGAGGGTATGGCAGACCTGGTAGATGAACTGGTCGGTGCCAAAATGATCGAGTGCTGGTGTGTAGGTGATAGCTCCGGTAGCGACATTGACACTGGTAGCGCCGTTGGCCGGCGCCATGGTAACGGTGACGCTGGCCGGGTTGAGGGTGCCAACCGGTGTTGTGTCGTTGGCCAGCACGTCGATCTCAATGGCAACGTCTTCGTCGGTAATGGCGGTATCATTGACGGCGTTGGGGCTTGGGGTGCAGTCAGCTGGACAATTGGACATGTTTTCCCCACAATCCAATTCGCAGACGCCGTCGCCGCATCTGGGCGCACAGCCGCAGTCGCTGGGGCAGCTACCATGGGTCTCACCACACAGACAAACGGTATCTCCACAGTAGCTGGTAATGCATTGGCAGTCGTGGAAGCAGTTTTGGGTGTTTTCGCCGGGGCTGCAGATA
>JAFGOG010000321.1 GCA_016926595.1 Anaerolineae bacterium
GCGTCGGCGAGCACGATCCTCGACCCCGAGCACCTGATGCGGCAGGCCGTGGACCTGATCCAACAGCGGTTCAACCTTTACTACATTGGCCTGTTTCTCGTCGACGAGGCCGGCGAGCAGGCCGTGCTGCACGCCGGCACTGGCAAAGCGGGCCAGAAAATGCTCGCGGAGGGACACCGCCTGGCCGTGGGTGGCCAGTCGATGATCGGCCAGTGCGTGGCCCAGGCGCAGCCCATCATCGCTCCCGACGTTGAGGACCAGTTCGTCCGCTTCAACAACCCACTCCTGCCCGAGACCCGCTCCGAGATGGCGCTGCCGCTGAACAGCCGAGGAGAGTGCATCGGCGCTCTGACGGTGCAAAGCGCCCAGAAGGCAGCTTTCTCGGCCGGTGATATCATCGCCTTGCAGTCCATAGCCAATCAGTTGGCCGTGGCTATCACCAATGCCCGGCTCTACGACCAGGTCCAGCAGTACGCCACGCGGCTGGAGGAACGTGTCGCCGAGCGTACGGCCACGCTCGCCGCCGTCAACAAGGAGCTGGAAGCCTTTGCCTATTCTGTCTCTCACGACCTGCGTGCACCGTTGCGCACGCTGGATGGCTTTAGCCAGGCCCTGCTGGAAGACTATGCTGGCCAACTGGATGCTACCGCCCAGGACTATCTCCGGCGCGTGCAGGCCGGCAGCCAACGCATGGGGCACCTTATTGACGACCTGCTCAAGTTGTCGCGCCTGACACAGAACAGGATGCAGTGGGCGAGGGTAGACCTTGGCGCTCTGGCGCAGGAAATCGCCGCCGAGCTGCATCGAGCGCAGCCGGAGCGCCAGGTAGAATTCGTGATTGCCGGCAAAGTGGTGGCTTTCGGCGATGCTCACCTGCTGCGCGTCGTGTTGGAAAATCTGCTCGGCAATGCCTGGAAGTTCACCGGCAGGCAGGCCTCTGCCAGGATTGAATTCGGGTGTACCGAAGGGGAGGACGCACGTGTGTATTTCGTGCGTGATAACGGGGCCGGCTTTGACATGGACTATGCCGACAGGCTGTTCACGGCCTTCCATCGCCTGCACAGCTCAACCGAGTTTGACGGTACCGGCGTTGGCCTGGCCACCGTGCAGCGCATTATTCATCGCCACCGCGGCCATGTCTGGGCTGAAGGCGCCGTGAACCAGGGCGCGACATTCTATTTTACTCTGGCGATGGAGGAAGAAGAGACACAATTCTGAAGCGGGTGCGGCGCAGCAAAAAAGATGCCGGGCACGTGCCCACCTGCTGCCAGGTGCGCTTGCAGGTGCCGGGGCATAACTTTATGGGTTCGTGAGATCGCTCGCCTCGCACAACGGCTCGACGTGATACTGCGCCCGCTGCTGGCAGGTCAGCTCGGGCACGTAGCGGTTGGCCTCGATCCAGGCCAGGAGATCGTCATAGCCCAGGTCCACGCGCCACTCGCGCACGGTGCTATCTACGGCAGCCGAGAGGATGGTGCGGCCGCCCGGCATAAATACGGCCCCCAAAATATTGCCCTGGTGTCCCTGGTAGCGGCGGAGCGCCTCTCCGCTTTCCATATCCCACAGGATGATGACACTATCGCCCCCGGCGGAAAGCACCATGCATCTGCCGGCCGTGCCAGACTGGGCCGGATCGCAGCCCGGGCTAAAGGCCACTTGGGTGACTTCCGCCGTGTGGCCCACAAAGCGCCGGATTTCGCGCCCGCTGGCGACATCCCACAGAATCACCAGCTTGTCCAGCCCGCTCGACAGCGCCATGCGCCCGTCGAGGCTGAAGGCAACCGCCTGCACCGTTTCGGTGTGCCCGGAAAAGGCACTCGGTGGCGCGAGGTCTGCGCCCGTCTCGAGTTCCAGCAGCCGCAAACGGTAGTCGGGGGCGGCGCTGGCTCCCTTGCCCGGGCCAACCAGGACGCTGCGCCCGTCCGAGCTCACGGCCACGCTGCGCGCAGCCTGCGGCGCCAGGTTGATCAGGACCCGGCCCTGGTTGGTCCCGGTTTCCAGGCTGGAGGGAATATCCCACAATTGGACGGCGCCATCGCGCGATGCAGAGACGGCCCAGCGCCCATCCGGGCTGAGGTCAATATCCCACAAGATGTCCGCGTACCCCTCAAAACGGTGCAATTCTTGCCCCGTTTCCACATCCCACACCCGCAGCGTCTTGTCCTGGGCGACGCCAAAGATATCACCCGAACCCGAGATAGCCAGGCGCCCGTCTGGCCCAAACTTGACCCCGGCATAGGGCATCTCGGTGTGCCCCACCAGGCGGCGAATGGTCTGTCCGCTGGTATAATCCCACACGTTGATGTCGCCCGACCAGTGCGCCACCAGGCCCAGCTTGCCATCCGAGCTGAGGTCCAGGCTGGCGCCGGAATCGGGAAAATGCAGTTGGCGCAACTCTGCGCCGTTGCTCAGGTCCCACAGGCGCAGGCTGCCGTCGGCCGAGCCGGACAGGATGCTCTGGCCGTCCGGGCTAAGGTCCAGCGCCAGCACCCGGCCCTGGTGGCCCAGGAACTCGCGCTCTGTTTGCCCATAATACGGAGTCAACAACACCACGCGGCCGTCCAGCGTGCCCAGCACCGCCAGCCGGCCGTCTGGAATGAACCCGGCGCTGAACAAGCCCGACCTGAGGATCTGGTACTCGCGCACCAGCTCGCCCGTTTCCAGATCCCACAGAATGGCGTACTGATCCTCAGACACCGACATGGCGATGCGGCCAGCCGGGCTGATGGCCACGTCCCAGACCGGCCCTTGATGGCCGACGAGCTGGGGGGTGTACAGCGCGAGATCCTGGTGCGTGTAGGTGTTGCTCTGCCCACCAAAATGATGGACAATGTTGCCTGTTGCAATGTCCCACCAGATCACGCTGTGGTCGGCCGAGCCAGACAGCGCGCGGCGTCCGTCTGAGCTGATGTCGACACAATAGACGGCCCCTTCGTGCCCGACGAATTGCTGTATCGTCTGGCCTGTTTCCAGGCCTGCGTTGAGCGGAGTCGAAATGTCCCACAGGCGCAGCGTGTTGTCGGCCGAGGCAGACAGCACGTGGCGGCCGTCGGGGTGCACGGCCACGTCCCAAACCGCGCCAGTGTGGCCGGTCAGGCGCTGCACGATTTCACCACTTGCCAAATCCCACACGATCAGGCTGCCGTCGCCGGAAGCGGAAATGGCGCGCTCCCCATCTGGTAAAAAGGCCACACTGTGCACCACGTCGCTATGCCCCGTCAAGCGCCGGATGGCATCACCTGTCTCCAAGTCCCACAAGATCAGGCTGCCGTCGGCCGAGCCGGAGAGCGCTGTGCGACCATCGGCGGGGTGGAAGGCCACGCTTTCTACCGCGCCGGTGTGCCCCGTCAGGACAAGCCGGGCGCTGGGGGCATAGGCCGCCTGGCTGAGGATCAGTTGCGCCTGCGGCGGCGGGTCGGGAATCTGATTGGCCTGCAGGGCCAGGGCCAGAGCCAGGTCGGTATCGCCCTCGTTGAGCGCCAGTTGGGCGCCGGTAGCCAGGTTCAGGCTGTAGGCCACGGCGGCTTCCCGCCGGGCGATACGCTGCTGGCCCAGGGCAAAGGCCACCAGCCCCAGCGCCACCACCACGGCCACCGACAGCACGGCGACGAACCCCCGCAGGCGATTGCGCGCGCGCCGTTCGATGGCCGCTTCCCGCACCAGGCGGGCCTCTTCCTCGGCTCGCCGCCGGTCCCGCTCGGCCAGGCTGGCGCGTAAATAGTCGGACTCGACCGGGGCCAGGGCCAGTGTGGGTGAGGTCAACAGCGTTTCGAATTGCGCCAGCCGGGGGCCTCGCGCCAGGAACCCTGCATCCCGGCCGGCCCGGTCCCACTCCTCCGCCAGCGTCGCCAGGCGCCGGTGCAGCCGGATGTCGGCGCGCGATTCCTCCAGCCAGGCCCGCAGGCGCGGCCAGGCGCCCAGGAGCACCTCGTGGGCGACTTCCACCGTCGGCTGCTCCATAGTGGCGTCGCGGTCGAAGGTCAGCAGGCGGTGCCGGCCAAAGGCGGCCATAACCGCCGCCATGGCCCCCGGCTCGTCGCCCAGGCTCTCCAGCTCGCTCTGCGGCACCCGCCGCCGGGCATCGGCCGGCCGCTGCTGCGAGGCGTCTTGGGGAACGACCAGCCGCAAAAAGAGCTGCCGGGCGGCCACCTGCTCCCCGGCGCTCAGCCCGGCGTACAGCGCCTCGGCGCGACCCACCAGCGCGCCGGCCAGCGCGCCGATGGCCCGGTAGGCGGCCAGGGTCAGGGTCCGGCCCTCCCGCCGCTCGAACAGCTCGGTCAGGGCGTATTGCAGCAGCGGCAGCGAGCCCGGCTCATCGCCGACGTCGGCGACGAGCCTCGTCACCAGGCCGGTCTCCAGCGTCACGCCCACCCGCGCCGCCGGGCCGACGATGGCCCGCTCCAATTCCTCCGGCGTGAGGGGCGGGGCGATCTCCAGCCGCTCGTGAAAAAGCCGGCTCCAGTTCGGAAAGCGCAGGGGCCGGTCGTAATAGTCGGCGCGCAGGGCCACCACGATCCACAGTCGCTCGGGCAGTGTCTGCATCGCCGCCAACAGGCCAGCGGCAAAGCCCGTGCGCGTCGCCTCGTCGCGGGTCAGGGTGAACAGCTCTTCGGCCTGGTCGACGAACAGGAGCAGGCGCCGGCCCGGCGGCAGGTGTTCCTCGACGAAATGCTGTACGGACACCGGACCCTCTTGCTCTGTCGTCTCGGTCCTAGGGCCTGACGGCAGGGCGGCTTCCAGGGCAGCGGCCAGCCCTGCCTCGGGGTCCTCGCCAGGGAACAGGCTGGCAACGGTCCACCGCTGCCCACCCAGGGCGCCTGCCCGGCGCAGGGCCGGGATCAATCCGGCGCGCACCAGGGACGACTTACCGCTGCCGCTCGGCCCGACAACTGCCAGGAAGCGGTTCTGCCAGTCCGGAGCTCCGGCCTGCGCCCCGGCATCGCCGGCTTCACGCTCGCGGGGCCCTTCCTCGCCCTCGCGCAGCCGGGCCAGCAGCCGGTCGACCAGCAGCTCCCGGCCAAAAAAGCGGCCCGCGTCGGCTTCCTCGAAGGGCTGCAAGCCTTTGTAGGGGTTTTGCGGCTCGGCGGCCGCGTCCGCCTCGGCATCCCAGCCCAGGGCGCCATCCAGGATCTGGCGGTAGAGGTCCGACGTCGCCTCGGCCGGCTCGGCGCCCAATTCCTGCTGAAGGCAGCAGCGGCAGGATTCGTATTGGGCCAGGGCGGCGGCGCGCCGGCCGCCCATGGCCAGCCCCCACATCAGGGCGCGGTGGCCCTCCTCGTCCCAGGAGTCCAGCTCGATCTGGCGCCGGGCATAGTGTTCGACAGCGCCGTACTCGGCCAGGGCCATATAGTGCGTCGTCAGCGCTCGCAGGGCGCCCGACGCCTGGTGGTGGCGGGCCTCCTGTTGCAGGGTTTGCCACTCGTCAAAGGCCGGGCTGTCGGCCAGGGCCAGTCCGGCCAGGAAATCTCCCCGGTAGAGCTCGACCACCCGCTCCATCCGCTGCACGCAGGTGTCGCAGTGAACCAGGTTCCGGTGGAGGTGAGCCTGCTGAGCGGCGATCTGGCTGTCGAACTCGACGGCGTCCACCCAACAAGCGGGATGCTGGGGACTGAATTGCACGCTCTGCCGGGTGATGGTCAACAGGGGCGGGGTGTCAGGGACCTCACCTTCGGCGACCCCGCCCTCGGCGACCTCATCCCCGGCGACGAGCAGGGGTTTCAGCATTTGGCGCAAGTTGTGGAGGGCCACGCGTAGACTCGCCTGGGCGCTTTCGTCCGGTTGTTCCCCCCACAGCAGGGCCGCCAGCGCCTGGCGGCGGTGGGGCCGCTCCCCTTCCAGAGCCAGGTAGGCCAGCAGGGCGCGCACCTTGTCCGAGCGAAAGCCGGTCAAGGGCTCGCCGTCCAGCGTCGCCTGAAAAGAGCCAAACAGGTGCAACTCCAGCCGCTTCATGGTTCAATTCTATCACAAAATCGATTTTGCGGCCAAAATTGCCGCATCTCGTTACGTTTTCGTAACGATAGCCTGCTACAATCGGGCCATTCCTATCTGGGGAAAGGTGGCAGTGATGCACGATCTGACCCATTCGATACCAGAGATCGGGTCGCGGCGGTCCCAATCCTACCTGCTGCGCCTGTGGCAGGAGGCGCCGGACGTCCCCTGGCGGGCCATGCTGCGCTCCGTGACGAGCAAAGAGGAGCACCTCTTTCCCGACCTGGACCGCCTGCTGGCCTTTTTGCAGGACCAAACACATCCGCCGCCCGGCGCGCAGAAAGAAAGGGCTGAGCCACACCGTTGACTGTTGACCATTCACAACAAGCCATTGATCATCGACGAGGAGGAAAATCATGAACCATCTACGAACCAGGAACCTACCACGGCTTTGGGCCTTCCTGACCATCCTGGCCCTATTGTTGGCCACCAGCCTGGCCGCGCCGGCGACCGGCGCGGCCGGCCCGGCGCCCGTCGCGCCGGCCGCGCCCCAGCTACTCCAGTTCACCGCCGGCGGGCACGTGCTGGGCTTTGCGCCCGACGCGGCATGGCTGGTCACCGGCAGCCACGCCCTGCGCGTGGGCTTTGAAGGGGCCAACGCCGTGACGCCGGCCAGCGATGGCTCGGCCGATGACTCCCTCCCCCCGGAGGGGGAGCTCCTCGCTGCGCCTCGGGAGGCTACGCACGGGCAAGGTGGGGCCGCACCCCTGGGCCGCGTGACCTACACCAACCTGTGGGACGGCATCAGCCTGACCTATGAAGCGACGCCCGACGGCGCGCCTGGCGGCGTTGCCAAAAGCACCTACACCCTCGCCCCCGGCGCCGACCCGGCCCAGATTCGCCTGCACTACAACGTGCCGGCCGAGATCCAGGCCGATGGCAGCCTGCGCCTGGCCTTTGAGACCGGGCAGATGACCGAATCCGCCCCGCTGGCCTGGCAAGAGATCGCCGGCCAGCGCGTACCGGTCGAGGCAGTGTTTACCCTCACCCCCGGGCCCTCTCCCTACGAGGGTGAGGGGGGAAGCGATGAGGTGGGCTTTCGCCTGGGGGCCTACGACCCGCGCTACCCGCTCACCATCGACCCCACCTACCAGTGGCACACCTTCTACGGGGGAACCGGCTATGACTATGGCAACGCCATCGCCTTGGATGGCAGCGGCAACATCTACGTGGCGGGCTATAGCTCCGCCTCCTGGCAAGGGGATGGCAACACCAGCCCGCTCCACGCTTACACCGGGGGTAGCTACGACATCTTTGTGCTCAAGCTAAATAGCGCGGGCGCCTAC